>CAZAKX010000005.1:0-57687 GCA_964485915.1 uncultured Nitrospira sp. | reverse complement strand
TCGCGTAATCGTCGTCGGATAAAAACCTTTTAGTTCTTTATATGATTAGCTTGCTCGACCCGGAGCACACTGTTCCCTCAAGCAGTTACGAGCTTGCGCAGTATACGGCGTTCAGGTGGGCTTGGTAAACACCCATTCACTTTTCTTCGGAAGCGGTTGTGAGATGGCACAAGCAGATGCTGGACCAGTCCATGAGTGGCGAGCCGTCATGATGGCAACCAGGTCGGAAACTGGTTGTCACGGCGTTCATACTTTTGCATATCGGTTTTTCAAGTCTTCTGCTTACCGCGTCTGGTAGCATATCGGGGATTCTCATACACCAACTCTGCACGCTCATGCTCTGACCATAGTCGCACGCCATAGACTTCCTGTAATTCCGCCTGGGCTTTCTCGTCGCCCTTTCTCGCCTTTCGAAAGAGACGCTGGCGATGCAGGTCTTCTTCCTCTTGACTCAGCGACCACTGTGCTCCCATTTCGACTCCTTTGTTACAATCTGCTTTTTCTGTGAGGGTGTCTTAGCGGAGGCGGGGTTGTACACGAGTTGGATAGCCAATTCAAGGTGTGAAGAATCGGAGCGAGGGTGCTGGCAATTGTCGAGACTGTTAGCTCGAGTCTCCTGAGTAGTAACCGAACGAGGCGCGATCAACGCACATGCTTGGCGATTAGAATGGAAGACCTGATTTAAAGAGAAGCGTATGGAATGAATCCGGGAAACGGGTTTGGGAGACCACGTCAAGAGGAGGGGATGTTCGGGGGGATTAGAAAGGGGAAATGGTACCTGGACCCATGCCAGTGGGAGAGTGTGCCGATTGTGTGGGGGGCAGGTGAGTCTAAAATTTAGTGTTGCAGTCTTCTGCGACTGGGGGCGGGCTATATGACCGACAACTCCCCCGGAGACGAAGCCTAACGAGGCTTGTTCCGTACGTTATAAATATGGCCGGAAGCCCCGCTACAGTTCGTGCGTACTTTCACGCCTCGACTCGAACGGAACTCTACCCTGGTCGATGGACGAAATCTATTAGACCATTCACCTAGGGGTGCAGTTATGTTTTGACGCGACCTCGCTTGCTATCATACGATCATGGATGCCTATGAAAGGAGAAAGCTCTAGCAAGAACTATGTCGCTAATCGTATCGATAGCGTGTTGAGGATTGAGAAAATCACAAAACTCGAAGCAGCTCAATGTCAATTGAAGACTGCGTGCCTATTATTCTTTCAAACTTCTGATAGCGTATCGGTCCATACATTGGCATGGGCGGCACACGAAATTCTCGATCAGCACCCAAAGAGTGCCAGAAGTCTACTCTTCGATATTGCAAATCAATCACCAGAATCTGCAAAGGCTTGTGCGGAGTTAACTGAAGCAAGAAATTTTTTCAAGCACTATCACAACAAACCTTCGAAGGCGATACATCTTATTGAGAATCTGAATGAGTGGCTGTTGATCGATTGCGGCCAAATGTATCGGAGCATTACAGGCGAGGGGATTAAAGAGGTAGTTGCAGTCAGCGCATGGGTCAGCGTTCGAAGAAATCTTCTCATCCTTGATAACAGTGTCGTCATCGAACATCTGAGAAGACTCAATCTCCCGAAAAAAGCATTCTTGGACACGTTCTTATCTACTGCTGAGTTCGGATCTGGTTTTGAATAGGGCATGGCTATTTCCCAAGGACCACAAATGGAGTGACGGTTTTAAAAAATAGTTGATTTTGGCCTTTATGACTTCAAGCATCTTATAAGAATTCAAGATGCGGATTCCCCCAAGCCTTTTGGCTTTTTGGATCTATTTCTTCAGGGTAGGACAATGGGCTCATGAGAGTCCTCCTCCTCATCTCGTTTTTGACGTTTTGCCTGTCGCAAGCCAAAATATAAGCTCTCAATTTGTAAATCCAGTCCCAGTAGTGTTTTGAATAGGATTTATGAAGCGCTATACCCTGGAAGACATGCAGCAGCTTGCAAGTAAGAGAGGAGGAAAGTGTATCTCCAATGAATATCGAGGGATGAATCACCGCCTGAATTGGCGATGCGGTAACGGTCACGAGTGGTCTGCAATCCCCAGTTCAATCAAAGCGGGTCATTGGTGCCCGCGTTGCTATGGGAATACTCCATTTACCCTTATGGAGTTAAGCAAAATTGCCGCTTCGCACGGCGGACATATCCTCTCGACGAAATTTGATAATCGGCGGTCAATACTTCAGTGGCGCTGCGCGGAGGGGCATGAATGGCACACATCAGCTCAGAATGTGATGGCTGGACATTGGTGCCCGGTATGCGGAAAAAGCCAGCCTCTCTCCTTGGAAGCAGCGATGAAAGCTGCCGTCATTAATGGTGGAAGGTGCCTGTCTGAATCCTACGTTAACGCACGATCACCACTTCTCTGGGAATGCAAATTCGGCCATCGGTGGCGGGCAGCCCTCTTTAAAATTCGTGGTGGACAATGGTGCCGTATCTGTCGAACAAAGCAAACTGCGGCGAAACTTCGACTCACCCTGGATGAAGTTCAGAGGCGTGCAAGACAAAAGGGAGGGGTATGTCTTGCCACGGAATATGGAGGTACAGCGGGTACTGTCCTACAGTTTGAGTGTGCGAATCAGCATCGTTGGTGGGCTTCGCCCAATACTATTCAACGTTCCTGGTGCCCTTATTGTGCGGGGAAAATCGTCAACCTAGATGACATTCAATGCATCGCACGACAGCGCGGTGGAGAATGCATATCAGAGCGTTATACGAATGACCATACAAAACTCTCATGGCAGTGTCGTTATGGGCACAAGTGGGATGCTACCCCCGGATCTATAAAACAGGGCAGTTGGTGCCCAGAATGCTCTAGTGGACTTGGAGAACGTCTTTGCCGTGTTTTTTTTGAGTCACTCTTCCAGGCAGAGTTCTCGCGAGCATATCCGACGTGGATGCGGCTTGGAGGACGTAGCAAGTTACATCTCGACGGATACAATGAAGGGCTTGGCATCGCATTCGAGCATCATGGGCGATATCATTTCCATGTCGAAGGCAGATATTCCAAAGATGCGCCGATGCTTGCGCGGCGACAGCAACTTGACAAAATGAAGGAATCGCTCTGCCGGGAGCGCGACGTTCGACTCATCATAGTTCCCGAAATACCTACAATGCTGCCGATCGATAAGGTTCGGGAATTTATTCTGGCACGCTGCTCAGAAGCTGGAATCACAGTGCCAGACCCTAATGCCACTACGAATCTTATGCGCGCCTATGCGCCTGACTGGTGGAATTACTATAACGAGATAGCGGTAACGCGTGGCGGAAGGCTCCTTTCTAAACATTACATGGGTGCTAGTACAAGACACCAGTGGAGCTGCGAGGAGGGGCACATTTGGGAATCCGTTCCAAATAGCATTCAGCAAGGGACCTGGTGCCCATTTTGCGCGGGTATCAGAATTACGGATAAAACAAAGGTAACGCGCTTAGCTGAGTTAGTTAGGGTCGCTAATGCACATGGTGGGAAATGTTTAGCTACGGAATATGTAAGCTGTAACACCAAGGTCTATTGGCAGTGCGGGCTAGGGCATGAATGGGAAGCCTCCCCACGAAATGTCATTGCCAATGGCTCGTGGTGCCCGTACTGCTGGCAAGCCCGACGCGGACTTCGAAAGGGCCAGCGGTCGTAAAGCGGGAGTATAGCAGGGCGGTTATGTGCTGTGCGAATATCCAATTCACTGTCTTGCATCGATCACTTGTTCATTTACTGACCGAGGGAGGTTTTGCCCAGAAAATGCTCTCAACCAATCGATGCCGTCTTTATAAAAGGCGGTAAATGCCTTCGCAAGCCAAGCCAACGAGACACTGTGGAACTTGGTCTCGGATGCCAGCTTATTGTAGTCCAGGCTGAGCGCATTGACGCAGGGCTCGTCACGGCCTATGACGTCGATGTCCGACTGCACAAACGAATGTTTAAAGGCGTTTGCAACCTCATTTAATACTGTGAGCATATTGGTGTGCTGTTTACAAGGCGGTAGATGCTGTTCAGGAGGTTGCTTTAACAAAGCACCAATGCAGTCTATTTTTATCTCCCTGGGATAAACGTCTTTCGTTTTCCATTCGGACAAGCACCATATCAGCGAAATCATTTCATCGGCTGCTTTCCTCAAAAGGTAGATGGCTTGCTCGTTGGCGTAGATATGTCGTTGAAACGCATTGGGCGGAGAGATGCCATCCGGTCTGGCCTGTTCCCAAAACGCACGGCTCTCAGTAAGCCTACGATTTGCCTCATCTATGCGGGTACAGATCTTCATTAATTTGAGTTGGAAGTTTCCATATGGAGAATCGGGCGGAAGCCAGAATCCAAGTTTGTCATTATATCGCTCATCGGGACTCTTTCCGTTATCAATCCAGATGGTCATCAATCTGCCTCCGTATCGAGCATGTTTGTTAACTGGGCCAGACTATAGCATTCTGGCTAGTTTGAGGCAGACCTATCGCGTCCCATGTGGTAGGGAATTCGGGGGGGTAAAAAGGGGAAACCACGGTAAAAGACGGTAAACGGCAGTAGAGGGCGGTAATATTAGGGGCAACGTTCTTGTCAGTGTTTATATGGGGTTTCGCGGTTTTTCGCGGGGTTCGCAATTTTCCATATCGAGATTTTCAAGACCGGCACGTTCGGACGCTGTGCGGCGTTCGATGGGAGCGCGACGGGATAGACTCACTCTCTGGTAATTCTTTCCATTCCTCCCATATAGGGCCGCAGTACTGCTGGAATTTCCATCGACCCGTCCGGTTGCTGGAAATTTTCCAGGATGGCCACCACGGTTCGCCCGACGGCCAGTCCGGAACCATTGAGCGTATGGACAAAGTCGGTCTTCGACTCTTTCTTTCCTCCGGTCGGCCGATACTTGATGCCCGCTCGTCTGGCCTGAAACGCTTCAAAGTTGCTGCACGATGAGATCTCTCGATATTGTTGCTGAGACGGCAGCCATACCTCAATGTCATACGTTTTGGCGGCGGAGAATCCCATATCGCCGGTGCAGAGTGTGATCACGCGATAGGGAAGGTTCAAGCTCTGTAAAATCGACTCCGCGTGCCCCGTCAACCGCTCCAGTTCTTCGTAGGATTTATCAGGCGTCGTAAACGAAACGAGTTCGACTTTGTTGAACTGATGCAGCCGGATGAGGCCGCGCGTGTCCTTTCCATACGATCCTGCCTCTCGCCTAAAACATGGGGTGTAGGCGGTATAGCGAAGAGGCAGGCTGTCTCCGGTCAGGATCTCTTCTCGATGGAGATTCGTCACCGGCACTTCCGCGGTTGGGATCAAAAAGTAGTCTTCATCTTTTAGCCGAAAGAGATCGTCTTCAAACTTGGGCAGCTGGCCGGTCCCGGTCATCGAAGCACGATTGACCATGAGAGGAGGAATCACTTCTCGATACCCATGTTGGGTGGTGTGCCTATCGAGCATGAAATTGATCAGTGCGCGTTCCAGCCTTGCACCGGCTCCCGTCATGACGGAAAACCTGGCACCGGCAATCTTTGCGGCTCGATCGAAATCCAAGATGCCGAGATGCTCTCCGACTTCCCAATGGGGTTTGGGGGGGCTCGAAAAAGACGGGATGGGACCCCATCGACGGACCTCGACATTCTCCAAAGCATCAGCCCCCACCGGAACCGAGGCATGGGGAAGATTGGGGATACGGAGCGCGACGTCACTGAGCGATTCCTCGACCTTTCGGAGGGCTCCCTCGGCGTCCTTAATGCGATCCCCCAGCTGCTTCATGGCCGCCATGGCCGCTTCAGCCGGTTCTTTGGCTCGGCGCAGCCGAGCCACCTCTTCCGAGCCTTTATTGAGGTCCTGCCTCAGCTGTTCAACCTGCATCGTGTGTGTGCGCCGTTCTTCGCTTAATGTGCGAAGATCATCCCACGGAACATCGTTCCCACGTCGTCCGAGCGCCTCGCGGATGGGATCAAGATTTTCGCGGAGATGCTTCAGATCGTACACAGACTGCTCCTCAAAAAGCGGTTGGAATCTAGCACCCGATTTCTGGAGAGTCAATGAAGCAGCCAATCCAGAGGCCGTGAACCGACAACTCCGGTATGGGAATTGACATCGAACCGGTGTGAAGGACAGGATGTGCGGGATGCGTCAGATTGCAAATCCTCCTAATCCATTCGAATCCAGACATCGAGAACTTCTGGAACCGTCTGCATCGCCGAAGTTGATGGTGTATACCGACGAGACGCGAGAGATCCTGAGCCGTAACGATAGCCCGGATTTACCGTTTCGATGGAGTGTCAATCCCTATCGAGGCTGCTTTCATGCCTGTGCGTACTGTTACGCGCGCCCGACGCATGAATATTGGGGATTCGGCGCCGGCACTGATTTCGAGAGTAAACTCGTCGTGAAGGAGGATGCGCCGCAACTGCTTCGGCGTGCCTTTGAAAAGCCGTCATGGCATGGAGAGCTGATCGTCTTTTCCGGAAACACCGACTGTTACCAGCCGATTGAGGCAGAGTACGGGTTGACTCGAGCTTGTTTGCAAGTATGCGCAGACTATCGCAACCCCGTGGGAATTATTACGAAAGGCGCGTTGGTTCTGCGCGATCTTGATGTGCTCATGAAATTGCACCATGAGGCCTGGGTCCTGGTCTACTTCAGTATTCCCTTTGCGTCAGACGAGACGGCCAGGAAGGTAGAGCCCCAGGCTCCGTCGATTATGAAACGGTTCTCTGCCATGAAGGCGCTCTCCGATGCCGGCATTCCCACCGGTCTTTCGATCGCACCGATCATTCCTGGTCTGAACGATGATGCCATTGCCGAACTGTTGGAACGTGCTCGTCACTCTGGGGCCTGTGCTGCGACGCATAGTTTGTTGAGACTGTCTGGCAGTGTGGAGTCGGTGTTTTTGGAGCGGATGCAGGAGGCCTTTCCGGAACGGATCGGAAAGATCACGAACCGACTGAGTGAGGTGAGAGGCGGGGCGTTGACGGAGAGTCGATTCTTCAAGCGGCAGACGGGGCAAGGACCTTACTGGGAATTGATCGAGCAGTTATTTGCTCTGGCTAAACGGCGGGCAGGATTTACTGAGGATGTTACGATCGCGGCTCCACAGACATTTCGTCGTCCGGGTGTGGAACAGGGA
This sequence comes from uncultured Nitrospira sp., assembly GCA_964485915.1. GTDB lineage: Bacteria > Nitrospirota > Nitrospiria > Nitrospirales > Nitrospiraceae > Nitrospira_D. The sequence continues at coordinate 50,583 of CAZAKX010000005.1, read as the reverse complement.
TCGCTGTTTTGAATAGAGAGGAGACGGGATGACACATAATCCAGGATTTTTGCGACTTGTCGAGCGGGCGAAGCAACGTGTCACGGAGTGCAGTGTGGCCGAGGTGAAGGCTCGTCTTGACCGAGGAGAGCCGTTCCATTTTATTGATATTCGAGAGGACCATGAATTCGCCAAGGACCATGCTCGAGGCGCTCGTCATCTTGGGAAGGGAATCATTGAGCGGGATATCGAGTCGGTGGTCGCTGACAAGCAGGACGAGATCGTGCTGTATTGCGGAGGTGGCTTTCGCTCGGCGCTCGCGGCTGATGCCTTGCAGCAGATGGGGTATCAGAATGTGAGATCGATGGAGGGAGGCATCCGTGCGTGGCGAGAGGCTGGGTACCCGGTGGAGTAGCGTGAATGTCGTCGTGTGCCCTACTTGTTCGTGCGATCGAACTCCTTAATCACCTGGTCGGTTAAGTCGATCGTATCCTTATTGTAGATGACAATCTTCACCGTCTGCTCACTGCCCTTATCGACGACGAGCGCCATGCCGCCTTTTTCGGCGACAGCTTGCGTGGCCACGGAGATCTTTTTCATGTATTCGTCGACCAATTCCTTCTGTTTCTTCTGGAGTTCTTGGTTGAACTCCTGCGCGCGCTTTTGGAAGTCCTGAACCTTTGCCCTGAACTGGGTTTCTTTCTCTTTCTTCTCCGCGTCGCTCAACTTGGTCGCCTGTTCTTTCAATTGCTTTTCTTGATTCCGAAGATCTTCTTCATCCTTGGCGAGCAGCTTCTGCCTGATTGAGACGTATTCTTTTAATCCGTCGAGCGCTCGCTTACCGGCTTTGGATTTTTCCAGCACGGACTGCGGGTCCACCACGCCCATCTTGAAGTCGGCCGCTTGAGCATGAGGCGTCAGCAGCAAAACAGGAACGAGTAGCACCAGGAAGAACAGCATTCGCAAAGCCGGATTACGCATCGTGTCTCTTATGCCTCCTGACCGAATTAAAGCGCGCAGGCAGAATAACCGTGCCTTCTAGGTCTGTCAAGCCGATCCTTCAGCTACCATGAATCAAAACTGATCGACTCTTCCGCGATCCAGACTTCAATACCGTACTGCCACTTCAAGCGCCGCGCGACTGCTCGCAACGCGTGTTCGTCCGCATGGCTTAGATCGAAAGGATCCGTGATCTTCTGAAACTTTTCTTTCTTCAGCGGAAGTTGGTGGCCAAGATCTTTCATCGCAAGTGCCAACACGTTTAGCTGGAAGATGCGAGGCATTTGGTTCAGTTCCACCAGGACGGTCTCGGGTGGCCCATCCAAAGATCGATGGGTCTTGAAGACATCAATGGCCCGGCCCTTCAGTTGAGAGCGTTGTGCTTCCGTGAGCTCAGGGAGAGCCAGTTCAACCAAGAGAGCGTTGGTGGCGCCGTTGAACGACGGCATGTTGAACAGTCTACTTAAAATTCCCATGGCATTCCCTATTAAAAAGTAGATAAGCCGTTGAGGGACAGCTCTTTAGTCGAGTAAGGCAGTTTTAGCCAACGCAGAGTGTACTGAAACTCATGTGGAATTTTCCACCATGTGCTGTCGGCATCTTTACCCACATGGCGCCACGCCTCTTCCTTGACCTTCCTCTCTAGCGGCACCTATAATCCTACTACCAGTCGGCCACAACATACTGATTCAACGGACAAAATGGCTGAATTCACCCACTTCAATGAGTCGGGACGGGCTCGGATGGTCGATATCAGCGCTAAGGATTCGACTGAACGACTAGCCACGGCTCAAGCTAAGGTCTTTTTGCTTCCTGAAACGCTTGAAAAGATTCAACGTGGCAAGATTGCAAAAGGCGATGTGTTGTCGGTAGCCCAAGTGGCCGGTGTGATGGGGGCCAAGAAGACACCGGACCTCATCCCGATGTGTCATCCGATTCTGCTCACCAGTGTTGATATTGCATTCAAGGAAGAACTTCAGCCGGATTCCCAAGGCCGCTGTTCGATCATCATTACGGCTACGGCCAAGACGACTGGGCCGACGGGAGTCGAAATGGAAGCGATGACCGCGGCGTCGGTGGCGGCGCTGACGATTTATGACATGTGCAAGGCGGTCGATCGAGAGATGAGCTTCAGTGATGTATGCCTTCTTACCAAGTCCGGCGGGAAGTCGGGCACGTATCTCAGAAAAAGTTAAGGATCTGAGACAATGCTGACGGTCAAGCTGTTTGGCATGACGAAGGTAATGGCGGGGAATCAGGGTTCTCTGTCGTTGGATTTGGCGGATGGTCGGCAGGTCAAGGATTTAGTCGGCGCGATTGAGGTCGACTACCCCGCGATCGGTGAATTGATTCAGAAGAAAAAAGTACTTGTCTCGGTGAACCAGGAAATTGCACACGAAGACACGGTCATCAAGGAGAGCGACGAGATCGCGTTGTTGCCGCCCTTCGCCGGCGGAAGTTCAATGAAGGACTTGCCGGAGGAGAGCCAGTTTGTTCGTGTCCAGCGAGAAAATTTTTCCATTGATCAGGAATTGGATCGGGTACGCAGTCGATCCAAACGGATCGGTGGAATTGCCACGTTTCTGGGTATTGCCCGTGATCGATCTCGAGGCCGCGATGTGGACAGCATCACCTTCGAGCACTATGAAGGGATGGCGCAAAAAAAGCTGCACGAGATTCGAGAGCGCGCGCTAAAGGACTTCGATATTTTGGAGCTGCTCATCATTCACCGATATGGAGAAATCACGATCGGAGAAAACATTGTGCTGATCATCGCCGGGGCGGAGCACCGTGCCGATGCGTTCAATGCGTGTCGGTGGGCGATCGATGAGCTCAAGCAGATCACGCCGATCTGGAAATTGGAACATACGCCGGAAGGGGAAGTGTGGGTGGAAGAACATCCCTAGAGACGTAAAAAGTACGGGGTGAAAGGTAAAATGTTTCCTGGAGTAAGAGGAAGTCAGTGAGTCCAACCTCAATCGATACCTCCCTGCGATCGGTGGTCGATACGTTTGGGCGGCCGCTTGGCAGTCTGCGTCTCTCGGTCACGGATCGCTGTAATCTTCGCTGTAACTACTGCATGCCTGAGCCCGAATATGTCTGGCTTCCACGAGAGGATATCCTCAGCTTTGAAGAAATGGCGACGCTCGCCGGATATTTTGCCGATCTGGGCGTGGAGAAGGTCAGACTGACCGGAGGTGAGCCGTTGTTGCGGCGAGATCTTGCGCGGCTGGTACGGCTCCTGCGGCAGGATCGACGGATTACCGAACTAGCGTTGACCACGAACGGGGTTCTCCTGGCCGATCACGCACAGGAACTCTACGAGGCGGGACTCGACCGTGTGACGGTCAGTCTCGATACGCTCCGACCCGAGCGGTTTCGTCAACTGACCGGGCGAGACGAATTTTCACGCGTCCTTGAGGGGATCGAGTCTGTTGGGAAGACCGGCTTTGACAATCTGAAACTGGACACAGTCGCCATTCGTGGGTTCAACGAGGATGAACTTGGTCCACTCGTCGAGTTCGCGAAACACTACCAGGCCGAGGTTCGCTTTATCGAATATATGGACGTCGGAGGCGCGAACGAGTGGAGTCTGGAGAAGGTGCTGTCCCAAGAGATGATCCTCGATCTCTTAGGCCAACAGTATGGACCGATCGTTCCTGTTCCGGATCGAGGAACTGCCCCCGCGCAACGATTTTGCTTGCCGGATGGAACGATCTTTGGGATTATTCCATCAACGACGGTGCCGTTCTGTGCGTATTGCGACCGTAGTCGTGTGACAGCGGATGGCCTGTGGTATTTGTGCCTCTACGCAACGTCGGGAGTAGACTTACGGAAGCCGCTCCGTCTGGGTACCAGCTCAGACGCGATGCGGGAAATGATTCGATCGGTGTGGGGCGCTCGTCGCGATCGTGGGGCTGAGGACCGCAAGGCTCTCGAGCAGGTCGGGCTTCGATCGGGAGGGCTCATCGACATTGATCGGCTTCGGGAAGATCCTCACTTGGAAATGCATGCCCGTGGGGGATGAGATTCTGGTCAGCATATCTGCTACAATGGGCCTCCATCCTCAGTGGTTTTATTGCGATCGATCATTTGAGATCGGATCATCAATGGGTTGGGTTTCCTAGAACATGGCGCCAGAGACTGAATTGTTGACCCTCCTCGGAGTCGGTTTTCTTCTCGGACTTCGGCATGCCCTGGACAGCGATCACCTCGCAGCCGTTTCGACCGTGCTGGCCGAACGACCATCATTTCTTGCATCGGGTGCGGTCGGTCTCTGGTGGGGGATTGGTCATACCCTGACATTGTTGCTCGTCGGGTCGGTTGTACTGGCCTGGGGGATTCGCATTCCTGATGGATTTGAGTTTATTGCTGAGCTTGGGGTGGCAGTTCTGCTGCTCATTCTTGGTGGGACGTTAGCTGCAAAGTTGTATCGTGAACGATGGCATGTGCATAGCCATCACCATCACGATGGCAGCCCGCATGTTCATTTTCACAGCCACCAGAGACAAGAAGATCATCATCATCGGCATTGGATGGTCCAGTCGATCCGCCCGCTGTGTATCGGTATGGTGCACGGACTCGCTGGCTCGGCGGCGTTGATGCTGATGATTCTTGCATCGACGAAGGAGGTCGGCACCGGGCTGTTATCGATCCTCATGTTCGGTGTCGGCTCGATCATCGGGATGATGCTGATTGGGCTCACAATCAGTGTTCCGGTTATGTATTCACGTTCAATCAGTCAGCGGCTCTTTGTCGCCGTGCAAGGCGTGGCTAGTTTTGCCAGTGTCTTGGTGGGCGTGTGGATGTTAGTCAAGTTGACCTTATCCACGGGGGTGTAGTGAGACGAGCGTCCTTCTGCCTATTTCTTGTGGAGAAAGAGAAGACGTGGAGAGACTCACGTCTTCTTGGGTTGACAGCGCGCATCAGCGTGCGATGCGAAGAAGTCTCTGAATAAGAGAGCCTACGATGGCATGGTTTAAGAAAGACAAACCGACTGAATCCACTCCACAGCCGCGGTCTAAAGGCAGCGAAGGGATGTGGCTTAAGTGTAACCACTGTCGAGAAATCGTCTATCGGAAAGAAGTCGACCGAAACAACAAAGTGTGTCCGAAATGCGAGTATCACTTCCCTATCTCGGTCACTGAGCGGATTGGATTACTCATCGATCTCGGTACCTTCAAGGAGTGGGATGCCGAGTTAGAAGCGCAGGATCCCTTGACCTTTCACGACACCAAATCCTATCGAGAGCGACTGAAAGCCCATCAACAAAAAACAGGCCGTAAAGATGCGCTCGTGATCGGCGAAGGTATGGTCGATGGGCGTCGAGTGGTGCTCTGTGTGTTCGACTTCAGCTTTATGGGCGGGAGTATGGGGTCGGTGGTCGGTGAAAAATTCTGTCGTGCGATTGATCGGGCGCTAGAGCTGAAATTGCCGGTCATTTTGGTTACCGCTTCCGGTGGCGCCCGCATGCAGGAAGGCATCCTTTCGCTGATGCAGATGGCCAAGACTTCTTCGGCAGTCGCGAAACTTGGTGAAGCCAAACTGCCGTTTATTTCTATCCTCTCTGATCCCACATTCGGCGGCGTGACGGCGAGTGTGGCAATGTTGGGTGATGTCATCATCGCCGAACCGAAGGCACTGATAGGATTTGCCGGGCCTCGTGTGATTGAACAAACGATCAAGCAACAATTGCCGGACCAGTTCCAACGAGCCGAATTTCTTCTCGAACACGGCATGATCGACATGATCGTTGAGCGTAAGCGTCTCAAGGAGACGGTCGGCACCCTCGTGAATCACTTTTAGCCTTCTGCGTCCTACCGGCTTGTTCATGAGCTATCCCTTCGCGATTGAGTATCTCTACGGACTTCAACAACACGGCATCAAGCTCGGGTTGGAGACCATCCGCCTCCTATTGGAGCAGCTCGGCAATCCCCAACGCGCACTCCGCGTGCTGCATATTGGAGGCACCAATGGCAAGGGATCGACTGCGGCTATGGCTGCAGCTATGCTCCAGCACTCGGGCAAACGTGTCGGACTGTATACCTCACCTCATCTCGTTGAGTTCCGAGAGCGCATTCGCGTGAATGGGCGCATGATCGCGGAGGAGCAAGTCGCGAAGTTGGTCTCGCGCGTTCGAGCCGTCCTCGGCCCTGATCTCAAGCCGACGTTTTTTGAGCTGACGACGGCCCTTGCCTTCCTCCATTTTGCGGAATCGAACGTCGATGCCGCCGTGATCGAGGTCGGGTTGGGCGGACGATTTGACGCGACCAACGTTGTGCCTCGACCACTCGCCTGTGCGATTACGACGATTGGGTTGGATCACCAGGAGTATTTGGGGAAGACGGAAGAGGCGATCGCCTTTGAAAAGGGTGGGATCATCAAATCCCATGTGCCGATCGTGATTGGACGGATGGGGTCCCAAGCGGGTGGAGTGCTGCGGCGAATCGCGAGTGAGGTGTCGGCGCCACTGTGGCAGCTCGGTCAAGATTTCCAGATCGAAGCGCAGGGCTCAAAACGATTTCTGTATCGAGGAGCAAGCCAAGTGGTTGATGATCTGCAGTGTGGTCTCGCAGGACGCCATCAGTGGGATAACGCTGCCTGTGCACTGGCGCTTCTTGAGGCTGCCGATCGTGCTGGAATCCAAACGAGTGCGACGGCTGCGCGTGATGGTTTGCGGACGGTGTCATGGGAAGGTCGCCTGGAATCAATTGGAGAACATCCGAAAGTCCTCCTCGATGGTGCACACAATCCCCCTGCCGCCAAGGTGCTCTCGCAGTATCTTCAGGAATATGCCTCGTCGCACCCCACCTCTCGAATTATTCTCGTGTGGGGCATGATGCGGGATAAAGATCACCGGGGGTTTATAGCATCGTTGCTGCCACTCGTCTCGGAGATCGTCTTGACTCAGACTGCGCTTGCGCGGTCTGCGACGGTCGACGAACTTCGTCTCGCGCTGGATACATGGCCAGGTCCGGTGTCGGAAACCGTCTTTCCTATGGATGCGTTGGCGTTGGCCAAAGACCGGTGCACTCCGCATGATCTCATCTGCATTGCTGGATCGCTCATGCTCGTAGGGGAGGTCAAAGCGGCCGTACGTGGCTGTGGCCTATCACCGATTCGTGGGTAGCATGGCGGATCCTCTCGCGTGGATCTTCCGGTGGTCTCTTCTCGTTGTTCTCCTCGTACTCTCACCATTCCCTGCGTCAGCCGCAGACAATCGACAAGGAGTGGACTCGTCTACTTCCGGGTCCGATCCTCTCGATGTCACGGCAGAGCGTCTCGATTATCGCCAAGATCAAGAAGTCTATGACGCCACTGGATCGGTCGTGATCCGGCAAGGCACGCTCAAGTTGACTGCCGACCATGTCACCATCCAGGTGCTTCCTGGGATTTTGACGGCTGTCGGCCACGTGCATTTGACGGACCCACAGGCCGATGTGACTGCGGAACGGATGCAAATCAACGTGAATACTGAAGCTGGGGTTGCCACGCATGGGGAACTCTACCTTCCCTCCACGAATACGTTGGTCTCCGGGCGGCTGCTGCAAAGATTTTCCGAATACCACTATCGCGTGAAGGAAGGTAGTTTTACGAACTGCGATGCGCAAAGGGGGGAAGTGCCGGCGTGGCGGTTCCGTTTTAAAGACCTCGATATGGGAGTCGGAGACACCTTAGCATTTAAAGGGGGTTGGTTTTGTCTGTTCGATGTGCCGACGGTTCCGTTACCGACGTTTTCCTATCCACTCACCAAACGACAGACCGGATTTCTGATTCCGACGGTCACCTATGACAATCGTTTTGGGTTTCACATGCAAGGAAGTTTTTTTTGGGCGATCAATCCGAGCCAAGATCTGACGATCTCACCGAAGTACTACAGTGATTTGGGATATGGGTCGGATTTCCAATATCGGTACGTCTTGGACCGACGATCCCGTGGAAAATGGGATCTGAGCTTTTTGCAACAGACACAGCTCCCCAATGTCTCCGGGCTGACTGAGACCGGGGCGGATGCCGAAAAGACTCGGGCCACGCTCACGGGAACCCACACGCAATTTATCACAGATACGCTCTTGCTTAGGACCAAAGCAAACTTGGTCACGGACCCCAACTTCTTTCAGCAGCTGAGCAATTCTGGTGTGCTGCGAGCGCTGCCAAGTGCCGAATCGAATCTGATAGCAACGCAACGATTACCCTACGGCAATCTGTATCTCTTGGGCCTCTACCTGCAACCGTTGCAAGCAGGGGGTAAGGATACATTCCAACGTCTGCCCGAAGCCGGCTACGAGCTCCCGTATACGTCGTTGTTTAAGTCGCCCATCTTATTTGGGATGGAGGGGAACCACGTCAATTTTTATCGAGATCAGGGGTTTGCCCTCAATCGGATTAATGTGGTGCCGGGGATTGAGACGGATGTCATTCATCTTGGGCACATGATCGGGATCCGGCCGCAAGCAAAATTTCGAGAAGTCTACTACACAAGAGGTGCGCAGTCGGAAGAGGGACAACATCGGGAGACCTTTTGGGTGGGTGTGGAAGCGATGTCGAAATTGACACGGCGTTTTGCGCTCGCTGATGGCGGAAACGTTCTCCACACCGTGGAACCTTCGGTCATGTATGAGTATGTGCCGTCGACGAATCAATCCAAGTTGGCTCTCATCGATCAGGTTGATGACCTGCCGAAGAAAAACCTGATGACCTACATGCTGCGCAGCCGCGTGCTGGAGCAGGGTAAACACACGGCTTTCAATTGGCTTGATTTGACGCTGGCTCAAAGCTATCACGTAGGTGAGGTGCAAACGAGGGCTCGAGATTTTACACCCGGAGCACTTCCCTTTCTGGGATCATTGACCCAGCCGCTCCAGCCTTCCACAGTGGCCATAGAAGGAAGAAAGTTCTCTGATATCTGGATGCGTGCCGTGATCGGAAACAATCTTCCGCCACGAGCTGGAGTGTCACAGTTGGATGCCCCCATATTTGGGCGAGCCGCTCAAGCCTGGGCGTTGCGACCGCCCATCAATCGGTATGTGACCGTCGATGCTTTCTTCGATCCGTATCAGCCGGGAGTAAGTCAGATCAACACGGACCTGCGGTTTCAGGAGGGAACCAATTGGTACCTTGAAGTCGGCCAACGTTACACGAGAGAAGGCAACCGAGTGCGGAGAGGAGATGTTTGGAACCCGATCTCATTCAATGAGGTCTTCGCTCCGACGAAAGAGATTCAGTTTGTCACGATGGGGGGAGCGCTTAGAACTCCATGGGGCTGGACCTTCGGAGCCAAAGCCTATTACGACGTGAAGAACGGCCGAAGTCCTGAATTGGATGCGGTGGCGCTCTATCAGAATCCATGCAAGTGTTGGTCTGTCGGATTCTACTACTTGAAGTTTCCCGACCGAGAGCAATACAGCGCCATGCTCAGTCTCACAGGGATCGGTTGGACCGACAGCGCGGGCACTGCTCTGATGCGAACATTATTGAGCCCATTGCTGTGGGGCGAGCGTGGTCTTCCCTGGGCTGCGCCGGGAGGACCCTATGGCCTTCCTCCTCAAGCGTCGGAGGCAGACGAGGGCTCAGTCGGAACTCCAGGTCGGCGATGATGCGTAATTGACACTAAAATCAGCGGTAGGGTACGATGGCGAGGCAATTCAAGTGAGTATGATCTCAATATTGAAGGAGGGGAACACGTGGCTGGTGATGCCTTGAAAGTTGAAGACTCAACCTGGGATGCTGAGGTCATGAAAGCCTCTGAGCTCGTCATGGTGGATTTTTGGGCCGTGTGGTGTGGACCTTGTCAAATGGTTGCTCCGATCGTTGATGAATTAGCGACGGAGTATGCCGGAAAGCTTAAGGTTCGTAAGCTCAACACTGACGAGAATCCCGAAGTCGCAGGCCGTTATCAGGTGATGAGTATCCCAACCATCCTGTTTTTTAAGAATGGCCAACCGGTTGAGAAGCTGGTGGGGGCCAGGCCGAAACGTCAATTCAAAGAAATGATCGACTCACTGCTGGCTCAACATGCGGGGACTGCCTAGCACGACTTGTCGCAGCCATGCTCACTGAGCTGCGAATCACCAATTTTGCCGTTATCGAAGGCCTGAGTTTGACTCTCGACTCAGGGTTTACCGTGTTGACCGGAGAGACCGGGGCCGGTAAGTCTCTGCTGATCGATGCCGTCGCGCTCCTGATTGGTGGCCGAGCCTCAAGTGAGCAAATTCGATTCGGCGAAGACGAAGCCCACCTCGAAGCATCGTTTGAAATACCCCGTTCACATCCTCTCCTTGAGAAGTTGAAAGCCCAGGAGATTCTTGGTCCTGAGGACTCTCATCTCGTCATTCGACGGATCATCGCTCGATCGGGAAGAAATAGGGTCTATTTAAATGGGATACTGACACCGGTCCATGTGCTGGAGGAGTTTGCTGGTACCCTGATCGATATTCATGGCCAGCACGACCAACAATCGCTCTTGTCCAACCTGGCTCAGCTTGAGGTGCTGGATGCGTTTGGGCAACTCCGTGAGTTGCGCGACCAATACCGAGTTATTCATCAAGAGTGGGTCGGCTCACGTCACGCGCGTGCAGAGGTCGCGGCAACCATGCAGCACCGCGCGCAACAAGAGGATCTCTTAAAATTTCAGCGACAGGAGTTGGAGGAAGCGGGTTGTCGTATCGGAGAAGAAGAGGCGCTGCTGGCAGAGCGACAACGCTTGGGGTCCTCAGGCCGCCTGGCTGAACTGGTATCCGAGGCGCAGGAGCGAATTCACGGTGACGGCCAAGGTGTGTTGACAAACCTGGTGGTCGTAGAGCGCCTATTGGGCGAGTTGGCTCAGATCGATCCGGAAATGGAAGCAACAAACCGCCTCGCATCCGAGGCGAAGGTGCTCTTGAGGGAAGTTGCCGACTCTCTTCGTGGCTATGCGGAACGTGTGGATGCTGATCCTGGACGGCTAAGTGCTGTGGAGGATCGTTTGGCCGTCATTCAGAAGATGAAGAAGAAATACGGCGGAACTATCGATGCAGTCTTGACGACCTACGTTCGGGTGAAGGAGGAGCAGGAACGGCTTTCTCATATTGAATCCCAACTCGCTGACTATGACCGTCTCATTCAGGAACAGCAAGAACAAGTATCTGAGTTAGGACGGCGACTTTCTCAACAGCGGAAAGAGGCCGCCAAGCGGTTAACGAAGATGGTTAGCAAGGAATTGGACGCGCTGAAAATGGGATCGGTGCGGTTTATGGTTCAGGTCGTGCCCAATGAGCAGAACGAAGTGTATGGTCCAGATGGGATTGATCGTGTCGAGTTTCTTTTGGCTGCCAATGCCGGCGAACCATTAAAACCAATGTCGCGGGTGGCATCCGGTGGAGAAATCTCTCGCGTCATGCTCGCGCTCAAATCCGTCGTCGCCAATGTCGATCATGTTCCGGTTGTCATTTTTGACGAGATCGATACGGGTGTTGGTGGCGCCGTTGCAGCGACGATTGGGAAACGCTTACGCGCGTTGGGGCAGTATCATCAAGTGCTTTGTATTACTCATCTCCCGCAAGTCGCTTCTCAAGCGCACCATCATTTCTGCGTCGAAAAGTCAGAAGCAAAGGGACGCACGGTGACGACGGTGCGCTTGCTAAGCGGGATTAATCGCGAGGGGGAGATTGCACGAATGCTTGGTGGAGAGCGAGTGACTCCAAAAACCAGGGCCACAGCGGCCGAGTTAATTGCAGGAGCACACGAGTAGATCATGCCGCGGGAACGACGGTGGTTCTGGGTAGGGAAGCAGCTGAATCTTTCACGACATTGAGGAATACCTCGAGTAATTGCGGATCGAAATGTGTACCAGCATTGAGAGCGATCTGCTGGATGGCAGTTTCTGTAGAAAGGCAAGACCGCTCAGGGGCATCTGCAGTCAGGTGATCAAAAGCTTGGGCGATACCGACAATGCGAGCTAAAACCGGAATATCAGGACCCGAAACTCCATGAGGATAGCCTTGCCCGTTCCATCGCTCATGATGGTAGGCAATGATGTCATGGACTTCCTTCGGTAGCCCTAGGGTTGTCGCCGCCTGAGCACCTCTCTCGCAATGTTCCCGACAGACGACTGGTTCTCCTGACGGGAGCACTTGGTCCTCAGAAAATCTATAAGCCGGGAAACTCGTCTTCCCTATGTCATGAAGGAAGGCTCCCATAGCCAGTGATTTCTGCTGAGCAAGGGTAAGGTCCAATCGAGCAGCCATCAGTGTGGCGTAGAAGCTCACTCGGCTCGAGTGATTCAGCAGGTGACGGTCTGTGGCTTCCAAGATATCCGATAAGAGAGGGACAAGAGACATCTCTTCATCCGGCAAAACGGCGTTGCCTCGCGCATTGAAATAGAGAGTAAAATATTCTGATTTGAGACTGTCCCACGAGCGTGCGCTCTCTTCCCCCAATCCCCATAGTACAGGTGAAGATCGAAGGCTCCGGCGAAGAGAATCAAGCCGGCGTTTTTTATCCATGGTCTGCTGAGTCAGGGTGATAAGCTCGTTTACGTTGAATGGTTTCAACAAATACCCTGTGGCCCCCTGTCGAATACTTTCCATGGCGGATTTTAGACTGCCATATCCCGTGACGATGACAACCTCCACGTCCGGATGATCATGTTTAATCTCGTGGAGAAGGTCCAGCCCATGGCGATCTGGAAGTCTCTGGTCCAGGGTAATAATGTCGATGGGTTCGTTACTAAGGACGTCCAGTGCAGACTGAGCGTTTTCTGCAGAACGAATGTTGAAAAAGGGACGAAGAATAACTTTCAGCGCATCACGGGGGCCTGCTTCATCATCAATTACTAGTACAGTAGGTTGCGTGACTGTCTGTACAGAGGTCATATATACATGATAGTAATTTCAAAAACACTCAAAGTATAAGCAATTATTGTTCCTTTTCATATACTTATGACATGTATCTATATATAGTATCGTATCTATATATAATCACTATATATAGATACATAAATGTTAGGATGCCTATTATATACACGGGGACGTGAGGACAATGTGTGTATAAATGTGACAACCTCGTGCGCAAGTGTATCATTCTTGCACCAGAGGCTCTGGTTCTGAAGGGAGAGAGTTATCCGGACGACCAATACCCAACGTGTCCATACGATATTTCAACATCCGCCGGCTGATACCAAGTAGATTCGCGGCATGAGTTTGTACGTAATTGGTTCGCTTGAGGGCATCGAGAATAATTTCCCGTTCGAATTCCATCACGGCTTTTTCAAGAGACATACGTCCTGCGAGGGTATCATCTCGAAGGGATGTTGACCGAGAGTCGCTCTTGATGGACGCGGGCAAGTGCTCAGGAGTGATTTCCGCGGCATGTTGAGACCAGATAAACGCTTGCTCGACGAAGTTTTCTAGCTCGCGAACATTCCCCGGCCAGGCGTAGCGAGTTAAAAGTTCCAATGCCTCCTTCCCGAATTCGATGCGAGAGCGTCGTTCCTCTTCCAACCGTTTTTCGAGAAAGTGTTTGGCAAGCAGGGGAATATCTTCACTCCGTTCTCGAAGCGGAGGAAGATAGAGCGAGATGACGTTGATACGATAGTAAAGATCTTCTCGAAATTGCCCCTTGCGAACCAATTCGTCCAGATTCTTATTGGTTGCCGCGACAATGCGCACATCGACTTTGATCGACTGAACCCCACCGATTCTTGTAAATTCTCGTTCTTGGATGACGCGGAGAAGTTTTGCCTGCGTGACGGCGCTCAAATCGCCGATCTCGTCGAGGAACAATGTTCCGGTGTGTGCCAATTCGAACTGTCCGACACGTCGCGCAGTGGCGTCCGTAAAAGAACCCTTTTCATGGCCAAACAATTCACTTTCGATCAAGGTTTCGGGGAGCGCCGCACAGTTCAGCGCAATAAAAGGGCGATCTCGCCGTGCGCTGTTATAATGCAGGGCTTTGGCAACCAGTTCTTTACCTGTGCCGCTTTCTCCGGTAATGAGAACGGTGGTTCGGCTGTCAGCCACCTGCTCGATTTTTGAGTAGATCTCCTGCATGCCCTCGCTTTTTCCGATCAGATTATGGAAGGCATATCGTTGGACGACCTGTGCCCGGAGCAGCTTTACCTCGCGCTCAAGTTCGGAAGAGTTCAAGGTGCGATCAATGACGATCCGAAGCTCGTCGACATCAAAGGGTTTTGAAAGATAGTCAGATGCTCCCAGTTTCATGGCATCGACGGCCGTCTTCACCGATTTGGTGCCAGTCAGCATGATAACCGGGGTGACTTTCCCTTCCATGCGGAGCGTTTGAAGCACGGCGAGGCCGTCGGTTCCTGGAAGAATGACGTCGAGAAGAACCAGATCCGGCTCTTCCTTTCGAAAGACGTCGAGCCCCTCATGCCCATCACCGGCTTGGAGAATGTCGTAGACCGGTTCCAAAACCATTTTGAGCGAGGTTCGTACCCGGGCCTCATCGTCGATCAACAGGACTCGCTTTTTTGTGATCACATTCTCCACAATAGCTCCTGACATTCTACGAGTGATAAGAAGGAAGCTGGATGCGAACGGTCGTGCCCAGCCCTTCCGTACTCTGAATCTGAATGTCTCCTCGGTGTTCCTGAACGATCTGGTGCACAATGGTCAGGCCAAGACCGGTTCCTTCGCTGAAGGCGCCCGAGTGCTTGGTCGTAAAGAACGGGTCGAAGATGTGGGCAAGGTGCTCTGATGGGATTCCACGCCCGGTATCCTCGATTTCAATATGCGCCCACTCCTGCCCATTCGGTTTCTGAAGTCGATGGGTTCGCACACGGATCGTCCCGATACTTTCTCCGATGGCATCCATGGCATTCAAAAGCAGATTTAGAACAACTTGTTTGATCCGTTGCCGATCTAACATGCCACGGGGAAGCTCAGACGCCAACTCTTTTTCAATCTTGATCCCTCGCCTGTCTGCCTGTACTTGGACGAAGTAGACGCATGACGAGACGATTTCATTCAGGTCCTCATCGGTCAATTGAGGCTCCATATAATGAGCATAGTCGAGAAGTTCTTGGATTAAGCGCTCAATTCGATAGACGTCATCGAGCACCATTTGGCTGAACTCCCCAATGAACTGGCTATCGTCTTTCCGTTCGGGAGCCAGTTGGATGAAAGTCTTGATCGAAGTGAGTGGGTTTCTGATCTCGTGCGCAAAACCACCGGCGAGGATTTCCAGCGAGCGCAATCGATCAGTGCGACGCATCAAGATGTGAGATTGACGAAGATTCTCATACATCATAAGAGAATCCAGCGCATTGGCGGCACTCTGGGCCATGGCAAGCAGGAGTTCCATATTGAGGCCAGCTTCTAGTTGTGATTGGACGACAACAAAAGCAATCATGCGTCCCTGGGTCACGAGTGGAATCGCTAGATTTACAGGAAAAGTGCCGAGGAGAGCGGGTGTAGCAGCTTCCACGCAGACCATAGGGGAATCGGAAGCGAGATTGGCCGGGGCCAGAATCTGGTGGCATTGGACGAGTTTCTGCACAAGTGGATCGGAGAGGGCAACAACAGGGAGTACAGAAAAAGCGTTGAGCTGTCCATGGGAACGCACATGGCGATATCTTTCATGGTCGTGGTCAAGTAGGTATAGAGCCCCGTGAGAGCTCTGGGATACATCCAGAAGTCCCTTAAGAATGCGCTCCGCGATGACGGGTAAGTTAGTCAGGCGCCCCATGTTCTGCATGAAGTGTGTCAATTTCTGAAGCGACCACACGTCGAATTGAGGTGTGGTCCGCTGAGGGGTTCTGGAAGCTGTCATGAGTGTGCCAATCAGGACATCATGTCGTCATGCAGATCACATGGCGTAAAAAGTAGGATTACGTATGATCACTAGTGTGATGAGTATACATGCCAAGCATCGTTTCACCCAACGGATTTGGGATTTCCTGCAGGGGTGGGAGCAGGTGGGTACAGCAGGGCCGGTGCTTCAGCTGAGACTAGCTTGAAGATTTTGAAAGGGCTTCAGACTGAACTCAGCAGTGAGGAGCAGAGCATGCCCACCGGCCGAGCTCGAACCGGTGGGCAAGGTGATATACAATCTAAGGGGTAGCGGAAGCACTCTGTGCGGGGCAAGAGCCAGGGGTCATGTAGAGCAAATAGTTACCCATTCCGTGCTGTGGTTCAGTTTTCTGTAGAGAATGGTGGTACACCATTACCATCTCATAGTCATCGTCCTTGGAGATAGGAAATCCTTGGCCGTCTTTATAGACTTGATGCGGTAAGAATTCTCGGAGCGTTCCGTCTCGCTCAACATCCGGCACGGTCCGAAGTAGGGTTTGCTTCTTTGTCTTATTCTCCAATGCAATCAGAAGCAGTTCGTCGTGGCCGTGCGGATACGCGTATTTGACGCAGCCGTCCATCCCAAACTTCAATGGTGCCGTACGGACTTGGACACCCGGCCCGATTTCAATTCCTTCATCTGTCTGATCCGCAGGCCGATCGCCAAATTTGGTGAAGCAGACGATGTTGACGCCGACCTGATAGATCTCCATCTCTTTGACCGGTTTGACCTTCGGGGCAAAATACATCGTAAAGGTGGCGATGACGTCCTTGGTGGGAGGGGCTCCGTGATAGAACGCGACGACCGTCATTAACTTGTCCGTTGCCGAAAGTTTCACGCCGTATCCATCGGGGAATTGCGTCTCGGCCATTTCGAGCCCGGCTCCACCGAAGAAAAGCGGCTCACCGGGGCAGGACACGCTGGGCTTGGTGTTGTTGATCATCAGGATGTGGTGCAGGTAGTTTCGGGGCAATTCCTTCCCATCGACCGTGGAAAGGGCCGACTTGAAGCCGATTAAATACTTGTCTTCAGGCAGCTGAAAGTTGAAGCGAGGCATGGAATCGCCCATGTCGCCTTCAGTATGGCCGGCGGGAAGATCGATAGGGCCGAAGGTCAGGGTCGCAGTATTCTCTCCATAGGTGATCTTTGAACCGACCTGTTTTTTCAACGTAGGGATAGCCTGGTGGTTGTGGCCTCCATCCGCGTAAGCTGACGTAACCATGAACACAGCAGTAATCAGAGAAATGAGGAATCCGCGCATAAGACCTCCCACAGAAAATAAAAACCGTGAATTGGGACAGGGTTCCGACTGGATACGTAGGGTAGGAATAGGCTGGAAGTAGCTCATTGGGTATTTGCCGGCTTCGGCGTCAGTCTCTTCCATTCATAGGTACCCCCATGCTCCCGAGGGGGAATGTTTTTATGGTTGCCCACACGCGTGTACCACCAGATGCCTTTCGCCTCAATGCCGTCTTCTGCGAGAAGAACTTCAAATCCGCCTTCACGATCATTCCCAGGTTGTTGCCACGTACCCTGCCAGAGTCGGTCGGCGAATTTGGTGGTCACGAAGCGTCCACCGTGCTGGGTATAGGGACCATTCCCACTCTTATCCAATGTTGCCTTGTATCGTTTTTCGTCCTCGACTTCGAGAATTTCCCATTCTCCACTGACATCCGGCATCGCCGTCGTGACAGCGTCGCTGACGAGACGATGCGATCCGGCGCCTGCTGAGGTCGATGCAAGAGGACCACCCAGCTGAGCCGATCGAAACGATTCATGCCACGACAACAACTGCCATCGGCCCGCGCGACGTTCAAGCACACCGGTTTCTCTCAGTGGGAGCACGGTTCGCTTGACCTCTGATCCCTCGCCGACATAGCGGATATAGTCGAGCTCCATTGTAAACCAGGCCAAATCACCTTTGGTCCAGACCTTGAGTTCGGTGATCGGAATCTCGATTTTCTCGGTGTTGACGAACTCTTCACGCATTTCGCGCTCGAACTCAGGCCAGCCGACGTACTTTCGTCCCCCGACGGAATAACTGGTGATGTCGGCATCATGGGCCATGAGTCGAGACAGCGTCGGGAGATCTTTTTCGGCGTTGGCGCGCACCATCTGGCGAATGGCACTTTCAGGATCAGCGGGTTCTGAGGCGATCGCCGACGTTGCGAGACTAGAAAGTAGTAGGCTTGCGCAGGCAAGCAATTCCCGATGGCGCATACCGGTCTCCATGGGTGTGACAAAAGGAAGACGACCCGGAAACGTACACGGCCTGATGAAACATGTCAACAGTCAACTGATCTGGAGACTATCGGTGAGCGACCACGACGACTGTTACGTTATCTTCTCCTCCACGATCGAGAGCAGTGGTCACGAGTCGGTTGCAGAGGAGTGTGGGGTCCAGTTCGCCTTGGGTAAGAACTCGTTGGATGTCGTCATCCTCCAGCATCTTCGTTAAGCCATCCGAACAGAGCAACACGACATCGTCTTCCTGAATCGGGAAGGCGCCAATGGTTGGAGTCGCCATTCCCGGGATGCCCAAGGCGCGCGTCAGGACATGCCGCTCAGGATGGGTTTTGGCGGTTTGGGGTGTGAGGATCCTGCGCTCCAGGTATTTTTCGATCAAACTATGATCTCTGGTCAACGGCGTCAATGTGCCGGATCGAACCCGGTAGGCGCGACTGTCCCCGACATGGATAAGGTAGGCTACCGGAGCGGGAGTGGGCACAATGGCGAGCAGGACGATGGTAGTCCCCATCCCCTTCAGTTTCTGTTGTGATCTGGTTCGATCAACGATGGCCTCGTGGGCTCGGCTGATCAGCTCCGTCAGCACATCAGTGGGTGGCGTGTGTCCGTTACGAAGCAGCTCACTGGATGATGCCGCGTGGACTTCGACCGTTCTGATGGCTGTTTGAGCGGCGATGTCTCCTCCAATATGGCCGCCCATTCCGTCCGCGACAGCCCAGATGCCGTGATCATCGATCACGGTGAACGCATCTTGGTTGACGGTACGGACGTGGCCGATCTCGCTTCGCCCGATGCCGGTCCACCTGCTCATCGAGAATCTACCGGTTGTGGAAGGCGAGATGAGAGAGATGAGGGGCCGAACCGCGATACCAGATCCTCATATAATCGGTCGGCGAGGGTGACGAGATTTTCGGTGTCTGCTCGGTTGTAATTCAACAGAGTTTCACGCGCCCTGGCGTTACCTCGGCGCCATTCAAACCAGAGACGAACGGCATCAACGCCGTCGAGGGCACTGATGCCCGCGTGTCGGTCAATCCCCAGTTCGCGTTCAATGTGTTTGAGCCCTCCACGCAGGGCAAGTCGTCGCGCGCCGAAGCAGAGATCAAAGTGCAAAGGAGGGAAACGGAGTGTCGGGAATACAGCATGGAGATAGGGAACATCGAAGACCGATCCGAAAAATGTCACGAGCATCTCGCATGCATCAAGTTCAAGCTGCAATCGTTCGGTGGTCAGACCTTCCTCTTTGACCAGGCTCACGGTCGTCCCATTACGATGCAGTCCGACGACCGTCACATTACCCTGTTCCGGCGGTGCGCCGGTGGTTTCAATATCGAGATAGACCGTGCGGGCTCGGCACACGTCGTAGAGCCGCCAATGCTCACGCCGAGGGAGTCGCGTCGAAAACGACCGAAAGTGTCTGTTGTCGGCTAGTTGTCGTGCGGTACGGAGTTCACCGTCGTACCAGTCTTTGCGGCTGGCAGAGAGACCGGAAACGGACGTTTGGTTCAGGAACATGTTCCAGTCAAGCAGGCCATCGTCCCACCATCGTTGTTCCGTGGTACGTCCCACTCCTGGAAGGAAGATGAAGCTGGAGGTGAGCATGATCGCGGATTGTAGCCTTGATTTCATATAGGAGACAAGCTAGAGTTCGGAGACCAACACGAAATTGAGTGAGTGACCACGGTATTGAGTTCTAGTTCGATATGACGGCATCGGCAAAGCGTATCCGCATTACAGTAGGGCGTGTGCAGTTGGAGGCTGAACTTCGAAAGACCAAGACGGCAGACCAAGTGTATGCGGCGCTCCCGCTCAAGACTGCGATCAATACATGGGGAGAGGAGTTCTACTTTCCGATCTCCGGAGTCCACGATCATCGAGAAACGGCCACGACTCAGGTCAAGGTCGGGGATATTGCATTTTGGGGAGCCGGGCAAGTCTTGGCGATCTTTTTCGGACGAACCCCAATGAGTGTGGGCGCTGATCCTGTTCCTGCGGATCGGGTGAACATCATTGGGAAGATTGTCGGCGATGCGACGCAGCTTCGGCAGGTCATGGACACACCGACGATCCTTCTCGAGCCGAGCTGAGCGCGATGCGACTCTCAAAAGAACGTGTGCGCCATATGGCCGAAAGTCTCGCCGGCCATCTTCACGCGGAAGGGCACATTGCGCTCACGGGCGCACGTACGACATTCGTTGAGGCCCTCGAGCAGGCGATCGCACGCGAGTTATCGGTGGAAGATCGAGTCGATACGGAAGTGCGGCAGTTATTGAAAGCCTACGAACAGCACATCGAACAGGGGCAAGTCGATTATCAGAAGATGTTCCAGATGGTGAAGCAGAAGTTGGTGCGTGAACGAGGTATCATCCTGTGATGTCTTGAGGGAATCAGTGATCCGGCAGCTCGATACCGGATCGTCTGTTGCGGAGTGGTCGGCGGTCTGTCATGCTGAGTGAAGATAAAGTCAGTCATCTCTCGCATGTGATTCTGACGGCCGTGAAGAACCAGGCCGGAATAACAGTCAAGAGCTCCGATGAACGCATACTGAAGGAGATCAAGCGAGTGCTGGGTGTGGAGTTAGCGCAGGAACAGGACATCGATCGGAAAGTACGGGCCAAGCTGGCATCGTACTCACGAGGCATTGTCGAGGGGAGTGCCGAGTGGGACGTGCTGTACCGAAAAACGTTTGAGGAAGAAACGCGCAAGCATACGAAATCCTAACGGGAGAGGTAGTTTCGCATGAAACAGACGCTTCAACAGCTCGTGATGCTGGTTGTCGTGCTGGCTCTCGTCGGCACCACGGCATGTTTCCACAAGCGTAAGCCTCTCGTTCCGCTCGTCCTGGAGGGTGAGGTGAGGCCTCACGCGACGGTGCTGACGGAACAGGGGACGCAGGCGTATCAGACTCAACAGTTCGAGGAAGCCAAGCACTATTTTGAGGAAGCGGTTGCCGCAGCGCCGCAATCCGGTCAGGCCCACTATAACTATGCGCTGGCGCTGAATGCGCTGGGAAATACGGAAGTCGCTCGCCGGCATTTCTTGGAAGCGGCTGATTTGGCTCCCGGAGATAAGATCATTTGGGACTCGCCGGCGCTTTCGCCGTACGGAAATCCAGAAAACAAGAACAAGGCCACGCTTAAGCCCTATTCACCGCGTCGATCGTCGTTCGGTACCGGTACGCCCGGTGGCTATTAATCCCTCACGAAGGATGGATCTATGAGTAAAGCACTTGCAGTCGGGGACCAGGCGCCGGAACTCGCGATCCCGGACCAACAGGGGAAGAAGGTAACTCTGGATAGTTTCAAGGGGAAACAAGTGGTGTTGTACTTCTATCCGAAAGATGATACGCCGGGATGCACGAAAGAATCCTGTGATTTTCGTGACGTCGAGTCACAGATCGTACGGGCAGGCGGCACGATCGTCGGCGTGAGTTTGGACGGCAAAGAGTCTCACCAGAAGTTCATCAAGAAATTCGGCCTTCCGTTTCCGCTGCTCAGCGACGAGAGTGCGGCGATCTCCAAAGCGTACGGGGTATACAAAGAAAAGAATATGTACGGCAGGAAGTACTGGGGCATTGAACGCAGCACGTTCGTCATCGATCCTCAGGGGAAAGTGAAAGCGATTTTTCGGAAAGTCCAAGTCGACGGACACGCCGACGAAGTACTCAAGGCGCTGAAGGCCTAATAGAAGGACCGATTGGCTGTGTGGTCACCGGCCGGGGTCCCCATCATTCGCATTGCTCTCTCCCTCGTTCTTCTCTTCCCGCTTGCCCACAACGACGCTCTGCTTGATGCGGCCGACAAGGCCGCGGCGACGATTTTTGTGAAGGATGCACTCACTTCGCCGAATCAACCAACCACCATCGAAGCTAAGCTCATCGGAAAAGGTCTTGTAGCCAGCACAGCGTTGGGCGGTGAACTGCTCGAACTGATCGTTGATGGGGATGTCGTTGCCACTGCCATGACCGGCGGCGATGGACGAGCGTTCCTGACCTATACGCCTGTGGCGAAAGGGATCAAGCCGGTTCACGTGCGAGTGGGCCAGAGCCCACGGGTCGGTTCCGCAGAAGGTCGGGCTCATCTCGCCGTCTGGGAGAAACGACAACCCATTCTCATGATCGAGCTCTCGTCGCTCATGGACATCTCGCCGCCCAGTCGAGTGCCTGCCATTGGACCTCGCGCTGAATCCAAGGGAACGCCGATGTCCGAGGCGGCGGATGAACTTGAGAAACTGACCAGGTTTTATTATGGAGTCATCTATGTCGCACCCTTGCCGTCAGGGATAGATAGCTTTCGGGTGAGCATGGAGGTCGGGGAGTGGCTCAAGCTGCATAAGTTCCCACCAGGCTATGTGTTGCCCCTCTCTGGTGATATGAAAACGCTAGGGAACAAGATTGACGAGTTTCATGAAGCGGGCTGGAAGACCGTGAAGATTGGAATCGGTCGGTCGAAAGCTTTCACGGAGGCATTCCTACAACGCCGTCTCGACGCGATTATGGTGCCGGAGCCTACGAAGGGTGAGGTGCCGCGGAAAGCCCAAGTGGCGAAAGATTGGAAGGAGGTGAGGAAGAAGTTGTAAGCCGAGCGAAGTCTCCAGCCATATCTCGTAAGTCCTAAGCGCTTCATCGCAACTCAGTCTCACCATTGGGAATCATTGCATTTCTTCGCTCTTATTCAAAGCAGCGTATGACGTTGGGCTGCTGGAAGCGCACCACACGACACGCATAGAGGACACGCAGCTCACGATTTATATTGTTTTAGGAAATATCTCTATCCTAAAATAAGGATGATTGCTATTTTAGGATCCAGACGACCATGTATCGTTCCGTGCCTGGCCGCTATGTGACGGTGCCATCCCCTAGGGAGTCATTTCAGGCTTTCGTGCCGGCGCCGCTCCCTCCTCAGCCGCCGGTCGAATGGAGCCCCTCGTTGCGCCGTCGCTTCGACGATGCGCTTGTCGCACTCGGCCGCCTCGATGCGGTGACCGCGCTGCTGCCCAACGCCGACCTGTTGCTCTACAGCTTCATCCGGAAGGAAGCGGTACTCTCGAGTCAGATCGAAGGCACGCAATCGTCGCTGGCCGATCTCTTGCTGTTTGAAATCCATGAAGAGCCCGGCGTTCCGATCGACGACGCGCGGGAGGTGAGCCGCTACGTCGCGGCGATGGACCGGGGGCTCAAACTGTTGCGTGGCGTGCTTCCAATCAGCAACCGATTGTTACGCGAGGTGCATGCCACACTGCTGGATCATCCGCAGGGGCGCGGCAAAGCACCAGGCGAGCTGCGCCGCTCGCAGGTGTGGGTCGGCGGGACACGGCCAGGGAACGCCGTGTTTGTCCCGCCTCCGGCGGACGCCGTGCCGGAGTCGCTGAGTGCGCTGGAGCATTTTCTTAAC
The DNA here is from genome assembly GCA_964485915.1 of uncultured Nitrospira sp. Classification (GTDB taxonomy): domain Bacteria; phylum Nitrospirota; class Nitrospiria; order Nitrospirales; family Nitrospiraceae; genus Nitrospira_D. Next base: position 27,175 of record CAZAKX010000005.1, on the reverse strand, counting down.
GACAAGCCTGAGCCGACGCCACCGCTTATCAAGGCTGCGCTGGCGCATGTACAGTTCGAGACCATCCACCCGTTCCTCGACGGCAACGGCCGCGTCGGACGGCTGCTGATCGTGCTCCAGCTCGTCGCGGACGGTATTCTCCGAGAACCGCTCCTGTACCCAAGCCTGTTCTTCAAGACGCACCGCGCGCTTTACTACGAACTGCTCAACGGCGTGCGTCTTCACGGCGACTGGGAACGCTGGCTGGACTTCTTCGCGGAAGGCATTGCAGCCACCGCCACTCAGGCCATGATGACCGCACACGCGTTACTGGCCCTGGTGGACAAGGATCGAGATCGCATCATGGGGGTTGGCCGGGCGGCGGCATCCGCTCTCGTCGTGCATCAGGCCATGCAGAAACAGCCGCTGGCGACGTCCACGACACTCGTCAAGGCCACAGGGTTGACACCTGCGACGGTGAACAAATCGCTTGCACATTTACAGGAGCTCAATATTGTGAAGGAGATGACGCGCCGCCAACGCGATCGGGTGTTCAGTTATCGTCGCTACGTGCACCTGCTCAACGCAGAGCTGGATTCGAGTAAGGTATAGGTTCCGACGCGATCATGGTGCCGGAACCGTCGAAGGGCGACGTGCCGAGGAAAGCCCAAGTGGCGAAGGATTGGAAAGAGGGGCGGAAGAAGCTGTAGTGACACATAGACCATAGGTGAGTTCCTGTTCAGGTCAAGCGGTGACGACTGTCTTGCCGTTCCTCCCAAACATTTCGAATAATTGCATTCCTTCCCAAAACGAGGTATTTCTCACATCCATCTATCCTCAGATTCTGGATGAAGTGGAGGAACGCCATCTGCGGAAAACAAAGCCCGCGAATAGATCGGAAAAACACGGGAAAGTCATGGCGGAGCATCCAGATCTATAGGCAAGACAAGCTGTAGACCACTTGCGACATTGCGTGGAGAAACCTTCTCGCGGGTGTGGAAGGGCAGACTGCGATCAGGGAACTTCAGATGGTCGGTGAAGTCGAGGGGCGTCTGTCTACGCAAAAAGGAACCCGAAATCAGCATTAAAGCTAACCTCTCCTCACTGGGACTGCCCGAGGCAGGACGTATTCCGGATTGCCTTGAGTGGTACGCTGTCTTTGTCGGACGAACATGTCGCCATTTAAGCTAACTCTAGAGCGTTTGTTGGCAGCAGGGTATTTTCCAGAGGCGCTTCCTCCGAGTTTTCGAACAGAAACATTTGGCGCGGCGCTTAAGATTGGCCAGCCTATAGTCAGTGATTTTAACTCTTCGAAAACGGTTCCTTCCAAGTCGAAATGCGTCAAGTACAATCAAGCTCGTGTAGGAGCCACGCGTCGTCAATTTGCAATTCCCAATCCAGTTCACTTTTATCGTTTGGCAAAATGCTTTCATTCACACTGGTCAGACATTGAGCCGTTAGCCACGGCGTCACCACTGTCATTGACAAAACCAATTATTTCAGATGGGAAGAGGTGTTTTAGGCATTCAGTGACCTTTCGAGACCGTCCGATCTATCGCGCGAAGGTACGATCAATGGCGCGGTACATCCTGCGAACGGATATAGCTAGGTTTTTTCCATCCATCTATACCCACAGTATCCCCTGGGCATTTCATGGAAAGGCCGTTGCCAAAAACAATCAAGGTAGCGATTATTGGGGGAATCAGCTTGATGCGTGTTTTCGAAATATCCAGGATGGACAAACCATCGGTATACCCGTCGGGCAAGAAATTTCGAGGGTGATCGCTGAGGTGATTCTATGGAGAGTCGAGGAAATCCTCGGAGTGTCAAAGAAGACCAACGGCATTCGAAGCATCGACGACTATGAAGTGGGCTTTATGTCGCAGGCGGAGGCAGAAACATTCCTCAACAGGCTAGAAAAGGGGCTTTCAGAATACGAGCTAGGCCTGAATCCGTTAAAGACCTCTATCCTTCCATTGCCTCAATTATTGATTGATAGATGGGATTCCGAGCTTAGAGGTTTTCAGCTGACTTCACCTCTTCATGAAGTTATGCATCCAGAAGGTGAAGAAGACCATGAAGGTGAGGTCGACGAATTTTCTTTGGGTAGCAAAGACTGGCTTAGACATTCCCCGAGGCGAGACCAACTAATCAACTTCTTTAATAAGGCATTTGATTTACAGCATGCATTCAGAGAGAAAGCGGTGCTTCGGTTTTCCCTGGCTCGTTTGGGGCGGCTAAAAATCATAGATGCTTCATGGGAGATATATCAGGATTACTTATACCAGTGCGCGCTAAATCAGCCTGAGACTATACGGATCGTCCTGTCAAATCTCTTAAAAGCTCACTTTAAAGATGGTCAGCAGATCGATAAGCGCAAGCTAAAGACCATCATTGACACCATTGTTGCAACTGCTGCTCCGATCGGACATGCCAGCGATGTGGCATGGGCACTGTGGACGGCCATTCTGTTTCAAATAACACTCTCTCAAAAGGCATCGAAGGAACTGGCCCACTGCATGGATTCAGTTGTCGGATGCCTGACATGTGAATTAGGATCAAGAAAACTGCTCCCAAAGCGGTTTGACTACTCACCGTTGAAAGAGATTGTTGCCGACAAGAATGCTCTGTATGAGAACCAGTGGTTATTAGCTTACGAGGCTGCTAGGAATGGGTGGCTAGGCCAAAAGTCAAATGTGTTATCCGCGGATCCATGCTTTGATTATATGTTCAAGTCAGGGGTTAAGTTCTTTGAGAGTGAGGTGGCTGATAAGCTTCAAGACAAACTGAAGGCGATTGCTCAAAGGCCTAGGCCTGGTTTTGAAAAAAAAGCAGAGTGGAGCGATATTGAAGATGGCGAAGACGAAGACGACGACATCAATGAATCTGAAGATGCATCAGACGCAGAAGAATCGTTTGATCTGTGGTGGCTCAGGGATGATGACTGACATGAATTATCGATATGACATCAAATATTGGCCAAACGCTTTGGAATTACTACAACGTCCTTTGTGTTGTTGACGGGATGAACTACTAGGACTATCCTTCAATTGCCTGAACGGCGGCGCGTGACCAGTTCCCCAGCAAGATGGATCTCAAGAAGCTGTGCCAGTTCCGGATTGGGACGAAGAGGTCGGTGCTTTCTTGCCAATCTAGATCCTCATTAGTGACGGCGATGGCCTCATTCATGCTGCCTTCCTGTCGAGATAGAGAGTAGGGTCAAAGCCTGCTTGTTGTGGATCCAGAATAACCGTAATCTTGCGATGTAGCGTCTCTATTTGCGTGAAGAGATCCAGCTCTCGTGCACTGGAGAGCAACGTGCTCCCCGCTCGAGTCAAGATGCCCTTTGCGCTGCTCCCCTTGTATATTGACACCACTATCAAGCCCAGGCCACGAGTCAACCAAGGGGGTGGGAAATAGCATCAGATGCAACCTCTGTCCCACAGGGCTCGCATTCTGAACCCGAAATGCCCGCGACCTTCTTAGCGAGCAGTAACAGCCTGGGATCCTCGCGCAGCCAGACTCTTTCGGCGATTATTGGAAATCGTGCGGTCGATAATGGCGCCGCAGTTGAGGCATTTCCAGGCATAGAACACGAGAAAGAAATCCGAGAACCGCTCCAACATCATCATCCCTTTACACTTCGGACAGTCCATAGATCCCTCCCAGGGTGATTACGTACACAGCTTGGAATATTCTCAAGCAAGAGCTGCACCAAATTCTCTGATGCCTGTATTCCAACGATTTGAGATATACGTGGTTACATGGGTTCTAAACATTTCAGGAAATTGACGGTGCGAAAGAGTTGGGCCCGTCAATGTTTTGCCGGCGTGTGAGCACGAGAAGACAAGTCGGCACCCATTTGTCTGGGTGGTTTCTCCAACGATAGATCGAGGATTGCGGCGATAGCTGCCTGGTTAGCTTGATGAATGTGCTCCATTGATGAGGGAGTTACGCCGCTTTCTTATCCAGGTAATTGACAGGGTCGAGACCTGTTTGGTGAGGGGGCAGGATGGTCGTGATGGCCCGATGTGGTGTTTTTTCTTGTAACGAGAGATCGTATTCCTGCGGACGTAGGAGCAAGGTATTCCCTGCGCCCTTGACGATGAGCACCACCGGCAACAGTGGCGCATGATGGTTGATCTGTTTCACGATCGCGATCTCTCCGGTATTCAACTCTACGACCGACCCGACCGGATACACTCCCACGACCTGGATAAATCGCTGGACGAGGGTCGCATCGAGGTGGCCTTCGAGTGAGAGACGATAGAGCAGCTGGAGGGCTTGATGAGCCGGTTGTCCCTTGTGGTAGCACCGATCGCTCGTCATCGCGTCATAGATATCGACGATGGCGGTGATCAAGCCATACTGGCTGATGTCGTGTTTCGCGCGTTTGTGCGGATATCCGTCTCCGTTCACGCGTTCATGGTGCTCGAGCGCAGGCTGCACGTAGGACTCTCCCAACCCGGTTGTGCTGGCCAGGACCTCGACTCCCCTAAGGACATGCTGCTTCATGATCTCCATTTCATGGGCCTCGAAACGGCCGGGTTTGTTCAGCACTTCCAGAGGGATCTTCATCTTGCCGATATCGTGCAGCAGTGTGCCGACGCCGGCCAAATGCAACATCGACCGGTCGAACCCGAGGCTGCGGCCCAACGACATGGCCAAGAGTGACGTATTCACAGAGTGATAAAAGGTGTATTCGTCGAACCGCTTGAGTCTCGACAGGCTGGATAAGGCGTCCGGATTTCGAAGGACACTGTCAGTCATGTCGGCCACCACGGTATTGACGGCCTCGACATTGATGGCTCGCCCGAGCCTCGTATCCTGCATCGCGTTCTGTACGATCGTTTTAGCAGCCTGATAGACCCGCCTGGCTTCGGGGAGTTCCTCTTCAAACGAGACAACAGGTGATGCCGCTTCTGCTTCTTCCGATGCTGGGCTTCCTGGATCATCAGAGATCGTCGGTTCCAATACCGGTACGTCTTCGACTTCCACCGCATCGACACTCACCGTCAATGTCTGCACGCCACTGGCTTTCAGTTGGGCAATTTGTTGAGGCGAGGTGATCGTCATTTTGTGTCGAAAAAATGGCGTGCTCAGCCATGACCGGTCGAGTTGTTCGACTAACATGCCCAGCTGCAATTCGTCGATTCTGATCTGTTTTTTCATAAGAATCGGAGAGCTCAGTCGAATCCTCTCTGAACCCTATCGGGTTGCGCGGATGAATTCTTAAGGTCGCATCGGAGGCACGATGATTTCATCGCGCGCACCCGGTCCTTTTATTCCCTCTGTACATCCATTAAGATAGCTCAGTGGGTTTCCTTTCTTTGTGAGGACAATTCGTTGAAATCCAAGGTTGTCTTTTCCTGCCAAGCCTGTGGGCACCAATCCCCACGGTGGCTCGGTCGCTGCTCTGACTGCGGCGGTTGGAATACGATGAAAGAGGAGCGGCAGGCCGCGACGGGCAAGGGTCGTCCGGCAGCGATGAAAACGGCTCAGGCCAAGGCGACGCCCATTGCGGAGATCGAAGTCGTGGGAGAGGATCGTCGACTGACTCGAATCGGGGAATTTGATCGGGTGTTAGGGGGCGGTGTGATCCCCGGGTCGGTGATCTTGATCGGAGGCGATCCTGGGATCGGCAAGACGACACTTCTGCTGCAAGCTTTGCCGAGGTTGGCGTCAAAGGATGAGCCGGTGTTGTATGTGTCAGGAGAAGAGTCTCCCCGGCAGATCAAGATGCGTGGGCAGCGACTAGGCATCGAACACCCGCATTTGCTGATTCTGGCGGAAACGTCTCTGGAACAGATTCTAAAAGCGGTGCAGGATATACAGCCGGCCGCAGTGGTGGTTGATTCGATTCAAACGGTGTACACGGAGCAGATCACCTCCGCTCCGGGCAGTATCAGTCAGGTACAGGAGGTGGCCGGGCAATTGATGTGGTTCGCCAAGCGGGCGGGAGTTCCGGTCTTCATCATTGGTCATGTCACAAAAGAAGGGGCCATTGCCGGGCCCCGGTTGTTGGAGCATATCGTCGACACGGTTCTGTACTTTGAAGGAGACAAGGGACATAGCTATCGGATTCTTCGCGCGGTCAAGAATCGGTTTGGATCGACGAACGAGATCGGGGTGTTTGAAATGAAAGATGGTGGCCTCGAGGAGGTGAGCAACCCCTCCGAGTTGTTCTTGGCCGAACGTCCCCAGCGGAGCACCGGATCGGTGGTTGTGTCGAGTCTCGAAGGCACGAGACCGATCCTCGTCGAACTTCAAGCGTTGGTCTCCTCAACCAGCTATGCCATGCCCAAACGAATGGCAAACGGGGTGGAGCTGAATCGAGTATCGCTGTTGCTTGCGGTCATGGAAAAGCGGTTGGGGTTCCATCTCTCCGGACAGGATGTCTATGTGAATATCGTCGGAGGGATGCATATCGACGAACCGGCGATTGATCTCGGCATTGTCGCGGCCGTCACGTCAAGTTTGCGGGAGGTGCCTGTTGAACCGGGAATGCTTGTGTTAGGGGAGGTCGGTTTAGGGGGGGAAGTGCGCGCCGTGAGCCAAGCTGAGTCACGCATTCGTGAGGCGGCCAAGATGGGATTTAAGCGCTGCATTATGCCCGAACGGAATTTGACGAAACTGGATCCTATTGATGGGATGGAACTGATCGGTATTCAAGAAGTCAGGGAGGCGCTCGACGTTGTGTTGGCTTAGCCATCCAAGTGGAATGACGCCTGCCACGTCCACAATCATGAAACGCGCGCTTGGCTCATTACTCATCTTCGTGTGTGGCGGGGCCGTGCTTGCCGGCTGTACGCTCGTTGTCCCAAAAGAAGGACCGCCGTTGAAACGGATGACGGCTGAGGAGTTCACGACGTTGTTACGGCAGCGAGATGCGGCCATTCATTCAATGAAAGGATTGTTCACCGCCAAAGTGAGAGGCGGGCTTATGCCCATCGCAACACGGGTGGAAGGGACCGTTCATTATCGTCGCCCCAATGCATTGCGGCTTCGAGGCTTTACACCGTTCGGAAGCGAGTTGTTTGAATTCGTGCAAGCCGATGATTGGTATAAGCTCCGTTTGCCGCTGGAAGGGAAAGTCTATACTGGTCGCCAGTCGGACATGAAGGAATTAGGGAAGCTTGCTCGATTCTCGCAATTGAGCGCCTGGGCGGTCGGTGGGGTTCTTGGGACGAGTTCGATCAGTAAGGAAGAGACGGTAAAAGTCGTGGACCAGCGGGATCGCTATCGCCTTGAGGTGTATACGTCCGTCGGCAGTGGGGTAGGTTCATCGCGTCGGCTCATCCGCCGCCTTTGGTTTGACCACCGATTACTGGTGGTGCAAGAGGATCGCTTGACGGGGAACGGTGAGGTGGAAGCCATGATTCAGTACGACGATTTTCGATCGTTGGATGATGGTGGTATTGTTCCGGCGCAGATGGTCGTCGATCAGGACAGTCGGATGGTACGTCCGTTCAAGATTACTCTAGAAGACGGTCGTGGGCAGGGCACGATTCACGTGACGTTCCACGAGCTGCAGCATAATCAACCGATCAAAATAGAGGACTTGGGACAGGCTTCATAATGAAAATTCTTGCAGTTGAAACGGCCACTGCATGGCAGAGTGTGGCGCTCCTCGAAGATGATCAGGTGGTGGCCACGCATGACCAAGAGGCGGGCGGCGCCCATGGGTCTCTATTGTTGCCGGCAATTGATCAACTGCTCACCAAATCTAAGGTGCGACTCAGTGAGCTTGATGGTCTCTGCTGTTCAGCCGGGCCTGGCTCGTTCACGGGTATCCGTGTCGGTCTTGCGACCTGCCTGGGCCTGCGGGCCGCCAGCGGCGTTCCTCTCACCCTGGTGCCTACGTTGGAAGCGATGGTGAGGAGCGTTCAAGGGGAGTCCCGTCCTCTCTGTCCTGTATTAGAGAGTCGTCGTGATGAGGTGTATTGGGCTCTGTTCAGGTGGATGGGGGAGGCACAATGGGAGCGAATCGTAAATGAACAGGTCGGTACCCCCAGAGCGCTTGCGCAGAGCCTGACCGAGCACACTGTGATGTTTGGGCTTGGATGGTCATCGATCGAGGCTGAGATTCGAGCGGCACTTCCGGAGCCCATCACGATTACGGTTGGGCCGGACCATGCCTTCAAACCTTCGGCGATTCATGTGGCTCACCTTGGAATGGAGCGAATACGACGAGGCGAGATTGCCGGGAGCGCCGTCGCTCCGTGGTATGTGCAACGTGCGGAAGCGGAAATCCAGTACGAACGGTCCGGAGGTATCTCATCGGTCGCGCGGCGTCAGAAGAGAGTCGAGAAAAAAGTTGCTGCGCGATTGGCTCGCGGTCGGCGACACTAGAACCCATAGAACGGATGAGCAACGAGCAGCCGCTTTCAGAATTGCAAATTCTTCCGGCCACGCCGGAGATGTTGCCGGATATCCTCTTGTTGGAAGAGACTTGCTTCTCTTCCCCCTGGACGCGCAAAATGCTGGAAACGGAATTGATGGGTAACCAGTTCGCTCATTTTCTCGTTGCGAGGCAGCAAGGGCAGTCGGCGGGAGAGGGAAAGTCCTCGATTGTTGGGTATCATTGTTTCTGGATCGTGTTTGAAGAGCTGCGCCTAATGAACCTGGCTGTGCGAGAGGCAATGCGCAGACAAGGGGTTGGACATTCCCTTGTGCGGGAAGCCTTCCGCTGCGCACTCGATCAGGCAGCTACTCGGGCAGTGCTTGAAGTGAGAGCCTCGAACGAGCCTGCACGTTCACTCTACACGACGATGGGGTTTGTTCAGGTCGGTAGGCGCCCTCACTATTATACCAATCCAATTGAAGATGCGGTGTTGATGGAACTGAATCCGCTGGTGATGCCGAGCGGTCGGCTAAATGCACCCACGTGTTGCGCAGGAGGTGAATCAACCTCGACAGACTCACCCTAACCAGGAGGTGTCGTATGTTGACGGAAGATGCGATTGTCGAACAGCTTCGCCGAACCAACACTGAATTTCGCGAACTGGAAGAATCTCACCATCGTCTGGACCTTGAGCTGAACGAGCTCCAGAGGCGCCATGTTCTAACGCCAAACGAAGAGATCGAGAAAAAGCGGATCCAAAAAGAAAAGCTGGCCACGAAAGACAAGCTTGCGGAGTTCGTTCGCCTACGCCGCGACCAACGACTGGAACCAGCGCGATAGAGTGCCATTGGGCCGGAACTGACCGACAGCTGAAGTCACCGCTATGGAGCAGATCATCCATCCGCTTGCCGCCCACATCCAGAGTGTCAAGCGCCGATTGCTTGTTATTGGGGCGACTATTTTAGGCTTGCTCATCCTCACCTTTTCGTTTTCGGCTGAAATGGTGGCATGGCTGAATCGTCCGTTTGAAAACCAATTGGCTTTCTATGGACCGACGGAAGCGTTGTTTGCGTCGATCAAGGTGTCGCTGTTGGCGGCCTTTATTCTCAGTTTGCCGGTTATTTTCTATCAGTGCTGGAAGTTCATTGAGCCAGCGTTGCTGCCGAAAGAACAGCGCTGGGCGATTCCATTGTTCTTATTGGCCGGAGGGTTGTTTGGGTTGGGCATGGTGTTCTGCAATGTGGTGATCCTGCCATTGGTGATTGACTGGTTCGTCAGTTTCGGACTCGATCGCGATATCACTCCGCAGCTGGGCGTGGGGACGTATATTGATTTCAATGTGAAGTTCCTGCTCATCTTCGGCTGTGCGTTCGAACTGCCGTTAGCGATGACGCTGGCGGCGATGATCGGGGTGGTTTCAGCTCAGACGTTCGCACGGTACCGAAAACATGCCATCCTATTATGCCTCATCGTGTCCGCTGTTGTGACGCCTGATGCGACGCTCTTCACCATGCTGCTGATGGCAGTTCCTTTGATGGTGCTCTATGAGTTCGGGATCCTCGGTGCACGCGTGTTTGGAAAACATCAAGACGAAGGTGGGGTGGATTTGCCAACGAATCCTGATTTGCCGTTCAAGACGGCAGGAAACAGAATGCGATGAGTCTCCAGGCCACTATAATTGAGCCGATGCGGGTTGCCGGGCTGATGCTGCTGTTGTTGTGGGGTGGAGGTTTTCTCGGACTGGCCGATGGAAAAGAGTCTTTGTCGACAATCGCGATGGTAGCACTCCCAGCCCAAGTGATTTCCGATTCTCCACCGACATCGGGGCCTCCCGAACAATCGACGGCAAGTGTACAGGCACTTACGATCGGTGAAAACGGTGTCATCTATGCAGGGTCGTTTGGACATGGAGTGTTTCAGACCGTGGATCGGGGTGCAACGTGGAACCGAGTGGGAGCTGGAGTCACCGATCCCTTTATTCTGAGTCTGGCGATCATGAAAAGCGGATCCGTGTATGCCGGAACATTTCGTGGAGGAGTGTTTCGATCCCGCGATGCAGGAAACACCTGGCAGTCTGTGAATGAGGGCCTCAAACGGCTGGAAGTGAAAGCGCTCCTGGTGGTCGATCACGAACTCTATGCCGGTACCGGCGATGGCGTGTATCGTCTACGCGATACCGATGATCGCTGGGTGCCGGTGACGACTGGGCTTGATGACATTCTTGTCCATTCGCTGGCACGTTCAACAGATGGGACATTGTTCGCTGGAACCTCGGGCAAAGGGATTTTTCGACTGATCCCCCGTTCATCCGGATGGGTTCGTGTTCGGCATGGGTTGAAAGATCATGAAGGCATGATCGAGAACTTCATCCGTGTGCTGGTCATTGATCAGGACCAGAGTATTTTGGCAGGGACGTTCGATGGTGGGGTGTTTCGCAGTGTGGATGGAGGGCTGACGTGGCGTTCAATCAGTCGAGCCCTTCCGAACGATTCCATCCGAGGTATCGTGTTAAGCGACCATGGCCTGGTGGTCGCCACAGGACATGGGATCTTTAGGACGGTGGATAAGGGAAAAGAGTGGATCCCTCTCAATAAAGGTCTCACCAACCTTTCGATTCAGGTGCTGATTGGATGGGGGGAGAGAGGGCTTTATGCAGGAACGAGTTCAGGAGTATTTCGCAGCGATGACGGCCTTTCGTGGATCGCTGTGAATCAAGGACTGGAAGCCGAGATGGCGCCGCCTCCATTTCTCTTTCGATAATCAGAAGAAAGGATGAACCGCATGAGCGAGGTTGCGAATAACACACGGGCTACAATTACAATCACCACAAAGGGACAACCGATTGGAGAGATCGTCCTTAAATTCTTTCCTGATCTGGCGCCAGGTCACGTCCATAACTTCATCAAGCTTTCTCAAGAAGGGTTTTATAATGGAACGACGTTTCACCGTGTCATCCCTGGATTTATGATTCAAGGGGGCGATCCCAACAGCAAGACGTCCGATCGCTCGTCGCATGGGATGGGTGGACCTGGCTATAAGGTAAAGGCTGAATTTAATAGTACGCCGCACAAGCGCGGCATTGTGTCGATGGCCAGAGCAAATGACCCTGATAGCGCCGGGTCGCAGTTCTTTATCTGTGTCTCGGATGCCAATTTCCTTGATTGGCAATATACGGTTTTCGGAGAGGTTGAGAGCGGCATGGACGTGGCCGACAAGATTGTCGCCATGAAACGGGATGGGCGCGACAATCCATTGGAGCGTGCCGAGATGACGGTTACCATCAGCGGAAACTAGGTTCTGCCGATCATGGATGTACATTGTATACGGGTGATTTCCGTAGGCGTGGTGACCTGTCTCCTCGTATTGGTCGGCTGTGCCGTTCCGCATGTGCCATCGAGAATCATCTATGAGGATCCGGTGAATTTTGTGCGGTTGGAAGAAGACCCAGAAGTGCTGGCGGAATGGCCGCCAAGCCATCATGCACACCCCTTGTTCATCGAGCCTGAAAAGGTAAGGAAGATCCTGTCAGGATTGATGGTTCAAGAGCATTGGATTGCCCTGAAACGGTGGATGCGAGGGGAATCGCCACTGGTTCCAACCTTCACGGAGGAAGAATTGACGTTGCTGTCGACGCGCCTCGCGGAGGCGCTCGCGGAGGCGAAATACAACGAACGAATCACTTTTTATCTGAGCGAACCGCAGACATTTGCCAGGCGAATTATCACGACGGGTGGACTGTATATTCATGGGACGGAATTGCATATGCTGCTGGGTAACTGGCGGATCATTTACGGCATTCCGGCCTATGGGATGATCTATGATCGTCGCTATCCCATGCGGCCAACAGCCGCGAAGGGTTTTGATTTGCGATTCCAACCCGTGGAGGCCGTCGTTCCTACGAAAAGCAGCCTGCTCGACGTCATCATGGCGAATGCCAAAGATGAGTTAGTGATTGATCTGTCGAAACTCAACTCGTTCGAGTCATCGGTTTCCTTACGAAGCCGTTGCCCACAGCACGAAATGAGCTGTGAACGGCCTTAGGGATTTAGTACCTGTGAAAGCACATTTTGGGTACTTCCAAGAGTCCTTCGATGAGAGAATGCCAGCCGAGCTTGCTTTGGCCTTGGACACGGTCACTGAAGCGAATGGGTAGTTCACGAATGTCTGCGCCGAGTTGAACGGCTCGCCAGGCGAGCTCGACTTGGAAGACATATCCCTTGGCGCGTACCGTTTCGAGATGCATCTTCAGTAGCAGGTTTCGATGATAACACCGGAATCCGCCCGTCCAATCATGGATCATTGACCCCAAAAAGAGCCGCACATAGGTGTTGCCGCACCGAGACACCAAGCGTCGCCGAGCGTTCCAATTCTCGGTGCCACCACCAGGGACATAGCGACTCCCGATGACCAGGTCGGCGGTTCGGCTGCCGTGGATCAAACGGGGTACGTCCCAAGGCGCGTGACTGAAATCACAATCCATCTCGATAATACGCTCATAGTTCCGGTGGAGCGCCCACTCAAACCCCGCCAGGTAAGCCGGTCCAAGCCCCTGCTTTTTGGGTCGATGCAAGACATGGATATGGCGGTGTTCACCGTGTAATCGATCAGCGAGTTGGCCGGTTCCATCCGGTGAATTATCATCGACGATCAAGATATCAGCGGTGAGATATTTGCCGATTGTGGCGACAAGGGCTTCAAGATTAGAGCGTTCGTTGTAGGTTGGAAGGATAATCACTACCGATTGGTCGAATTCGAAGGGTGAGGCCGGGACAAGTGGTGTGCCTCGCGCGATTTGGGAATATCCAGGAGGTGAACCATTCGGACTGGAACAATCGCTGATGGCAATACGTGCACTGTCGACACCCCGGGCGACTAGTTCTTCAGCAAGCTCAAAGTTCGAGACGAGATAAGCTTCGTCCGTTTTCAGCTTTTGCAGGGAGAACGATCCGTTGACTGTTGGAACGTGATAATAGCGTATGGGGGGAGTCTGCACGTCCTCCAATGATGGAGGGGGTGATTCACGAATTGGCATAACGATTATAAGTCTGCCATCTGATGTTGGCTCGACATGATTATCTCCAGGGCAGGAATGGGCGGCATTCTAGATGACCATACAAAATCGTGCAAGTAGATGTGCAAGCTGACGCTAGATTTTGACAGTACGGGAACGGCTATGTTACATTCCGCGAGTCGTTGATATTCAAGGCTTTTCGATCATGTTCAGGTAAAGAAATAGAAGGATAATTGTATGAGTGGATTACAGTCACATGTGATTATTGTCGCAGGCGCAGGGCCTGCTGGTATGGCCGTCGCAAGTTCTTTATCAAAAGCCGGCCATGAAATCATCATCCTCAATCGAGATATTAGGTTTGGCGGGTTAGCAGAGTACGGGATATTTCCTTCCAAACTCAAGCTTCGAGGTGGTCTCAAGAAGCAGTATTGGGAACTTCTTCAGCAAAAGAACGTGCACTATTTTGGCAATGTCTCGATCGGACACGAGAAAGACCTCACGGTCGAAGATGTGCGTGGACTGGGAGCGAGCGCAGTTGTGTTCACCATCGGTGCGCAAGGGACCAAGGCCATCGGTGTCGAGGGGGACTCAGCCCAGGGTGTCTTTCACGCAAAAGATGTGGTGTACCACTACAACCGCCTCCCGGGGTTTGGCGACCGCCCCTTTGACATGGGTAAACACGTCTCAGTGATTGGAGCTGGCGATGTGATGGTGGACATTGCTCACTGGTTGATCCGCTACAAGAAGGTCGAGCGTGTTACGGCCATTGTTCGACGAGGCCCAGTGGAACGAAAATACAATCCGAAGGAGATCCGCAGCATCTGTGCCAATATGGACCTTGAAGGAATCCGTAACGAGTTCGAGCGCATCAAAGACCGTATGGCCAAAGTGGGACAGAATCCCGACGACGTCTTGAAGGGCTTTACCGACGAATTCACTAAGTGTGAGCCTCAAATCTCACAAACAAAAATGGGCTTCCGCTTCCTCGCCTCTCCCAAGCGTATTCTGGTGGACGAACACAATCGGGTTCGTGGGCTCGAAATGGAGGATAACCGGCTCGATCCAAAGGGTGAGGATACCGTTGCGGTCGGGTTAAAGCAGTACTATGAATTTCCCTGTGATGCAGTGGTGTTTGCCGTCGGCGACAAAGTGGATGAGACTGTCGGCCTGCCTTACAAGAACGGCATGTTTATTACGAATCCCAACAAGACGGGTAACGATCCTGATGATTCGCTTTTTCAAGCCTACGATGAGACGGTCGGGAAAATTATGGATGGTGTCTTTCTAGCCGGCTGGGCTCGGAAGGCCAGTGAAGGTCTTGTCGGCGTGGCAAAGCGTGATGGAGACTGGTGTGCAGAGGTGGTAGAGCGCTATCTGACGAGCAAGAGTGTTGGTGGTGATGTCAGGGCCGTGCTCGATCAGTTGCATTCGCTGCTCAGAAAGCGCCAGAGTCGTCCGGTTGATGTGAGCGGGCTGCGGGCGCTTGAAGTGGCAGAGCGATCGTTCACGGAAAAAACAGACTGTATCGGGGAATTCAAATTTACGGCAAATCAGGATATGCTTGCACGTATTGAACAGGGGAGGGCGTCGTAGCCGAGCGTGGCGACTTTATCCGTGTCCCCATTTCAGCTTTCCTCTCAACACTTCATAGTAGTGGCTTTCCGGAAAACGAATCAGTCTGGTCTGATAGTCTGATGCATGGATGACGGTCTTATCGCCCTGGACGATAGTGACTCCGACTTGGCCGTCGAGTGTCGCCATCGATCCTTCATCCTGACTCGTTAAGGTGACTTCAATGACCACATTGCCCGGCACGATGAGCGGGCGATGGGTCAAGGTGTGGGGACAGATCGGCGTTAACATCAGGGCTTGCACACCCGGATTCATGATGGGGCCACCGGCAGAGAGCGAGTAGGCGGTGGATCCCGTGGGTGTTCCGATGATGAGACCGTCACCTCGTAGGTTCGTCACGAATTGACCACCGATTGCAACCTGCAAGTCGATCATACGGGCTAGGGTGCCTTTGCTGATTACGACATCATTCAGGACAACCCCACGGGCGACCGTTTCTCCGTGCCGGTGGATATGAGTGGCCAGCATGAGTCGCTCATCCAGTACAAAATCGTTCGCAAAGACTCGTTCGAGCGAAGGGTACAGATTGTCCAGTCGGACTTCCGTCAAGAAACCGAGACCGCCCATATTGACGCCGAGAATAGGGATACTGCGTTCCGCTGCCAGTCGCGCCGCACTCAGGATGGTTCCGTCTCCGCCTAGGACCAAAAGAACATCGGCTTTCTCAGCCAGTTGAGTCTTCGGCATTCCCCCTTCTTCGTTCAGTAGAGTTGCAGATGTTGTATCGAGCAAGACGTCGATGCTGCGGGCACGGAGCCAGGCAACCACACCCAATAACGTACTTTTGACCTCCGGGAACTTTGGTTTGGTTAGAATCCCAATGCTTTTACTTCTCATGGGTGCGAACAAATGGATGGAGAACGAAGGAGTGCGATTGTATCGAGATGTTTCTTTTTATGTCAATGAAAAGCCTGTGAGCTCATGATGGAAGGAAACATCCGCGCGACAGAAAATATGTCATGATGTGATTGTGTCGCCCGTCGTGTTCTCCGTGCAACCTTGACTCTCAAAGATACTGTGGTTAGAATTAGGGCAAGATTTTTCAAGGGTTTTGCTCGAACGCAGCCAAGATGTGCACTCACTAGGAGGAGGCAGGATGTTCGAACGATTTACTGACAAAGGTCGAAAGATCATCATCCTTGCACGAGAAGAAGCCGAACGACACCAAAACGATTATCTCGGCACCGAACATCTCGTCTTGGCCATACTCCGTGAGTCCGACGGCATTGCACTGATGATTCTAAAAAAGATGGGGCTTTCTACGGAGCAGATCCGGCTGGAAATCGAGCGGAATCTGCCTGGTGGGGGCACCACCATGACATTCGGAGAAATCCCTTTTAGCCCTCGAGTGAAGAAAGTGATCGAATACGGAGTCGAGGAAGCCCGCTTGCTGGGGCATAATCACATCGGCAGCGAGCATCTTCTCCTTGGCCTTCTTCGCGAAGAGGAAGGGATCGGCGGGAAAATCCTTCGGAGCTTAGGGGCGAACCTTCTCACAGCACGGCAGTTGACCGTGACGTTCTTGCGAAAGTCGGCTCCGCGGGAGAGGGATCGGAAGAGCAATACGCCGGCCCTCGACGAGTTCGGTCGGGACTTGACCCAGTTGGCTCAAGAAGGTCAGTTGGATCCAGTGATCGGACGGGCCGATGAGATTGAGCGCGTTCTCCAGATCCTCAGCCGAAGAAGCAAGAATAATCCTGTGCTGATCGGTGAATCTGGTGTTGGGAAAACGGCGATTGTGGAAGGACTTGCCCAACGGATCATTCAATCTGAAGTGCCTGATAATCTGCTCTCTCGTCGAGTCATTGCGTTGGATCTGGGCTCTCTCGTCGCTGGGACCAAGTATCGTGGACAGTTCGAGGAACGCCTCAAGGTTGTCATGAAAGAGATCGTCCAGGCCGGCAACATCATTATTTTTATCGATGAGCTCCATACGTTGGTTGGAGCTGGGGCTGCGGAGGGATCCATCGACGCGTCCAATATGCTGAAGCCCGCGTTATCACGGGGCGAAATTCAATGCATCGGGGCCACGACGTTGGATGAATATCGCAAACACATTGAAAAAGATGGCGCGTTGAAACGACGCTTCCAACCGATCCACGTTCAACCACCGAATCTCGATGAAACCGTGCGCATCATTCAAGGGCTTCGGGATCGATACGAAGAACACCACGGAGTGGAAATCACGGAAGATGCGATCGTTGAAGCGGTGAAATTATCCGATCGGTATATTACGGATCGTTTCCTGCCTGATAAGGCGATTGATTTGATCGACGAAACCGGATCCCGTGCCAAGCTCCAAACGTATGCGCTTCCTTCTGAGTTAAAGGCCATGGAGCAAGAGCTCAAGAAGGTGGCACGAGAGAAAGAGCTATCCATTTCCATGCAGAATTTTGAAGAAGCGGTACGACATCGTGAGGAGGAAGAGCGACTACGGAAGCTGCTTGATGAGTCCAAGCGGGAATGGAAAAAGAATCAGGAAAAGAATAAGCCTGTGATCGGCAAAGAGGACGTCGCCTACGTGGTTTCTAAGATGACCGGGATTCCGCTCTTTAAATTAGAAGAGGAAGAATCCAATAAGCTGTTGCGCATGGAAGAGTTCCTTCATAAGCGAGTGGTTGGACAAAATGAAGCCATTTCCGCCGTTGCCCGCGCGATCCGACGGTCTCGAGCTGGCTTGAAGGAGGCCAAAAAACCGATCGGTTCTTTTATCTTTCTGGGACCGACTGGCGTCGGGAAAACGGAATTGGCGAGGACATTAGCGGAGTTTCTCTTCAACAGCGAAGATGCCTTGATTCGTGTTGATATGTCCGAATATCAGGAGAAGTTTACGAGCTCTCGCCTCTTCGGCGCCCCTCCCGGCTATGTAGGATACGAAGAAGGAGGGCAGCTCACTGAAAAAGTACGCCGTCGGCCTTATTCCGTGGTGTTGTTCGATGAAATCGAAAAGGCGCATCCAGACGTGTTCAATGTGTTGCTTCAAGTGTTAGATGACGGAGTATTGACCGATAGCCTCGGGCGAAAAGTCGATTTTAAGAATACCGTCGTGATCATGACCTCCAACATCGGAACAAAGATGATTCAAAAGGGTGTGTCTCTGGGCTTTCAGAGCACAGAGGGAGAAGCTGCGCGGCGGAAAAAGGAAGAGGTACTCGGTGAGCTCAGAAAATCATTCAGCCCTGAGTTCCTGAACCGGATCGATGAAATCGTCATTTTCCATCAATTGGAGAAAGAGCAGCTGTATTCTATCCTGGACATCCTGCTCCGTGAATTGAATCTCCGTTTATTGGACAAGGGCATTGAGATCGAGGTCGATGAAGAGGTCAAGCAATGGTTGATTAAAGAAGGCTATGAACCGTTGTACGGAGCTAGACCAATGCGGCGAGCGATCCAGCGTGCCATTGGGGATCCGCTGTCGGATGAGCTTATTCGAGGACGTTTCAAGGAAAGCCGAAAGGTGAAAGTGGTGCTTCGTGATGGAGCTCCGGCATTTATTGAGCAGGAGGCGATGGCTGGAGTCTAATGCCTTTGTGAGCATCAGGATTCTGTATGTGATCAGCGATGGCCTCTGCGGCGATTCGCCGCAGAGGCCTTTTTGTTGCTACCCCTGTGTGGTACCTGCGTAAACGGATGCATTTCTCTCCTGTTCAATCACTCTCGTCAGACTATCCGGGGTGGTGCCCTGGGCCGATTCTCGGTATCGAGTCATCATGTGACGAAACTGCTGCAGCCGTCGTGAATGATGAAGGGAAAGTATTATCCAACGTGGTATCTTCCCAGGTCACCGTCCATGAAAAATTTGGCGGTGTTGTCCCTGAATTGGCGGCTCGAGCCCATCTAAGCTTGATCGATCTTGTTGTCGAACAGGCCTTGTCGCAGGCTGCCATTTCGACGGGTCATCTTGCTGGGGTGGCTGTGACTCAAGGGCCGGGCCTGGCTGGTGCGCTGCTGGTAGGGCTGAGCTACGCCAAGGGCCTGGGCTATGGGTTGAGGATCCCAGTTGTCGGGGTCAATCACTTGCAGGGTCACATCGCGTCGGCATGGCTTGCGGATCCAACGTTTCCGGTGCCCTGTATTGTCCTGGTCGTATCCGGTGGCCATACGCATCTCTATCGTCGAGACGGCAATGGCCAGTGCATCCTACTTGGGCAGACTCGCGACGATGCCGCCGGTGAAGCGTTTGATAAGGGGGCTCAGATGCTTGGCCTCGGTTATCCTGGTGGGCCTGCCATTGATCGTGTTGCCCGGTCTGGCGATCCAGGCGCTTTCCTCTTTCCTCAATTTCGAGGAGGGAGAAAGAGTCTGGAGTTCAGTTTCAGCGGTTTGAAGACAGCCTTGCTATACAAGCTTCGTGACATGATCGTTCCCCCGTCCTCTGATCAGATCGCCGACCTCGCAGCAAGTTATCAGGAAGCCATTGTGCAGGTCTTGGTTGCCAAGGCCTTTGTCGCCCTAGAGCATTCGAGGCTAGCATCCCTTGCCGTGGTAGGTGGTGTCTCTGCAAACTCGCGGTTACGGACCGTATTCGAACAACGCGCTGCGCGGGAGCACATTCGCTTGTCGCTCCCTCCGTTGGAATACTGTACCGACAATGCTGCGATGATTGCTGCTGCGGGACGACAACTGCTTATCAACGGCCAACAGCCATCCCTGCGTCTTGATATCAGCCCTATGGAGGAGCCAGTATCAATTGGGAAGGAACGCCGAGTACAAGGGAGTTCCTAATTCGTAAAAAAGGAGATGATTTATTTCTGATATTCGTGGCCAGATCACAGGATTGCGAGCGAGTCAGGTGGCGGCAGTCGAACGACTCTATCGACGTCGCGTCCCGAGCGACAAAGTTATTTCATTGGAATTGGCCAAAGCAATGGCGCAGCTCACACTTGAGATCCGTCGCCCTCTCGGGGTGCTGTTGACACGACGGGGCCAGGTTCAAGAAGTGATTGTGGGAACTGAGTTGACTCTGTCTTCCACAACGATGACGGTATTTCGAGCAGGGGCTCGATCTCTTCGCGGATTACGGTTCGTTCGCACCCAACTGCATGATCAACCTCTGAGTCAGGAAGCGTTGACCGATCTTGCATTTCTTCGACTTGACGTGATTGGCGTCCTCTCAGTTGAAGAAGACGGTCGTGTAGGCAACCTGTACATGGCTCATTTACTGCCGCCTGGTTCGACCGGTCAATTGTTCAAGGTCCTCAAAGCCATTCCGTTCCATCAGCTCACGATATCATTCGATAGATTTATTGAGGAACTCGAGGTCGATCTACAACACGCACGTGCCCATCACGCCGTCTGCGACGGCACAGAGTCGGCCATACTGGTCAGCGCGTCCGCTAAGAGCCGAGGTGAGCAAGAGGAACAGTTAGCAGAATTGGCGGAGCTGGCGACATCAGCCGGGGTAACGGTGATCGATCGCATGGCACAACGTACCGCAGGTGGGCATCAGCGATATCTGTTAGGGAGCGGGAAAATGAAGGATGTGTTGATCCAGACGCTCCACCGGGGTGCGGACATGGTGATCTTTGATCAAACGTTGTCGCCGGCTCAACTGCGAGCGATCTCGGAGATGACCGATATCAAGGTGATCGACCGCACGCAACTGATTCTGGATATCTTCGCCCGGCGAGCCCATAGTCGGGAGGGTAAGGTACAAGTCGAGCTGGCGCAGTTGCGCTATCTGCTTCCACGATTATCTGGGCGAGGGACGCAACTCTCCCGTCTTGGAGGCGGTATCGGAACTAGAGGCCCGGGGGAAACAAAATTGGAAACCGATCGACGGAGGGTGCGGGATCGCATCACGCATTTAGAACGAGAACTGGCACAGTTTGCGCGGCATCAGGATCAACGGCGAGCCCGACGAGACCGATACGGACTTCCCGTCGTGTCGCTGGTCGGCTACACCAATGCCGGCAAGTCGACCCTTCTTAACGTGCTGACAAAAAGTCATGTTTCTGCTCAAAACAGGCTGTTTGAAACGCTTGATACGACCAGCCGACGACTGCGATTCCCTGAAGATCGTGAGGTCATCATTACAGATACGGTCGGGTTTATTCGAGATCTCCCGCAAGAATTGGTTGGTGCCTTTAGGACCACGCTTGATGAGTTGCGGGACGCCGATCTTCTTCTTCACATCGTCGATATGAATGCGAGGGATATCGAGGTTCAGCTGACAGCGGTTGAGTCCATTCTTGCGGAGTTACATCTCAGCTCGGTGCCAAGGTGGCTCGTGTTCAACAAATGTGATCAGGTGCCGTCGCAACAGGTTGAGGCGCTCTGTCGTCGGTTTGGAGCCATCGGGATTTCGGCACTTCAGCCGACCACGCTCCGTCCTCTTTTTGCTCGATTGGAGACCTATGTTCGATCTCTCTCAGTCGCGGACGATCGGACGTCCCACGTGACCGTACACGATCATGAGTTGACACTTGCGTCCCGTCGGTGATCGCTGCACAATCGGCCTGCCGTGAAGAGAGTTAGAAAGAAACAGGAGTCTTCTGGACCAAATCGTCCCGCGCAGATTGTCGGGCGTCTGCTTCTCGCCATGCCGGAGGTGAAGGTGGAACTCACGCATAGCTCCCCTTGGGAGCTGCTGGTCGCAACCATTCTTTCCGCCCAGTGTACTGACCAGCGAGTGAATCAAGTGACACCGGCACTGTTCAAGCGATACCGTACTCCCCATGCTATGGCGAAAGCGACATCGGATGAACTCCAGGTGCTCATCAGACCCACTGGGTTCTACAAGAGTAAGGCCAAGAACTTGATCGGTTGTGCTCAGGCCATTGCTACGCGATTCGGCGGCAAGGTACCCGATGCGATGGAGGAGCTCACCTCGATTCCTGGCGTCGGTCGAAAAACGGCTAATGTGCTGCTCGGAGTGGCCTTTGGGAAACCCGGACTGGTGGTCGATACGCATGTGAAGCGGGTTGCCAATCGATTGTCGATGACAGACTCTAGTAATCCCGAGCAAATCGAGCGTGATCTGCAATCCGTTTTCTCCGAAGCCCAGTGGACCGATGTTTCTCAGCGGTTGCTGCTGCATGGTCGTTATGTGTGCCTTGCGCGGAAGCCACGCTGTGCTATTTGCCCGATTCACGATATGTGTGAGTGGGAAGGAAAAACGTTGACATGATCAAGAGTATGACGGGCTTTGGTCGGCAGCAGGCGACGTGGTCCGATGGGACCGTCACGATAGAAGTGAGATCGGTCAATCATCGCTTCCTCGAAATGTCCGTTCGACTGCCGAAAACCATGACTGGCCTAGAGGACGTCTTTAAGAAAAGCATTCAGCAGCATTGTGCGCGTGGGAGAGTTGAGCTGACAGTGATGCTGCAGGGGAGTCGAGGGAACGTGCGATTCCTTCAACTTGACGCTGGTTTGGCGAAACAGTACCATGACGCTCTTCGCAGCCTCCAGCGTTCACTCAAACTGAAAGGCTCCATTGATATCGGATTGATGGCGGGGTTGCGCGATGTCCTCGTGCTATCCGAACAACCCACTGATGATCGCAAACTGACAAAGCTAGTGGAGAAACTGGGACAGAACGCGATTCTTGATATGGTCACGATGCGAAAAAGCGAAGGAACGCTTCTTGCGGAGGATGTTCGTTTTCGACTTACTCAGTTGAGTAAATGCAAAACAACGGTATCAGCGCGTGCACCCATGGTTGCTCAGGAGGCCTTCGAACGTATGAAGATACGTGTCGAGAAGCTGCTGGGTGACTCCATCCCCGATTTAGCTCGACTCAACCAAGAACTGGCTTTGTATGCAGATCGGTGTGACATTACGGAAGAATTGGTCAGATTAGACGCGCATATGATACAGTTTGATCGTAGCATACAGCGCATGGAGCCTATCGGCAAAACATTGGATTTTCTTCTCCAAGAGATGGGCAGGGAAGTCAACACGATCGGATCGAAAGCCAATGACGCTCAAATCACGGCGGAGGTCGTCAAAATGAAAGCAGAGCTTGAGCGTCTGCGCGAACAGATGCAAAATGTCGAATGAGTATTGTGATGTCTTCGAATAGTCTCTATTCAACTCAGACGACGAATCGTCAAGCTCCTGACCGTCGAGGAATTCTCTATATTGTCTCAGCTCCTTCTGGTGCGGGAAAGACGACCTTGTGTAAGCAGATTGTGACATCGGTGCCGGGGATTTGGCATTCAGTGTCGTTCACGACGAGGACGCCACGCCCTGGAGAGGAACACGGTCGCGAATACTTTTTTATCAACGAAAAGGTATTTCAGGAGATGGTTGCGCGGGAAGAGTTCTTAGAATATGCACATGTCTACAGCCATTGGTACGGAACTCCTCTGAAGCCCTTGATGACAAAGTTGGAGCAGGGGATCGACGTCTTGCTCGAAATCGATGTCCAAGGTGCACTCCAAATAAAGAAACAATTCGAGGCTGCTGTCTCTATCTTCATTTTGCCTCCATCTATGGACGTACTGCGTGCCAGACTGCAGGGCCGAGGGTCAGATTCCCAAGAAGAAATTGACCGCCGCCTAAAGAAGGTAAGGGAAGAAGTATGGTATTGCAAGGAATACCAGTACGTTGTTCGTAACGATGATTTCACTCAGTCGCTTCGCGACCTGCAAGGCATTTTTCTGACCGAACGGCTCAAGACCAGCCGGTTGGACATGCATTGGTTTGAACAGAGTTTTCTCCTTGATAAAGATGTGAACCCGGTAGAGCGAGAGCCATCAACCACTTCATAGCAGAGGGGCAAGGTGAATTATGATTGATATGCTGAACTTGTTGCCGCAATACACCACCAATGAATTTGACTCTCGTCACCGTTTAGTGATTGTCGCATCTCAACGGGCAAAACACTTGACGCAAGGAGCCAAACAGGCTGGGTCCTCTCGATTTACCAAAGAAACAACGATTGCCCTTGATGAGGTATTGAGAGGACAGGTCACATACCTCACTGGTAAAGAAGCTCGCGACGCGACGAAAGAGGCCAAGCGCGGGAAAGAAGGCGAAACTGAGCGCATCGCAATGATGACGGGAGAGGATGCTCGCGAAATCAAGAAAGAACTCAGCGTGTACGTCGATGACACGGTCCCACCGGCGGCGACGCCAACTGAGGAGTAGAGATTGGACGGAGCGCGATTGTCCACATGTCTATGGGGCAAGCGGGTTGCCTTGGGTGTGACCGGCAGCATCGCTGCCTACAAAGCGATCGGTTTGCTCCGAGCATTACGACGAGAAGGGGCCGTCGTGTCCGTGGTCATGACTAAGGCTGCGACGAAGTTTGTGACTCCCCTTACGTTTGAAGTCCTTTCCGGGACACGAGTGGCAACAGATCTGTTCGAAGCACATGAGGAAATGGCCCATCTTACGATTCCGGAGCAGGTCGATGTGGTTCTTGTGGCTCCGGCAACGGCAAACTTCCTGGCCAAAGCGGCTCTTGGTCTCGCAGATGATGTGCTGACTACGATGCTGTTGAGTGCTCGATGTCCGGTTGTTGTCGCGCCGGCAATGGACGGCGATATGTGGAGTCACCCCACGGTCGTTCACCATGTGCAAACGCTTAAGGCTCGCGGTGTCGTCGTGCTTGAACCAGAAGTCGGACCATTGGCCTCTGGACAGGTCGCGCAAGGGAGATTGTGCGGAGAACCCAAGATTTTAGCAGCCGTTGATGCCGTGCTGGCCGCACAATATGATTGGCATGATCAGGTGGTTCTAGTCTCAGCAGGCCCAACCCAGGAACCGATCGATCCAGTTCGTTTTCTTTCGAATCGTTCGTCCGGAAAAATGGGGTACGCAATTGCGGAAGCCGCACGAGATCGAGGAGCCGAGGTCATCTTGGTATCAGGCCCATCGTCTCTGAACTCCCCGCCCGGGGTCACGACGATTCGCGTAAACACTGCCGCTGAAATGGCCGAAGCTTTGCGTCTGAATTTTCAGACCTGTACGGTCTTCATTATGGCGGCAGCGGTAGCAGACTTTCGTCCAAAAGCCGAGGCTGAACAAAAAATTAAGAAACAGGGGAAGGCGGAGATGGTTCTCGAGCTTGAATCGACCACCGATATACTCGCGATGCTCTCTGCCCAGCGAACATCGCAAGTCGTCGTAGGGTTCGCCGCGGAAACAGAGCAGGTTCTGTCCCATGCGCAGGACAAGTTAAGAGCCAAAGGGCTAGACCTCATCGTAGCCAATGATGTGACTCAAGAGGGAGGTGGATTCGGCAGTGATGACAATGCCGCGGTGATTCTCTCAGCGACTGGTAAACGGCGCGACTTGGGTTTGATGCCCAAGCGTCGCATGGCCGACGAGATTTTGACCGCAGTGCGCGAACTGTGTTTGGACGGGCTACGGCGAAAAGTTGTAGCGAACGAGCAGGGGAATGACCTCTAGAAAAACGAATAACGCGGCGGAGATTGACCGTTTGGCACTTGCCTTTGCCAAGGAGCCGGGGTCCAAGGTGTTTATCCCTTTGGCAGAAGAATATGGCAAAGCCGGCATGTGGGAAGAGGCTGCTGGGGTCCTTGAGGATGGATTGAAGACATATCCCGGCTTCATAACTGCCATGGTGGCATTGGGCCGTGCCTATGAGCAGATGAACCAGCCGGTTAAAGCGAAAGCGGTCCTGGAGGAGGCTATCAAGCTGAGCCCTGATAATCTACGGGCTCATCGGACCTTGGCCAAGCTTTATGCGGCTCAGGGGGCGAAAGACGCGGCGATTCGCTCCTGCAATGTCATTCTGGAACTTAATCCACACGATCAAGAGGCGTTGTCGCTTCGTACCGGGCTAGAGGCGTCAGGAGAGCACATGGGGTCTACCGTAGTGAGCGCAGCCTTAGCTCAGGCTAACGAAAAGGATAATGGATCACTCAGCGGTGCTCCCTCACATTCTCCCGCAACCCAGGAGTCACGGTCGGTGGCGAGAAGCTCGGTTGTGAGACAGTTGGAGCAGTGGCTCAGCTCGATTCAGATGCGTCGCCGTGACTCGCAAAGCCCCTCTGAATTAACCCCAAAAACTTCTTCGTGACTTCAACAGTTTGACCCCTAGAAATGGGACTGCTAAAATGCCGCCTCTGGTGGAGTGGTGTGTACTTGGGGCGTCGTACGCGACATGCTGCGTATCTTAGTTTTGCATGGTCCTAACCTGAATCTGCTAGGCAATCGGGAAGAGTCGATCTATGGGACAGCGACTCTTCCCATGATCGACGCATCACTCAATAAACTCGGTGCTGAATTGGGAGTCGAGCTCGTCATCCGTCAATCAAATCTGGAAGGGGAATTAGTGAATTGGGTGCAAGAGGCACGAAATGGGTATCATGGGATCCTCATTAACCCAGCGGCCTATACCCATACGAGCGTCGCGATACGGGATGCGTTAGCAGCCGTTAATTTGCCCACCATCGAGGTTCATCTTTCAAATATCTATCGACGAGAGGAGTTCAGACGCCATTCGTATATATCGGGAGTCGCCCTAGCACAGATCTCCGGTTTTGGTCCTTGTGGGTACCTTCTGGCGCTGAGAGGATTGTGTGAGCAGCTCGCTGGATCCAGAGCCAACGATCTGTCCAGGAATTCGTAGCGCTCCTCAGGGAATGGATTCTGATGCCCATTGAGGTGGTTGTCGAGCGGTGAGCATTGTTTGTCGAAGGGAGTGTGACGAGTGATTTCTACGGTTGATTTTCGTAGCGGTGTTCGGCTGATGGTCGAAGGAGAACCTTTTTACATTGTTGAATTTCAGCATGTAAAGCCCGGCAAAGGTGGGGCATTCGTTCGTACCAAGTTGAAGAGTTATCTTTCCGGCAACGTATTGGACCGAACCTTTCGATCGGGGGAGCGATTTGAAGAACCCGACCTCGAGGAACGCGACATGCAGTTTCTCTACGCCTCCGGAGAGTCCTATACGCTCATGGATACCGAGACCTATGAGCAACTGACCTTTGAGAAGAATCAGTTGGGAGAGAATGCGGACCTGCTGAAGGAAAATATGATCGCCAAGATTCTCATCTACGAGCATCGTCCCATTGCGGTAGAGTTGCCCAACTTTATCGAACTCAAAGTGGTTGATGCGGAGCCTGGGGTGCGGGGAGATACGGCGTCTGGCGGGACCAAGCCTGCAGTCGTCGAAACGGGAGCGACGATCAAAGTGCCGTTGTATCTGGAGGTTGGGACCGTGATTCGGATCGATACGCGTACGAGATCCTATGTGGAGCGTGTTCGGTGAAGCGTCGTCGAACGAAGAT
>CAZAKX010000004.1:0-59120 GCA_964485915.1 uncultured Nitrospira sp. | reverse complement strand
ATAAGAAATCGATGGCCCCCTTCGGAGCCACCGCACGATATTGCTCCAACTCTCTGATCATCGACCTTGCTCCCCCGTCCATGAAGGGATCACACCCAATTTGGACACTCACATGATGCGTCTCTTAGGGGCCCTGTTACAGCGCCGTCAGTTCGATCCCATAGGGTTCCATCCCCGCATGCTCCGGCTTGAGGTTCAGCCAGTAATATCCGTAGGGCGCCAGTGTCAGTGCATAGGGACGATCTGTCACCTGAGGAAATTGCGACTCGCCCAACAGTTCGATCGGCAGAGAACCGGCAAATTCTTTGAGATCCAACTCCACCGATTGTGCCGACCCGGCCAGATTATGGACAAGCAGCAGCACAACGTTTTCGTGCCGTCTTACATACGCCAGAACCTTGTCATTCGCCGACTGCAGAAACGCCATCGTCCCCCGCCCGAATGCGGGATGCCGCCGACGTGCGGCGATCATCCGCTTCATCCAATGCAACAGCGAATGGGGGATTTCCTTCTGGAACTCCACATTGATCGATTGGTAGCCATAGGTCGGATCCGCCACCAGCGGTAGATACAGACGAGCCGGATCGCACGTCGAGAATCCCGCATTCCGATCCATGGTCCACTGCATGGGTGTTCTCACCCCATCCCGGTCCTTCAGTTGGATGTTGTCTCCCATGCCGATTTCATCCCCGTAATAAATAATCGGGCTGCCGGGCATCGTGAAGACCAGACTGTTGAGCAGCTCGATCTTGCGCCGGTCGTTATCCAAAAGCGGTGCAAGCCGCCGCGCAATGCCGATATTGCGCCGCATCTTCGGGTCGCGCGCATATGTGTAATACATGTAGTCTCGCTCTTCGCCGGAACACATCTCCAGCGTAAGCTCGTCGTGGTTGCGGAGAAAGAGGCACCATTGACAATTCGGTGGGATCTCCGGCGTATGCGTAAACATGTCGACGATCGGATCGCGCGTTTCACTCCGAACGCCCATATAGAGTCGCGGCATGAGCGGAAAGTGAAACGCCATATGAAATTCATCGCCGTTTCCAAAATAGGGCCGCACATCGGATGGCCATTGATTCGCCTCGGCCAGTAGAATGCGGTCTTGATACGTCTCATCGATGCGACGACGAATGTCCTTCAAATAGTCGTGTGTCTCGGGCAAGTTCTCACAAATCGTGCCTTCACGTTCAAATAAATATGGCACCGCATCGCAACGGAATCCGTCCAGTCCCTGGTCAAGCCAAAACACCATCGTATCGAGCATGGCTTGCCGGACTTCCTGGTTGGCATAATTCAAATCCGGCTGATGGCTGAAGAATCGGTGCCAATAGAACGCTTTCGCCTCCGAATC
The DNA here is from genome assembly GCA_964485915.1 of uncultured Nitrospira sp. Classification (GTDB taxonomy): domain Bacteria; phylum Nitrospirota; class Nitrospiria; order Nitrospirales; family Nitrospiraceae; genus Nitrospira_D. The sequence goes on along the minus strand of CAZAKX010000004.1, from coordinate 57,769 downwards.
CCATGTCCAATTTGATTTTTCTGTATCGATAAAGATGATGCGTGCTTTGCCGTACTTGCGATCGTTGTCGCTCCAGACATAGAAGTGGCGCTTGAGCGATTGAGGGGATTGTCGTGCCTCCTGAAACCACGGATGCTGATCGGAGGTATGATTCAACACCAAATCGACGATCACACGCATCCCTCGCCGGTGCGCTTCATCCAGAAAACGGCGTACGTCTTCTGTCGTGCCGTATTGTTCAGCCACACTGCGGAAATCCGCCACATCGTACCCGTCGTCCCGCAACGGCGAGGGATAAAAGGGGAGCAGCCAGAGGCAATCCACACCGAGCCATTGGAGGTAGTCCAGTTTCCCGATCAAGCCCTGGAAATCGCCGATGCCGTCCCCATTTCCGTCGGCAAACGCCTTCACATGGATCTCATAAAACACCGCGTCCTTGTACCAGAGGGGATCTGCGCTCAGCATGGTCCGATCGTCTACTCCTGTTATGTTCCGGCTGATTTCGCCAACTGCTCATCGCACATGGTCAGCACGTTCGATCGCAGTCGTTCCAGACTGCCGAGATAGGGGTTCAACGCTTTCATTCGATCGGCCAGATCCGGCAACTTCAGACTGCCTCTGAACCAGGCAGAAAAATCGTTCTCTTCACGCTGCAACCGCAAGTGCGCTTCGAATACATGATAATAAATGGCGCTGGAATCGACATCCGAAATAGCATCCCGGAACTCACGAAGTGTCTGCACTTCCACACCGGTGGGCACCTCCAAAATGCGCGATCGATTGAAGTAGAACGGCGCCCCAAACCCCGTCCGTGGGACTGCCGTCATGCCGGATAGGTGGTCGTCGATCAGGGAAATGAGTTCTTCTCGAAGCGCCTCCAAACTCTGAAAATCGAATGGATCCACCACGGACAGTCGCTCGGCAAGAACATGATCCTGGACTTGCTGGGCCGCCCATTGGGCGAAGTCGTTCGGGTAGGTGCGTTCAATGAACGGCGTCCGAAGAAAATAGCTGTGCGTATGGTAATACACCGAGTCGAGCGGAACCTCTTCCAGCATCTCCACTAACTGGCGTTCGTCCGCAGCCTGTTTCCCGAGAATCTCTTGAATTTCGCTGCATCCGATGAACCGGAATGTTGCGTCGACATGCGTCGTTGTCACGCTTCCCTCTTTTTCGTTCGGCAGTACAATTAAACCGACACAGTCCGCGGCGAACTCAACGCCCGATCGAGGTTGTACGCAGCACTGATCAGGCCGATGTGGGCGAACGCCTGGGGGAAATTCCCCGGATGCTCTCCCGTCACCGACAGTTCTTCCGCATAGAGCCCGAGATGATTGGCATAGCTCAGGATCTTTTCAAAAATCAGCCGCGCTTCCTCCAATCGACCCGCTCTCGTCAGAGCTTCGACCAGCCAGAATGAACAGAGCGTAAACGTCCCTTCCTGGCCGGAAAGACCGTCTGGAACAGCTTCTTCTGGAATGTACCGAAACACCAATGCGTCTGATACCAGACCTGACATGATTCGTTCAATCGTCGATTGCATGCGTGCATCTGTCGGCGACAGGAAAAATACGAGCGGCAGAACCAACGCGCTGGCATCCAGCGCGTGGCCGCCATATTCTTGCACAAAGGCCTGCCATTCGTGATCCCAACCACGGTGCATGACATCACGATAGATGCGGTCTCTCACCTCTATCCATTTAGCACGATCAGCCGGAAATCCCCGCTTATCGGCTAGGCGAATCCCTCGGTCGAGCGCAACCCAGCACATGACTTTCGAATAGACGAACTGCCGCTGTCCGCCCTGCACTTCCCATATCCCTTCGTCCGGTTGGTCCCAATTCGCGCAGACATAGTCCAGCAGGCGAGACAACCCCACCCAACTATCGTAGCTGATGGGAGATCCATGCTTATTATAGAGATAGGCCGCATCCATCAGCGCTCCGTACATATCGAGTTGGCGTTGTGACGCCGCGCCGTTGCCGATCCGGACCGGTGAGGATCGGTGATATCCTTCCCAATGGGAGAGGACCTCTTCTTGTGTGATCCGATGCCCATCAATACTGTAGAGCACCTGGAGTGAGCCATCAGGGTTTAGCTCGTGACAGCGGGCTTCAAGCCACTGCATGAATCGACCTGCCTCATTTGAAAAACCGAGGCGCAACAGTGCATAGAGGGTAAAGGCTGCATCTCGAATCCAGGTGTAGCGATAGTCCCAATTCCTGGTACCACCGATTGCTTCCGGCAAGCTGGTCGTCGGGGCGGCCACGATCGCCCCAGTCGGCGCGTAGGTCAGGAGCTTGAGCGTCAACGCTGAGCGTTGAACCATTTCTCGCCATCTCCCGGTGTACCGACATTGGCTCAACCATGTTCGCCAATAGGCCACAGTCTCCCGCAGCGCAGTCTCATCCGGTTGCGGCACATCAAGAACGCTCTTGGTCGTCTCCGACTCTAATTGTACGAGAAAGAACGTGACCTGCTGCCCTTCTTCCAGGATGAACTCTGCCTCCACAGTCTCCTGATTGGTGATAAGCGGCACAGGACTGACCAAACCAATCGTCAGTGAAGCCGATCGAAAGATCGCACCTTCTGAGCGCACTGTCACGGTATGGTCATCTCGTCCAAAATTGAATGCGGGTCGGCACTCCACACGAAACCGGATCTTGCCTCTGACGACCTTGACCATACGAACAATTTGATGTCGTGTCGGATGAACGCCCGGTTCATCGCCTTCGATCGGCATGAAATCCGTCAGCTCACCCACGCCGCCATGGTGCAGAAAGCGAGTCAACAAGACGTTGGTCTCCGGAAGGTACAGTTGCCGTCGTTTCCCATCATCAGGCGGAGCAATGCGGAACCGTCCACCTCGTCGGTCATCCAACAACGCGCCGAATAAACTGGGCGAATCAAAGTGAGGAAAGCAACACCAATCGATCGACCCATCCTTTCCCACCAAGGCGACGGTGTGGAGATCCCCGATCACTCCATAATCCCCGATCGGTTTATAGGCCATACCCGTCCTTCCACGACGTCACGCTAGACACGCTGAACCAAGCGCCTGACTCCTTGGAGCGGGATCGACAACCAATCCGGTCGGTTCCGCATTTCATACCGCAATTCGTAGAGGGCCTTATCGAGTTCGTACACACGAATGACTTGGAGCGCCTCTTCCCAGGTCGCCGGGAAGAAGACCGCCTCCCCCGATCGAGCAACCGAACAGTAGGCGTCGAGAAAGGAGGCGCGAACGGCGTCTTCCCATTCCGTCATCAACTCAATATCTCCTGAAGACACCTCCGGGCGCTGTTTCAAGACGGCGTGAGTCGCATAATTGAATGAGCGCAGCATTCCTCCGACATCTTTTAAGGGGCAGACCTTGGCGCGCCGTTCCTCAAGCGGCCTGGCAGGCTCTCCTTCGAAATCGATCACCACAAAACTATCGGTCGTTTTGAGCACCTGACCGAGATGATAATCTCCGTGGTGACGGATCTTTACCACCCTTGCTTGAGCCAAGAACCGGAGATCGTCGAACCGGTCTCGGCAAGCCGTTTCCAACCCGGTCACATCATCACCCATCAAACCGACCGCCCACTGCTGTTCCGGCTGAAGCGCACGCAAATCGTGACACACTTCCATGAGCTGCTTCGTCATTCCGACTTTCCACTGATCGACATCGCGCTGGGTGATCGGTTCCGGACGAAACGCCTCCGGTTCCTGCCGAGAAGCCAGCGCCACATGCAAACCAGCCGTGATCTCTCCGAGCCGTCGAAACTGAGCCAAGAGCGGACCGGAAATTGCCGCGACTGTGTTTGAGAGATTGTCCCCGCGGTCCATGGCCCCCTTACCGGCCTCATCCAAGAGTTTCCCAAGATGGGTCAAGGTATAGGACCATCCATCACCGATGTTCGGCACGAATCGCTGGAGTACCGCGACAGTTGCCGGCTGCGTCTCATCCGACAGATCGCCGTCATACGTGATAATTCCGAACAGAGCCGGCACATCACGATACGTTGTGTGCGTCGTCAGAAATTCCAAGACCTCGCCATCGGGCTGGATCCCTGCCTCCAGCTTGCGGATCAACTTGACGATCACCCGCCGGTCGAAGATCACCGACGTATTGCTCTGTTCAACGGACAAGACCGAAGCTTCCCGCACAGGTTTGGCCAATTCCTCCCGCCCTTGCGGCACGGCACGGCCACTGAGACATCCGAGCTGCCCTGCCAGCTCCCGGCCTTGTACCACTATCTCGTACAAACTCATCCAGGTTTCTGAATCTCCGGTTGCGTCGCAGACCCACTCATTGGCTGAAGCGCCTGTCAGCTCGACGATCGCCCGCCCATCCTCCTGATCCATCCTTGGCCTGATCGTTAACGGCATCGCATACTGTTCCTTTGCTCCGCCCCGATACTCGACCGACACCATCGCCAACAGGAGGCGGCCGGTCCCATGAGACAGGTCGAACGCATCGGCAACGCGCACATCAGTTAAGGGCTTCCCCTTCCCGCCGAACCATCGCTGCCGCTGGAGAAATTCGATCAGGAGGCGACGCCCCTGTCCGCCCAGCGCGACCAGAGCCTGTTGGATCCATTCCTGTTGTTCGGCTTGCCCCATCGATTTCGTGTTCACGAAAAGAAATCGACTTCCTGCTCTCGATGCGTCCAACGCCGCACCACGAAAATCGCCGCCGGCTCGACCTGCGGATCCAATCGCACAATGTAGCTGTCGCCGATCATAAGATCGCGCCGATCAGCGATCACATTGTGCAATTGATAGGTGTCTCCCGCTTTGATGCCAAGCGCTTCGATCGGAATCCGAAGATGCGCTTCCTGATAGTGGAACGGGCTGAGATTGACCGCCACAAGCACCGAGTTCCGCTTATCGACCGTACTTTTTCCAAAGAACACAACCTGGTCGTTACTAGACTCATGGAATTCGAGATTCTCCAGTTCATGCAGGGCGGGATTCTCTTGCCTGATTCGATTGATCAACGTGACATAGTCGACGATATGGCCTGGTCGATCCCAATCCCACACCTTAATCTCATACTTCTCCGAATCGAGATATTCTTCTCTCCCCGGCAACGCTCGGTTTTCGCACAGCTCATACCCGCTGTAGATGCCGTACGAAGGCGATAACGTCGCTGCCAGTACCAACCGGGATTTGAAGGCAGGCCGGCCGCCTTGCTGAAGAATCTCCGGCAAAATATCAGGCGTATTCGTGAAAAAGTTCGGCCGAAAATACTCCTTCATCTCGGTCTGGGACAACTCCGTCATATACTCGGTCAATTCCTGCTTGAAGTTCCGCCAGGTGAAGTAGGTGTACGATTGGGTAAACCCGGCTTTGGCCAGCACCTTCATCATCTTCGGCTTGGTGAACGCTTCAGAGAGGAACAATGCGTCGGGATACTGCGCCTGCACCTCCCTGATCAGCCAGCCCCAAAAACTCACCGGCTTGGTGTGCGGATTGTCGACGCGGAAGATTCTCACGCCATGACTCGCCCAAAAAAGGATGACGCGTTTCATCTCGTTCCAGAGCCCATACCAGTCTTCGCAGTAGAAATCGAGGTTGTAGATATCCTGGTACTTCTTGGGAGGATTCTCCGCGTACTTGATCGTGCCGTCCGGGCGATGCGCGAACCACTCCGGATGTTCTTTCACATAGGGATGGTCCGGCGAGCAGTTGATGGCAAAATCCAACGCAAGCTCCATTCCCTGAGCACGGACGGCTTTTTCGAATCGATCGAAATCTTCGATCGTACCCAGGCTCGGGTCCACTGCGTCGTGGCCGCCCAGCTCATTCCCGATCGCATAGGGGCTGCCGGGATCGGTCGGAGTCGGGGTGAGGGAGTTGTTTTTCCCTTTGCGGTTCGTCCGGCCGATCGGATGGATCGGGGTCAGATACAGCACGTCGAACCCCATGGCCCTGATCGCAGGCAACCGCTTTTCACACTCCTTGAACGTCGAGCCTTTCCCTGGGATCGTCCCCTGTGAACGGGGAAAGATTTCATACCAGGCCCCGTATCGCGCGCGGACCCGATCAACGACCAGCTCCAGCTCTCGATTGTACAGAGTCCAACCCGTCCGCTCCTGGTGACATTCGACGAGTTCCGAAAGTTCTTCGTTAAGCGCCAGACTCAGCTGTGCCTCCTGCGTATCGGACGAACGCCATCGCTTGAGAAACGCTGCCAATCGAGCTTTGTCCTGCTCCCCCGCGCGTTTCGCCGTCCGCTCGACCAACGCTCGCCCTTCCAGAAGCTCGCTTTCGATACGCTCTCCTGCCTGGGATTTCTTGATCACCTCCTGACGCCAGGATTCAAACGTGTTCGTGAAGGCCCCGATGGTGTAGAGATAGCGCGTGTTTTCCTGGAGGTCGAAGTGGCCGGCCCATCTGTCGTTATCGACGTGCGCCATCGTCGCTTCATGCCATGACGCTTCTTTGATCGTCCGATACCGCAGCACAGCGGCCAGAACGTCGTGCCCTTCCTTGAATATGTCGGCGGACACATCCAGACGATCTCCGACTTCACGCTTGATCGGGTACCGCCCGCTGTTGATCTCGGGTTGTACCGCTTCGATGATGATCGGTGACCACGTTTCAGGCTTCGATTTCGTCCTCAGCCCCACTTGTCGAAACCTCCCTTCAAACAGCTCAAGATGTTGGAGTGCGACTCGGCTCCTCGCCACTGGGCATCAGGATGCGCTGGGTACCGCCGACACTCACTCATTGACGCCGAACCCCTCTGACGCAACTGTCGAATCACTCACGCTATCCGTTCCATCAATGCAACCGGACAATCCCCTAGAATCTCAGCGGCAGCAACAACCTGGCGACCCTCGTCCGGGAGAGTCACCGACTGTCTCCCGGTTAGAACGTTCCGGTAGGGAGATCCTTCCTTCCACGCAGGCATGGTCACCTTCGTGTCGCCCCAGATCCGTTCACCGATCGGAAGCTCGGTTGGATCCTCGATCACACCGGTTAACAGGCGCGGAACGACAACGACCGCGGCCTGGTCTCCATGAATCCGTGCGAATGCGAAGAGATGTTCTCGCTTCGCCCCCGACACCTGGAGCGGGACGTACTCCCCCTGTCTGAACAACTCGGCATGGTCTCGTCGGTACCGCAATCCTTGGGTCGTGAGCCACAGTTTGATCCGTCCATCCGCTCGGTGGGTCAGGAGATCATTCAAGAGATCTTGCCGAGCCTGCGCCGAATCAGCGGCTTGCCTCACAGCAGCGAGGAACGTCCGTCTTATTCCAAAATCCACAGACCGTCGATTGTCCGGGTCAACCAAATTGAAGTCCCAGAGTTCCGTTCCCTGATAGAAATCCGGCACGCCGGGAGCCATCATCTTGATCAGCAGCTGCGCAAGTGAGTTGTACATCCCATACTGCGCAATCCTACGCTGGAACGGAAGAAAATCATCAAGAAAGTCTTTCGCTTCTGATCTGTTGAGAACCCCTGCCACAAATTGGCGCATGGCCTCTTCATACTCATGATCAGAATTAACCCAACTCGTGTGAACCTTCGCCTCTCTAATCGCCTTGTTCATATAGATCTGAATTCTCGCGCAAAACTCTTCGTACCCAGACGTATCGAGTGGGGTCAGCGGCCAGGCGCCGATCAGAGTTTGGTAGAGGAGGTATTCATCATCCGCACTTGGTACCAGGCCCTGCTCTGCAGAAACCTTCCACTTTCGATTCGCCTTGCTCCACTGAGTCACCCGCTGGCTCCAGAGCTTCGGCACTTCCGACAGCACCGAAATCCTCGTCCGCACATCTTCCCCGCGTTTCGTATCATGCGTCGCGGTGGCCGACAGGGTGGACGGCCACCGTCCCTGTCGCTCCTTCAACCGTTGATGTGCCATCGTCGGTGTCGTGCCGAAATGCTGTGGGTCGGCACCCACTTCGTTCAACGAGACGAGCCGGTGGTAACGGTAGAATGCCGTGTCTTCGATGCCCTTCGCCGTCACCGGACTCGTCGTCTGCTGAAACTTCATGACGAACCGAAGGCGCTCGGCATCGTGCGTCTCGCGCGAATCCGCCGCTTGCAAGAGAAGATCTCGAACAAATTCAAAGACCAATCCACTGAGTGCCGGATTGCGACGTTTGGCCTTGGTCACGGCCTGCCGAATAAAGGCCCGGTCTCGATCCAGTATCCCCTCAGGCGACGCGGTGATATACGTCCGGTAGACCGGAAAACACGCGATGATCTCCCGAATCGCATGCGTCAGGCTGTTGAGCGTGTAGTCGCGAGACCGTCGATCCCGTTCCGACAAGCGATTCAACTGATGGCCCAAGACGTTCAATTCGCTCGCCATCGAAACATTCATGATCAACCGCTTGCACTGGTAGGCCAACTCCTCAAAGGTGCCTTCCTTGTCGACGAAACGGGCATAGGCCGCGTCGATTGAACGCTCGTTGGCACGATTCACGAAAAGCCCGTTGATAAGCGCCAAGAAATCGTACCCCGTGGTGCCATGAACCGGCCATGACTCGGGAATCTTTTCGTTGGCACCAAGAATCTTTTCGACGATCAGATACAGCGGTCTGGTTTCCGAGTCGGCAACCTCCGGCCATTCCTTTCTCGCCCATCCCTGGAGTTTCTGAAGATAGTCAGGCGGGTCGTAGAGACCATCAACATGGTCGATACGAAGGCCGGTCACCGCCCCTTCTTTCAGCAGTCGAAACACCAACTGATGCGACGCCTCGAAGACCTCTGGATTCTCCATCCGAAGGGCGGCGAGCTCGTTGATATCGAAAAACCTCCGGTAGTTGATCTCTTCAGCCGCAACCCGCCAGTCAGCCAGACGATAGGCTTGATCGTTCAACAGCGTATCGAGCAGGTCGAAGCTGCGTGGGTCGCCCTTGATTCCGTTGATCTGCCGAACGTTCTCGTCCAGAAAACTCCGGATGGCCGCATGACCTTCCATCAGGGCCGACAGACGGCGACGGATAATCTCCTTCTCCCGATAGCGTACGACGACTGCCTCCGGATCGAGCGCATCCCGGGGGGGCAAATGCGTGAGGGCCGTGATGATACTCTGTAGTTCCATCACGTGGGGGCTGCCGGCTCCCTCTGCGGCAACGAATTCTGTGAGACGATGTGCCAGGATGCGGACGGACGCTTTAGGCGCCACCGGAAGACGATGCTCATAGTAGCGGACGATGTATCGCCCGTCCTGATATTCTATCTGTAATTCTTGGTTTTCCAGCACGACACCGTATTGATTGCCCAGGATCGGCAGGAGCACCTTGTTCCGCAGTTCGGTCTTGAGCGGGTCCCAATCGATATCGAAAAAAGACGCATAGGGTGAGATGGGTCCATTCTCGAGCACATCCTGCCACCAGGCGTTGATTTGCTGAGTGATGCCCATATGGTTCGGCACGACATCCAGCAGGTGGCCCATTCCATGTCGCTGCAACTCCTCGATCATCGCCCGATAGTCGTCTTCGCTTCCGATTTCAGGATTCAGCGTCGTCGGATCGACCACGTCGTACCCGTGGAGGCTACCGGGGACTGCCCGAAAATAGGGGGAACAATAGAGATCCGTGATGCCAAGGTCGTCTAAATATGGAACGAGTTGTGTCGCATCTTGGAACGTGAATGTGCGATTAAGTTGAAGGCGGTAGGTGGCGACTGGGATTCTTGGCATTGTGATTGGTGTCAAGAGCATGCCCTACAGCACGTCGGATCAACCCGCTCAACACCCGAACACTCGAGTGGGATGGTACGGCTAGTCGGCGATCACGTGCACGCTGGTGGGTTTGGCGTTCCCCCAGTTCTCCTCGGCACCCGCGTTCGCCTGCAGAACGTGCAATAACCGTCGTTCGGTTTGTCGGTCGTGGTGTCCTATCAGCTGATCCGTCTCACGAACGCGTTTCCTGTCCTCCATCAATACGTAGGTCAACTCCGCCAGGATCTTGTTCTGCGCCTGTACCTGCGCTCGTAACATTCGGACCTCGTGAATGAGGTCCGGCTCGTGTGGTACGGTCTCCAGAGCAGGCGATGCAGCGATCTGGAGCCGCTCTTCAGACACTCGGGGTTGAGGTCGAACCCATCCAGCTGCCTTGGCCGTTTCATCTCGAAGAGCCTGAGCCGTCGTGCTGGCACCCTGAAGAACACGAGACACCCCACTTCCCAGAACTTTGGCGGTACTCCAACCTAGTTCCGTCGCTCTCCAAGACTTTCGGTGCAACCAATTCACGAAGACGACCGCTTGTTGGACACAGGCCTGTGCAACACGTTGCGCCCGTCCACAGGACAGATGGACTCGAGTCCGTAGTGGAACCAGTTCCGACCCGACCGGCCTGAGTGACGGATCAGGACGCGCCACGATGGTCAACATCTTGACAGGCCTTGTCAGGCTCAGCCTTTTCTTACTCATACGACTCCTCCCTGTATGTCTTCCTTCCTTGGTCGATCATGGGGAATTCCACGGAACTGCCTGGGTAACACGACCAGGTTGGACCGCGAGACGTGATATCGTTTGCGATCCTGTGCCGGATTCAATCCTATTTCGGAGCCGGCGGGGATCACGTTGAACCGATCTGCAACCACTCGTCGAAGATGCGATTTTGCGCCGACGACTGAACCGTCGAGGATGATGCACTCTTCGATCTTGGTGCCGGATTCAACGCGCACATTACGACCGATGACAGAACGCCTGATGTCGGCATCAAGAACCTGGCTCCCCTGCCCAATCATGGAATCCTCGACATAGGCTTTTGCCAAACTTGCAGTCGGGCCATCGAACGTGTCGGTAAGGATAGGCCAGTCTCCATTTCGCAGATCAAAAATCGGACATTCTCCAAGAATATCCAGATGGGCCTGCCAGTAGGCCTCCAAGGTCCCGACATCCCGCCAATATCCTCGCTCCTCATAGGGTTTGAGGCCCGGGACAACATTCTGCATGAAATTGTAGGCCACCACGTGGTTTTTTTTCATAATGGAGGGAATCACGTCGCGACCGAAGTCGTGAGACCCTTCTTTTCTGGCATCTTCCGACAGTACCTTCAACAAGACATCCGTCTCAAAGATATAGTTGCCCATTGACGAGAAGGCATGTTCCGGATCAGACGGCATCGGTTTGGGATGTTTTGGTTTTTCCGCGAACCCCACGATACGATCATTCGTATCGGTCTCGATGATTCCGAAGCCACGTGCGGCATGGAGCGGGACCGGCCTGGCCGCGACGGTCACATCGGCCCGGCGTTCCGGATGGAATCGCACCATCTGTCCGATATCCATCCGGTAAATATGGTCGGCACCGAACACGGCCACCAGGTCCGGCGAAAAATCTTCGATGAGATTCAGATTGTGAAAGACGGCATCGGCGGTACCTTCGTACCAGCCGCCGCCGGCTTTCATCTGCGGTGGGACGACCGTAATGAACTGCCGCTTAATCCGTCCACCAATCCGCCACGCTCGCCGCAAATGCTCGATCAGCGATTGTGAACGGTACTGCACCAGCACGTACATCGCCATGATGTCGGAGTTCAAGAAGTTGCTCAGCACGAAGTCGACGATGCGATACTTCCCTCCGAACGGCACCGCCGGTTTGCTGCGGACTTCCGTGAGCGGCATGAGCCGTTCACCTTTGCCTCCAGCCATCACGATCGCCAGCACACGCTTCGCTGCGTTGCTCAACTCAGGTTCTCCCTCACCATTCCGCGCAACCTCTCTCTCGCCGCCTCTTGTTCTTCATGATGTCCGCCTCCGAACCGCTTCGACAAGCATGGAATCGTCTCGTGACATTGAAAGCGGCCGCATCCCCATACTGCCCCTTCCACATTCTTTCCGCAAGCGGGTTCTTCCTCCGGAAGGCACTCGCTCATGATCACTGGGCGACATCTCCAGAACCCCCGAGAACAACACCTCAGCCTGTGCCAGTGTGTTCATCGCTGTCCCCTTCACCTCCCTATGCGGTCGGACCGAGACTCCCGTCGACATTGATCCCGACGTTGCGTATGGAATTGAAGGTACCGTGCTCATTCATGACTCGTTGGAGATTGAGCGGATCCTCTTCCCATCGCTCCCCGTTGACCACGAATTTGTATTGGTAGGTACCCTGAGCTAACAAGACCTTCACCTTCCACAGACCACCGGCGTCCCGTTTCATCGGCTTACCCTGCGGGTTCCACTGATTGAAGTCTCCCACCAAAGCTACGACCTGGGCCGAAGGATCAAAATACTCAAACAAGACCCATTCTTTCTTGGGTCCCTTCTGGGCACGGATCGCTCGAGGCGAAGAAGACTTTTTCTTCACTGGCTCTTTCATTCATTCCTCCTTGGCATCCATGAACTGCGCTCGCATCTCCACCGAAGTGAATACCTCGCTCCTGGCGACACCGGATTGAACCGTTTCATTGTTAGTCATGATTGATCGTTATGCAACCCCCACCAACTCAACCGGAAACGCCGAGATCTTCCTACATCCTGAGTGCCAACCGCGTTCCCTCTCCGCCACAACTCGTCGCGATTGCCCGTTCGGATGCACTTTTTTTCTCATCCCCCCTTTCTTACCACGAGCGATCTGCTTAGGATAGGCTGAAGCGAAGATAAGGAGGATCATCCTATGGTGCAGTCTGAACACATTGAACGACTCCTCAATGCCGAACATTGGAATCCTCGTGAGCTGCTCGGCCCCCATCGGACTTCCGTGAATGGGACGGACTCGCTCGTGATTCGAACCTTTGCGCCGGACGCCAGCGAGACTCACGTGATTCTCGATACCCCCGGCCGCAAGCGGATACTAATGAACCGCGTTCATGAATCAGGATTGTTTGAGGCGATCCTGGATGCCCCGAAGGGAACGATGAAATACCGAATCCGAGTCACCGATTCTCACGGAACCGTCACGGAGCGCCACGATCCCTACGCCTTCCCTCATTTGATCAACGATCATGATCTGCACCTGTTTGCGGAGGGGAATCTTTTCAAAGGCTACGAGAGACTGGGGGCTCATCTCGCAACCGTCGACGGAATCGCCGGCGTTCATTTCGTCGTTTGGGCCCCGAACGCCATGCGAGTCAGCGTCGTCGGCAGCTTCAACCACTGGGACGGCCGGTGTCATCAAATGATGAGTCGTGGGTCGACCGGGATCTGGGAGTTGTTCGTCCCGGACATTCCCGAAGGAACACTCTATAAATACGAAATCCGCTCTCGCCATGTCGACGCACCCTTCACCAAGGCTGATCCGTACGCATTCTCAGCGGAACTGCGGCCTCGCACGGCATCAATCGTTCGAAATCTTTCCGGCTATCGATGGAACGACCGAGCGTGGATGGACGCCCGTGCTGCGCGTGATCCGCTTACCGCACCCATGTCCATCTACGAGGTGCATCTGGGATCCTGGATGCGAGTACCTGAAGAGGAGAACCGTTGGCTCACGTACCGCGAATTGGCCGATAAACTCATTCACTATGTCAAATACATGGGCTACACCCACATTGAATTGATGCCGGTCACCGAACATCCGTTCGACGGATCGTGGGGCTACCAAGCCACCGGCTACTTTGCCGCCACAAGTCGATTCGGCACACCGGAAGACTTCATGGCGTTCGTCGATGCCGCTCATCAAGCGGGAATCGGCATCATCATGGACTGGGCCCCGGCGCACTTCCCTGACGATGCGTATGGGTTGGCGTGGTTCGACGGCACACACCTCTATGATCACGAGGATCCGCGGCTTGGCTATCATCCGGAATGGAAGAGCCGTATCTTTAACTACGGCCGCGTGGAAGTCAAAAATTTCCTCCAGAACAGTGCGCTCTTCTGGTTGGACAAATATCATATCGACGGTCTTCGTGTGGACGCAGTGGCCTCGATGTTGTATCTCGACTATGGAAGGAAAGCGGGTGAATGGATCCCCAACCAGTTTGGCGGAAACGAAAACCTGGCGGCTGTTTCCTTTCTCAAAGAATTAAACGTGCTGGTCCATCAAGAGCATCCCGGCGCGATCACCATCGCTGAGGAATCCACCGCCTGGCCGGGGGTTTCAAAGCCGACCTATACGGGGGGATTGGGCTTTACCTTCAAATGGAACATGGGCTGGATGCATGACATGCTGGACTATTTTGAAAAGGACTCCATCCATCGCAAATACCACCAGAATCAAATTACATTTGGGTTGCTGTATGCGTTCCATGAAAACTTCGTCCTGGTGCTGTCACACGACGAAGTCGTACACGGGAAGAAAGCACTGCTCGACAAGATGCCTGGAGATCTGTGGCAACGCTTCGCGAACCTGCGCGCCCTCTATGGCTACATGTACGGCCATCCCGGGAAGAACATGCTCTTTATGGGAGGGGAATTCGGCCAGTGGTGGGAATGGAATCATGACGACAGCCTTCAGTGGCATCTCTGCCAGCATGAATCGCACGCCGGCCTGCAACGGTACGTCCATGATCTCAACTGGCTCTATCGGAACGAACCTGCGCTGTACGAGGTCGATTACGATTGGACCGGATTCCAGTGGATCGACATCAATGACACGGAGAATTCCGTCATCTCATTTCTCCGCAAGGCCAGAGACCCGAACAATCAAGTCGTCTGCGTCTGCAACTTCACGCCGGTTCCACGCCATGGATACCGAATTGGCGTGCCCTCTTTGGGCTACTATCGTGAGCTATTGAACAGCGACGCTGAAACATATGGCGGAAGCAACATGGGTAACGGAGGCGGAGTGATGGCCGAACCGCTTTCCGCTCATGGCCTTCCGAACTCAATCGTCCTGACTCTGCCTCCCCTCGCTGTCTTGTACTTCAAAGTGGAATGACGGCACATCGTCACCCACCGACCCGGTTCGGAACCGGAGTAGCCTCGACTCCACCTTGCAACCCGGCCACATGGAGTGGAGGCGGCGTCCCCTGTTTTGGCTCACCCCAGTAAATCGTTTGGTGCGGGAACGGAATTTCGATCCCTTTGGCATCGAAGGTCTTCTTAATCCGACGATTCATCTCCCGCCCAATCCGCCATTGTTTGCTCGGCTGAGTCTTGATCCGGCACTTGATGATCACAGCCGAATCAGCGAATTGATCCACTCCCAACATTTCCAACGGTTCCAGAATATCCTCTGAAAACTGAGGGTCTTGGCGGAGTTCATCCGCGATGTCGCGCAAAACTACCATGACTTCGTCCACATCTTCTCGGTACGCAATGCCGACTTCGAAGAGGTAGAAGGCATACACCTTGGTCATATTCTTCACCTTATCGATGACTCCGTTCGGCACGACATGCACATTTCCCGACAAATCCCGAAGAGTCACCGTTCTCAGCTTCACGTCTTCGACCACCCCTCCCACTCCCGCAATCTCCACGACATCCCCGACTCGGATCGAGTCCTCGAGAAGAATGAAAAACCCTGTGATCACATCCTTCACCAAACTTTGGGCACCAAAGCCGATGGCCAATCCCCCAAGGCCGGCTGCCGCTAAAATCGGCTTCAGATCGACTCCGACCTCCGCCAAGATCATCATACCTCCCATGGCAAGAATCACGACACGAGCCACGTCACGAATAACGTGAGTCAAGGTGTTGGCCCGTTTTATTTGCGCCTCACTCGGCAATGTTCCTTCATACACGTTCTGAAATCGATCCATCGCCCGTCTGACAATCGCGAGTCCCACAACCATCATGAAGGCGATGATCAAGACTCGCAAACCCGACGTCGTCGACCATTCGACCCATCGCTCGATGAACCCCGCCACATACGAATCCGGCATACCATACCTCCTCACGTTAAGACTTCCGACCGCGAGCAACCTCCACGCCTGATGCCACGCCTCGTTCTCCGCTACGAAGGCAGGAATACGGCCGTCCCATAGACCGGAATCGATACCGAAGTTCCTTGAGGCAAGACAATGAGATGTGGTGGCATCAAACCTTGGCCATTCCCACCGAATTCCTTATCCGTAGAATCAAGTCGTCGCAGCCATGTTCCGTGCGGCTCGAGTAAGCGTACCGTCACCGGTGACGCATTGAATCCACAAACCACCAGCGATGCGGCATGGTCGTGCGTCCAACGATGGATCATCAAAACTTGCTCATCCTCGAACGCCCAAACACGATGACTCCGAGTGGTGCTGTTTTCTGCCCCCAATGACGATTCAGTTTTCCTCAACCGAATCAAGGCATTGGTCCATCGCAATAATGCAGCTTGCCGATCATTGAGGTCTTCCCGACACAGCCGACTCCGTTCAAAGGTCGCCGAGTCCTGAGGATCCGGAATGTCTTCCGGATTCCAGCCGAAGTGCGCAAATTCCCGTCGGCGGCCTTGCCGGACCGCTTCGACTAAGCCGGGATCGCCGTGTTCGATAAAGTATTGGAATGGCGCTGTTTCACCATATTCCTCCCCCATGAATAGCATGGGAATATTCGGAGACAGTACTACGAGAGCTCGGATTGCCTTCAGCGCATCCCATGGAAGTTGCGTACTCAACCGATCTCCGACCGCGCGATTGCCGATTTGATCGTGATTCTGGGAAAACACCACGAACTGCGATGGGCGGCAATGCTGAGATGAATTCCCATGCCGGCGGCGGCGATGTGCAGAGTACCGAGCGTTGTACACGAACCCATCGCGAACCGCAGTGGCCAGATCAGTCAGCCCATGAAAATCTCCATAGTACCCCTTCCGCTCTCCCGTCAAAACAACTCGCAGGGCATGATGGAAATCATCGTTCCATTGGCCGTCGAGCCCATATCCCCCGACCGAAGGAGGGTCGATCACACGCGTATCGTTCAAATCGCTCTCGGCAATGACGGTCACGTGCCGACCGAGACGTTGGGCCTGAGTATGGACTGAAGATGCGATGTCCTTGAGAATATGTTGAGCGCTGAAATCAAAGATGCCATGGATCGCGTCCAACCTGAGCCCATCGATGTGGTATTCGGTCACCCAATACAACGCGTTGTCGACGACGTATCGCCGGACCTCGTCGCTGTCCGGCCCATCGTAGTTGATGGCTGATCCCCATGGGGTCCTGTATCGATCCGTAAAGTACGGGCCGAACTCTCCAAGGTAGTTGCCTTCCGGTCCCAAGTGGTTGTACACCACATCGAGAATCACGGCGAGTCCTGCCGCATGGCACGCATCGACGAGCCGTTTCATGCCATCAGGGCCACCATAACTTGACTGCGGAGCGAAGGGGTGGACACCATCGTACCCCCAATTGCGCCGACCTGGAAATTCTGCGACCGGCATGAGCTCAATAGCCGTAATTCCGACGGTATCCCTGAGATAGGACAGGTGCGGAATGATCGCGTCGAAGGTGCCATCCTTGGTGAACGTTCCAACATGTAGTTCGTACACAATGAATTTGTCCAACGGCATCCCCTGCCAGCCCCTATCCGTCCACTGAAAGGCGGTCGGATCGACCACGACGGATGGGCCGTGAACACCATCGGATTGGAGACGAGAGGCAGGGTCCGGCCGTTCTTTCTCTCCATCCAATGTGTATCGATAGCGGGCTCGCGGGAAAACTCCGGTCACCACAGTTTCAAAATACCCCGCTGCATCCCGCTGCATAGGCACCACGACTCGATCCTGGTCGATCAGTTTCACGGCCACGGAGTTCATATAGGGTGCCCAGACACGGAATTTCACCGCGCCTGAAGATATCGGAGTCGCACCGATGTCAAGAGACCATCCCTGCTGCGGTACCTTCGCCATATCCATTCCACCCTCCTCACACCTATTGTGCAGAATTCTTAAACCGTAACCAAGCCCACAAAGTACTTTAATGCCTTGCGCAATCGGATCTCCCATTTTATAAAGGTCTTATGACGAAGAGTCGATTTAATTGGAGGAGTGGATGAGAGTTTGGCCAGGACACCCGTACCCACTGGGGGCGACATGGGACGGGGAAGGGGTGAACTTCGCTCTCTTTTCAGAACATGCCACAGCGGTTGAGCTCTGTCTGTTCGATGGACCTGACTCTACCAAAGAATCGCACCGTATCCGCCTCGAAGAACGAACCGATCAAGTCTGGCACGCATACATCCACGGTCTCTGGCCGGGCCAACACTATGGGTATCGAGTGCACGGACCCTACGCTCCACAAGATGGCCATCGATTCAATCATCACAAACTCCTGATCGATCCCTATGCCAAATCCATCGCGGGTACGGTTGAGTGGTCGGATGCCATGTTCGGCTATCGACTCGGAGACCAGAAGGCGGATCTCTCCTTCGATACTCGTGATAATGCAGCCAACATTCCGAAATGTGTGGTCGTCGATCAGGCCTTCACGTGGGGAGGGGACCGTCAACTGAAAACTCCATGGGATCGCACCGTCATTTACGAAGTACACGTCAAGGGTTTTACGGCGCGCCACCCTGAAGTGCCCGATCATATGCGAGGCACCTATTCCGGCCTAACTACGCCGGCAGTCATCGATCATTTGCTGGAGCTAGGCGTTACCGCCGTTGAGTTGCTGCCGGTCCATCATTTTGTGCGAGACAAGCACCTGGCCGATCGAGGCCTGACCAACTACTGGGGTTACAATACGATCGGCTTCTTGTCTCCGGATATCCGCTATGCCGTGTCGCCGGTCCGCGGGCGGCATGTCCGGGAGTTCAAGACCATGGTTAAAACGCTCCACAGCGCGGGTATCGAAGTCATTCTCGACGTCGTCTACAATCATACGGCCGAAGGCAACCAGCTCGGCCCAACCCTCTCGTTCAGAGGAATCGACAATGCCGCCTACTACCGCTTGGTCGACAACGACAAACGGTATTACATGGACTACACCGGATGCGGCAACACGTTGAACGTAACACATCCCCGAACGCTTCAGCTCATCATGGACAGTTTGCGGTATTGGGTGACCGAAATGCATGTGGATGGCTTTCGGTTCGATCTGGCCTCCACCCTCGCCAGAGAATTGCATGCCGTCGACCGGCTCAGCGCCTTTTTCGACATCTTGCACCAGGATCCTATTCTCTCCCAAACGAAACTGATCGCGGAACCGTGGGATGTCGGAGAAGGCGGGTACCAGGTCGGTAATTTCCCCGTGGGCTGGGCGGAATGGAACGGCAAGTATCGAGATACCATCCGCCGATATGTGAAGGGAGATGGCGGCCAAATGGCGGAACTTGCCTATCGCCTGACCGGCAGCAGCGACCTCTACAGCATGAGCGGACGCCGACCCTTTGCCAGCATCAACTTCGTCACGGCGCACGACGGATTCACGTTGCACGACCTCGTGTCCTACAACGACAAGCACAACACAACCAACGGTGAAAACAACCAAGACGGCACGAACGACAATGACAGCTGGAACTGTGGCGTGGAAGGTCCGACCAACGATCCCGCGATTCTCGAGTTACGAGAGCGCCAAAAGCGGAATTTCCTGACGCTCCTGTTTCTCTCCCAAGGCGTTCCCATGCTCTGCGGTGGTGATGAGATCGGGCGGACGCAAAAAGGAAACAACAACGCGTACTGTCAGGACAACGAGATCAGCTGGTTCGACTGGAACTTAGATCACGCGCAGTCCAATGTACTGGCGTTCGTCAGACACCTCATCGCCTTTCGGAAAAAGCATCCTGTCCTTCGACGACGTCGGTTTTTCCAGGGGCGCCATATCAGAGGGTCCGAAGTCAAAGACCTCTCCTGGTTTCGACCAGACGGCAAGGAGATGACCGACGAAGACTGGGATGCGGGCTATGCGAAATCGCTCGCACTTCGGCTCGCCGGAGATGCCATCGCGGAGAGGGATCAAAAGGGACGCCCGATCGTCGACGACACGCTGTTGATACTCCTCAATGCTCACCATACCCCGCTGGCGTTCACCTTGCCGGCCCACAAACGTGGGATCCGCTGGCACTCGATACTGGACACCTCATTCTCAGGAGAGCACGAGAAGCAGGTCAATGCGTTCAAAGGAGGCGAGCAGTACGAAATGGAAGCTCGATCGATCGCCGTGCTGCGGCTCGACGGAAAGCACTAAGGGCTTGGCACCTTCCGCAGGAGCCCACACTTCTTCCAGGAAAACTACGACGCCCCCAACCGTAGCCCTGTCGTCGGATCAAACAGGTGAAGGGTCGCTCGCGGCGCTGAGACTGCGACACGCTCCCCGATCCTCGGGACAAACCCGGCTTGTGCAGAGCCGATTATGGTGACGGCCTCGGTATCGTCCTTAAGCTCCACTGTTACCCACAAGGTCGGCCCCGAAGGTTCGGTTAGGCGAACAACACCGAATCCAGCACCCTCGTCTCTTGAATCGTTTGCGGGACCCACCACGATGTTTTCCGGTCTGAGGCCGACGGTCACAGTCTGCTCTTGCTTGACAGTTGGTGCGTCCGGAGGCCTTGCGACATGCAACGGTCCAGCTTGGATACCGCCGTTTCTAGATCTCGCTGTGAGCAAATTCATCGGCGGATACCCCATGAAGCCTGCCACGAAGAGATTGGCGGGAGTGGCATAGATGTCATGAGGCCTGCCGATCTGCTGAATCCGCCCCTGGTTGAGCACCGCAAGTCGGTCTCCTAGCGTCATAGCTTCTGTTTGATCGTGGGTCACGTAGATCGTCGTAACCTTCAGTTCCTTGTGGAGTCTGAGCAACTCCGCGCGCATGGACGCGCGCAATTGCGCATCGAGATTCGACAACGGTTCGTCCAGCAGAAATAGTCTCGGCTTCCTGATGAGCGCCCGTCCCAAGGCGACCCGTTGCCGTTGGCCGCCGGAAAGTTCCCGTGGCCGCCGATCGAGCAATGCCGACAGCCCGAGGAACCCTGCTACCCGTTGCACTTCTTCCTCGATCCGCTTCCGCTCAAGGCGCTTTGCGCGGGGAGCAACGCTCAATGGGAAGGCCATATTTTCGCGCACGGTCATGTGTGGATACAGGGCATAGCTTTGAAAAACCAACGCCACGTCGCGCTCGCGGGGCTCCAAGTCGGTCACATCGCTCCCGTCGAACAAGATGCGGCCGGCAGTCGGCTGATCAAGACCGGCAAGGAGACTCAACAGCGTAGATTTGCCGCATCCGGATGGACCCACGAGCACGAAGAACTCGCCGTCATGCACCGTCAACGTGAGGGGAGGGAGGATGGTCTTTTGCCCAATACGTTTCTCAATCAGCTCGATTCGGACCTCGGCCATTGCCTCATCCTTTCACACTGCCGGCCGTCAGCCCGGCAATGATGTGGCGTTGAAACGCCAGTGCGAGACCGGCGACCGGCAACGTCACCACCAGGGAGGCGGCAGCCAAATCGCCCCAAGGAATTTCATACAGTCCTGGAAATAAGGCAACTGCCACCGGCGCGGTACGAGTGGTATCACTGGCCGTCAGCGTCAGGGCGAACATGAACTCATTCCACGAGTAGATGAAGACCAAGAGCGCGGCAACAGCGAGTCCAGGTCGCGCGAGGGGCAACATGATGGTCAGCAAAGCCTGTACTGGCGTGCAGCCGTCGATCCGCGCAGCCTGGTAGAGCTCCTTGGGAAGCTGTTGAAAGAAACTCGTCAACAGCCACACGGCGAGCGGCAGTGAATAGACCGCATGGGTCAGTCCTACTGCGACAAGCGTATCCCGCAAACCGAACTCGCGCATCAGGAGATATAAAGGACTGATCACGGCGATAGGTGGGAACATCGATGTGACAAGCGCCACCCCCAATATCACCGACTTACCGGCGATCGGTAGCCGCGCGAGGGCGAAGGCGCAGAACGAACCAACGACAATAGCGGTCACCGTCGCGCTTGCCGCCACAAGCATGCTGTTCGCGAGCGATCGCGGCAAGGACGACTTCAGCAGGACCCGATCATAGTGAACGCTGGTCACGCGCTCCGGGATGAGTGGAGGCAAGCTCACGAGATCCTGATCCGGCTTGAGCGATGTGACCGTTTGCCAGAGCACCGGTCCAAGACAGAACGACCCCACAAGAAGAAGGACACATGTAGTAAAGCCATGGGTACGGAGCCACATCATCATCGACCGCCCCACCTGATCATCAGGACGAAACCTCATGCGCTCTCCTGGACATGCCAGCGTAGCAGCAATAAATACAGCAGCGACAGCACGGCGGCGAGCACAAACATCGCCGTTGCCAGGGCAGATCCATATCCAAACTGCAATGTTTGGAACAGTGTCTTGTACGCATAGATCGACAGTGTCTCGGTACTGTTGCCTGGCCCTCCACCGGTCAATACGAAGACTGCGTCAAACACCCGGACCGCGTCCATCGTGCGGAAGACGAGCACGATGATCACGACAGGCATCAAAAGCGGCAACGTAATCCGTCGAAACTGCTCCCAGGCTCCCGCCCCATCAACCCGCGCGGCAGCGTAGAGTTCTTGCGGAACCGTCTTTAATCCGGCCAGCAGAAGCAATGCCGCGAACGGCGTCGTTTTCCAGACGTCCATGACGACGGCGGCATGAATCGACCAATCGGGATCCGCCAGCCAATCGATGCGACCACCCGTCATGCCGGCCGCATAGAGCAAATAATTGAGCAGGCCGAAGTCAGGCTGGTAGAGCCACGCCCAGATTTGTGCGGACACGACGGTTGGAATGGCCCAAGGCAAGATGATCATGACGTGCGCCCATCGCAGGCCCCCGCCCGCTCCGTCCGACAAACGGTTCAAGAGCAGGGCAAACCCGAAGCCCAACAATAGCTCGGCCGACACAGACAGAGCCGTGAAGTAGAGCGTCGTTCGGCAAGCGGCCCAGAATCGCTCGTCCCCCCATAATTGGAGATAGTTCTGGAAGCCGACGAATTCATCGATGCCGAAAATCGGTAATTGCTGACGCAGACTGAGCCACAGGGCCGCGGTAATCGGCGCGAGTGCGATCAGACCCACCAGCAAGAAGGCAGGACTAGCAAACAGGTAGCCCCACGCTCGCTCGGACAGATTCGTCCCACTCCGTTTCTTGATCTCTGCGAACGATCGATCGGTCATGATCGCCCCACCCTTGCGGGAGAGGTCTGTTCTCCCATGATTTGATCGACATGTCGTCTGATGACATTAAGAGCCTCGGCAGGCGACCTCCGGCCAACGACGACTGCGCTGACTTCCGGCTGCACGGCCTGAGACACTAACAGATAATACGGCGTCACTGGACGAGGCTTCGCGCCCAATAAAATCGGATAGAGATCCTTCAAGAGAGGGCGGAGTTCAAGCAGGGACTGGTCAGTATATAGGGCTCGGCGCACCGGGTTATACCCGAATTCTATGGCGATCTTGCGTTGCGCGTCCGGAGAGGTCAAGAAGCTGATCAGCTCCCCCACAACGTGTTGATGGGGGGAACTAGTCGGTATGGCGAGCATCCATCCTCCCAGGACCGGCGCACTGCTAAAGCCTGAAAAGGCGGGAAGCGGGACGACGCCAATTTTACCGCGGACCGGCGAGCCCTCCTGTTGAAGGAGGGACCAGGCATAGGGCCAATTTCTCATGAATAGGGCGTGCCCCTCGCCGAACATCCAGCGAGTCGACTCTTCATCGGCCATGCTCGTGGAGAGCGGTGTAATGCCATGTGTCGCGATCGTCTCACGCAAAAACCGCAAACCATACTCGGCACGGTCACGATCTCCACTCCAGAGATCTGTTCCATTACTCCGAAGCACCTCGAGCGCGACACACATCAAACCTTCATACTGTTTCCCCTGCCACACAAACCCAGCCAACTTGGAGTCCTGTTCCGCCTTTAACACCAGCTTAGCGATACGGGCAAGTTCAAGCCATGTGCGAGGCGGTTCAAAACCATGGCGATCCAACAAATCACGCCGGTAGTAGAGGACTCCGGCATCCACATACCAGGGCACTGCGTACAGGCGCCCTTGGAACGTCGCTGCCTCAATCGGCCCGGGAAAGAACTCATCCTGCTCGGCCGGAGTCAGGACCCCGTCCAACGGCGCAATCCATCCGACCTTGGCGAATTCCTGCGCCCAAATCGTGTCGATCGCGAGCAGGTCGAACGGAGCTTTCCCTCCATCCAAATTCATCGCGTAATACTGATGCTGTCGATCCGAATCGGCCGGTAAGAGCTCTTCTCGAACGAGGATACCTGGATGGCGCCGTTCAAAACCACGGAGTAGGTCGGACAGCACCCGCCCATCACCCGATAATTTTCCGTGCTTGAACACCACGGTGATCGGGGCATGATCGGTTCCTTCTCCAGCCTGGTTGCACCCGAGCGTCGATGCCACCCAGAGCAAGAGAACAACGCCGATCATCATAGATGTCGGAGGTCGTCCGGTGCACGATCGCGACCGCGATTCCAGAACGTCCGCTCAAGATAATCTTTCGCCAAATCCTTGGCCCCGAGGCCGAACGCCAAACAGGTGGCGAACACGATGCCTCCAAAGGTAATCCCAAAGCCCACCACCACCACGCTCGCCGCAATGCCCAATTCCTCCGCCG
Source organism: uncultured Nitrospira sp. (assembly GCA_964485915.1). Taxonomy (GTDB): domain Bacteria; phylum Nitrospirota; class Nitrospiria; order Nitrospirales; family Nitrospiraceae; genus Nitrospira_D. Next base: position 33,411 of record CAZAKX010000004.1, on the reverse strand, counting down.
CCATCGCCAGCGCAAAGAGTTGGACACCCCAACGCGACATATTCGCGAACAGCCGCGCCGGGGGAAGACCGGCATTCACCCCTGCGATCAAGACACCCTGTGCGATGAAATTGGAGAGCAGGTATCCGGTTACCAATATCAGCCCGGCGACCAACACATGAGGAATGTAGGCCAAGAGCGAATTGGCAAACTGGTTGATCGGCTGGAGGTTCAGCGCGCCCAGGCCGGCGATCACTGCAAATGCGACGACCCCCCAATAGACGAACCGGCCGACGAGATAGGAGGGAGCGGCCTTCACGCCTCCACGCAATAGCGCCGCGTTGATTTCAAGTCGATCGCACAGTTGGTCAAGTCGCACCACGCGCAACAAGCGTTCGACCAGATGGCCCAACGCTCGGGCCGCCAACAGGCCAACCCCGACGATGATGAGCATGGCCAACACATTCGGCAACACGGCCAAGACCTGCCGGCCAAGTTGTTCCAACGGCGCGAGTAGTGCGGTTTGGAAAAAGTCCGTCATCATAACTCACCTCCCCCCATTTCGCCGCCGGCAACCGATCTCATGCTTGCGGCTCAGGGTTCCACCGTTCGACCAAGTAAGACTTCTTCAACTCGAAGACTTCACAGAGTTGCTCAACTCGCCCTTCCGCTTCCTTTGTCGTAAGCCCCTGGGTTTCCAACACGAACGTTGCCGTTCGTCCAAGATAGAGCGGCGTCAGAGCTTTCAGTAAATGTTCTCGAGGCATGCGATGTTCCCGGTACGCCAGCGCGGCCTCGTAGACCACACGAACCCAGAGTTCATCGGAAATCCGAAATTCCGAAGGGGAAGCGCCTCCCACCATTGTGAGTTCCGCCACAATCTCCTTACCCAGTGCCTGCTCCCAGATAGGCGCCAGATCCGCCAATCCCTGTCGAAAGACCGCAATCATGCGTTCGACGTTGACGTTGACCGGCTCAACGCCGACCTCATATTGGAAGCCGAACAGTTTGACTGCCTTCGATCCTTGCACACTCGACCAAACCTCATGGTGTGACTCCATCAAGGCAAACACCGCTCCCAGCACTTGCATGAGCATGGCGGCCAAATCGGCGGCTGGATCCTTAGGATTATGAATCTTGGCACCCAGAAAACTTTGGCAGACTCGGGCACCGCTCGCGATGGCCTCGGTCGTCATCCAAATATCGATCCCAAATCGTGCCACATCCGACTCCCAGACGTGTTGATCCAGGTAATGTTCGGACAAATGTCCGGCAAATCCAAAATCGCCCCCGATCGGCTGCCTGATCCGTTGACCGTAGAGCGTCCTGGTCAGGGGATAGACGATACTGTTCGTAATCGTGCCGTCGTACTTATGGCGCAGATAGTACGGAGCCACATAGTCGTAGTGATCATCAAGAATAGGACGCAACAACAACTCGATCCATTCCGGTGTGATGCTCCGCAGGTCTGAATCGACGACGGCGCAGGCCTTGGCGTTCAGCCGCCGCGCAATCTCGAAGATCGTACGGAACGCACTCCCCTTACCGGGAATCCCATGATAGGGCGTGATGATCTTCTGAAGCTGGCTTTGCTGATCGCTGATAAGCAACGCGTCGTAATCGACCACCGCCCTTGAAACCGCCTCGGGAGTCCCATCTGAGGATCCCCCGTCGGAATTCACCAACACGGCTCGATGCTCGGGGAAATATTTCGCCAGACCGACGCTCACGGCCCGAACGACGTGCTCAATGGTATCGGCGTTGTTATAACTGGGGATGCCGACGAGTACATCGACATCGCCGATGACGCCCAAGCGGGCCTCAGTTTCGGCCGTCAAGGCAACGGACGGTTTGCTCATTTGGACGCTTGGCGCGGTTCTCTCGTCGGGTCCCACTGATGATCCTCCTCCACGGCTCGAACAAGACGATCAAAGACGTCCGGAACCGCCGCCGCCACGCGGCTCCAGTTAGAAATCATCGGCACCCCCAGCGGATCTTTTTGGAAGACCTCCGACGCCAGTTTGATGCCTTTGAGAAACATCTCGACAGCGGTCCGTTCTGCGTGCCGATCGAACTTCAAGCTGTTGATGGCCGCGCTGTCCTCGTACCGACGGATGGCCTCTTCCGCGATACGAAGATAGGTGGCGCGCAATGTCTTGAGTTCCGGGTCGCCAAGCACCAGACCTTCACTGGCAAGGTGGCGGAACAAAGACTTCGTGATATCCACGGTCATCTTGAGCAATCCTTTTTCAGGATCGTCAGAAGACAGCGCCTGATGTTTGTGCTCGTACGCGTCTGCGATATCAGCCTGACATACACGGCGCAAGGCACAGTTGCGATACACCTCTGCCAGGATACCGATTTCCAACCCCCAATCTCCCGGAATACGATTGACCCAGGCAAGGTCGCGAACCATCGCAAATTCCCCTGCCAACGGGTACCGAAAACTGTCCAGGAAGGTCAAGAGGGGGTGGCTCCCGACGAGTTGCTGCAACGAACGTATGACCGGAGTGACAAACAACCTGGTGACTCGACCATGCAACTGGTCCGTGACGCGGCTGTAATACCCCTTACAAAATTCATAGCCAAGATTGGGGTTACCGAGCGGATAGCAGAGCCGGGCAAGATATTCACGGTGATAACTCACAATATCACAATCATGCAACACAATGACCTGACTTTGGTGCCGAGCCAGCACATAGCCGAACGCGAGCCAGCAAGATTGTCCCTTTCCGGGCAATCCGATATCGACTTCTCGTTCGACTAACGTCTTGAGGATGTCTTGAACCGGAGCGCCGTCCACCCATACCAGACGCACGTGTTGCGGAAGAACCTTGAAATAATCTTTCGCGCGCCGAAACTCGAGGGCTGATGCATGTCCGAGCGCAACGACGATTTCGTTCAGGTATGTCACCCGCTTTAGCTCATCGACGATTCCAGAAAGGGCCGGACCTTCGAGTTCCGAATAGAGGCACGGTAGGACCAAGGCGATCGGGTTCACATGGCGATACTGTTCGAGCTCCTGCTCCAACCGTTCTACGTTCGGTGAACCGAGGCGATGCAGAACACTGACCACCCCGTTCTGGAAGAAATCCGACATGTTGACGCTCCTAGCACATTCAGCGCGGCTGGTGCTCCGCTATCTCAGCATCGCCTCCGCCGCGGCCAGATGTGCCCCAGCATGGCACAGATGAGGGACTAATCCCAGATGGAATTTCATGAATTGTTGCATCGTATTATAGAGTTCGTCGCTCCCGGCAGCCACCTTTCATAAGCTCTTGGGTTCATTTAGGGGTGCCAATGGCGTATTCTGTTGAGGACTCATCAGGAGCAATCATGCCCTCACCACGACTACGCACCATCGGCGAAACACCAACCGCCATAGTCGTCTTCACAGATTTGGACGGCACCCTTCTCGACGGCTCAACCTACTCGTTCGATGCCGCCCGAGAAGCGTTGGATGAGCTTCGTGCCCGTTCGATCCCCATCGTCGTGGTCTCAAGCAAGACACGGGCAGAGATTGAACCGCTCCGTTCTCGCCTCCGCAACGGACATCCCTTCATCGTGGAGAACGGAGGTGCAGTGTTTGTTCCATCGAACTACTTCCCATTCCAGCTCACGACTGCAACCGCCCACGACCATTATTCTATTGTGGAACTGGGAACCTCCTATCCTCGGCTTCGCCGAGCCTTGAAAGAGATTGAACAAGAACTCGAGGTGGAACTGAGAGGATACGGTGATATGCCTGTCGAGGAGGTCGTGATACGGACGGGGCTTTCTCGGCAAGAAGCAGAACTGGCCAAACAGCGCGACTATGATGAGCCGTTCGTCGTAGAAAACGAGCGCTGCACACGAGAAGCTCTCACCCAGGCCATCACAGCCCGTGGCCTGCGTTGGACCATGGGCGATCGCTTCCATCACCTGATGGGCGTCCAGGATAAGGGGCAAGCCGTGCGATACCTCATCGAATGCTACCGCCGTCGGGCTGACCGTCATCGTGACCGACTCATCACCGTGGGCATCGGCAACAGCCTGAACGACCTCCCGATGCTGAAAGCAGTAGATCGCCCTGTCCTCGTCCAACAACTCGACGGCTCGTATGAGCGGGACATTGAGCTTCCTGGACTTATCCTTGCCCCAGGACCAGGCCCCATCGGCTGGAATCGGGCCGTGCTATCGTTGTTGGCATGAAACCGCTGAGACATGCGGATCGGATGCAAGACTCGTTGCACAAGAGACTGCTTGCTCGCTCGATCCTGATCATAGACGACACCTCCCGTAGCCCTCCGTTCTCTCGCGAGGTCTTTCCGACATGCCTTGCCGTTCGATCGCGGCAGGTCCCATCAGGCCGGCGTCACTTGCCTTCATCGATACGCTGTTTTTCCAACGTCGGGACGATTTGACTTTGCACGTCCTCGGTAATCGTGTACCGCACGTAGGCATTCTCAACCATCTGGTTGGCATAGAGCCGGCCGGTCGGCGCCTCGACCGTCAGATCCACGCTCGTCTGCTTCTTCGGTTCAATCGTAATCGTCCGCTCAATATCGTCCCTGATGTATGGATGCCAGACTTTCACCTTATAGGTACCGGGTGGAATGTCGGTCAGCTGGAACCGTCCCTCGTTGTCGGCCACGGTGTAGTATGGATGGTCAGCGACCAACGCCCAACTCTCCATATACGGATGGAATCCGCATTGCATGGTGAAAACCTTCCGGCCTCTCGTCATCTTGACCGATTGAGTCACGGTAGCCCCTTCGTAGTGCTTGTGAAAATGAGCGCTCAACCCGACCTCACGAGGATATCGCTTGCTGATCGGCAACGGAACATTGAACAAGACCCGAGGCCCCAGGTTCGATGTCTCATAGGCTTGAATGTCGTGAAAGGCAGGGTCCATGTTCACGACAGCGACATCCTGGTGATCGCGCACGATGTTGATAAACGGCAAAAAGCGGCAGTCAATGGCTTCGATTCTCGGAGACGCATACTCGCCGAAAGGCTTTCCCTTGTCGATTCCATCAAGATACACCACAACACTGCGAAACTCCCCCTTCGGTCCGACGTCAAAAGGCTGCAGCAATCTCCACCCTCTCCCATCCGAAATCCGCCCGCAGTAGACCGGGTCCGGCACGGTCGTGAGATTGTACCCCTTCGGCATCGGCACTTTGCCGTCAAGGTTGACGGTCCCCCAGAGTGCGCCGCTCTCGGACAGGGACATCTCTTGATAGGCGCCGCTGTGTGGTACCGACACAAGGCTTAGCGCATAGGCACATGCGACGATCAGAATTTGGCGCACAACCGTCCTCATCACTGCCTCCTTAAGTACGAAGTTGTTGATAAACCTTTCGCCGTCATCCAGCCGCGTCGAGATGGATAGTTGCCGTTGGACTCATCGAACGGAAGGGGTCTGCGATATCTGTCCAGATGTTATACCGGATCGTTCGAGCCTGGAGAAAACAGACACTGACATAACCCCCGGCAGGAATGACGACGACGTCCTTAATCGCTCCGAACCATGTCTTGAACCCCTTGTCGCAACCCACTTCCACGATCGGCTTGACGCCAAGCAATCCGAGATGAATCGGAACTGCGAGTTGGTTATGCCACCGGATTTCTTCTCCGACGGCCGCGTACAACTCAAAGGGAGCAATCGCGTCCTTACCGCTGATCTGGATGTCGTGAACACGGTGCGGAGTGTCCACCTTTGAGAATTTGGTGCAGCCCGCTAGCACGAAGATGCATAGCATACAGCCTACGCCGATGTGTTTCAGCATGATGATTGTCCTTGAATGCACGTTATGGGGTCCGAATAAGTGAGGGTAACCACACTCTCAGGCTCAGCACCTGAATTCTGTGGCTTCTTCTCGGCCCCGTATCTATGCGACAGTGTTCGTTTACGAAATCGATAACTGCTTCACACGTAGCAACTCAGCAGGCTTGCGGGGGATCATACCCATGGCGATAGAAACAGCTAAAAGAAAAGCTATGCTCTGAAAAAGAGTCGTGATGAGACATGACATTATTTTCCAACATTCTCACGGTGACGAGCTGTTACTCTTGCAAAAGCATCCTCTGTACATCGCTATTCTTTATAGTGTCGGCGTCGCAGCTTATGCAACATCAATAATAAACAGATCCACCTTCATCCAGAGGTTGTTCGGAAACGATCACGATGCATACGCCACGTCCCTTGCTGTGCGTCGCCCCCATTTGACCGCTTCCATGATGGCAAACGGGAGAATGCCTGTGGCTCCCATCAGCACCCAATCCTCGAGCGGCAGCGGGGCAACCTTAAAAATTGAAGCCACCGGTGGAACGGTCAACACGGCTACTTGGATGCCAAGGGAGAGTGCGAAGGCCAGCAGTAACGGACGATTCGTTCCTACACCCACTTGCAGTAGCGACCACCGGTCGCTTCGGCAGTTGAACGCATGCACCAATTGGTTGATCACCAACACGGTAAACGCAACGGTCCTCGCTTGTTCGACATCTTGATGGAGACCGTACAGACTGTAGGCGAACGCCCCCAAGGCAATGGCGCTCAACATCAGCCCCTCGAGGCCGATCGCAGCCAATCTCCCTCCGTCCAACAACCGTGCGTCCGGCCTTCTCGGTCGGCGCTTCATCAAGTCCGGAGCCTTTGGATCGACCGCCAAGGCCAGAGCAGGAAACCCATCCGTCACCAGGTTCATCCAGAGAATCTGAATCGGAAGCAACGGAAGCGGTAATCCCAACAGCGTAGCGAAGAGCATCACCAGCACCTCGCTCACGTTGCACGAGAGTAAGAAATGCACCGCTTTCCGAATATTGTCGAAGATCCCCCGCCCTTCTTCCACAGCCGCCGCGATTGAGGCAAAGTTATCGTCCGTCACCACCATGTCGGCGGCTTCTTTCGTGACATCGGTTCCTGTAATCCCCATCGCGACACCGATGTCGGCTGCCTTCACTGCCGGAGCATCGTTCACACCGTCTCCCGTCATGGCCACCACCGCGCCGGTAGACTTCCACGCCTTGACGATGCGCAGCTTGTGTTCCGCCGTGACTCTCGCATAGACCGCCACCTGCTCCACAGTCCGGACCAATTCGTCATCGGACAAGCGATCCAGTTCCAACCCGGACAACGACTGTATCGGCTCCTTCACCCCTCTCAGTTCTTCTGCGATCGCCGTCGCCGTATCCTTGTGATCTCCCGTAATCATGACCGTTCTGATGCCTGCAGCATGGCAGGCTTGCACTGCGATTTTTGCCTCCGGCCTCAACGGATCCTTCATGGCTGCAAGGCCCAAAAAAACCAGTTGTTGCTCAAGTTCCGACGAATGATACGAATCAGGTTTGCGGGCCAGCCGACGCCGCCCAAAACCCAGCACACGCAACGCGTGGTGCGCAAATTGCGCATTGGCGTCAAGGACCGAGGCACGGGGTGAATCCGACAGAGGTTCGACCGTCCCGTTCGGGCCCAGGCGATGGGTACATCGGCCAAGGAGGACATCCGGCGCGCCCTTTACATAGGCCACCGGCCCGTCCGACGACTGCCGCACAATCGTCATCATCTTCCGCTCAGGATCGAACGGGACCTCTCCAAGAAACTGGTGGGTCGGCTCAAGTTCTTCCATACGAAGGCCGGCCTTCGCAGCCGCAACCAAGAGGGCCGCCTCCGTCGGATCGCCGATCACCTGACATATGCCACCTTCCTCCTTCAACGTAGCGCCGTTACAGAGTACGGCGGCTGTCAGGAGCTCGCGCACCCCCGCCGTGAGGGGGGTAAAGGGTACGGAGTGTTCAGAAGTCACCCCTTCCCCGTGAACCATTGACCATTGATTCTTAAGGTCGTCCGAAGCCGCTTCACGGATTTCACCCACCGGCTCATACCCTTCACCGGTCACATCAAATACTTCTTCTCCCGCGAAAAGCTTGGTCACCGTCATTTCGTTCTTCGTGAGTGTGCCGGTTTTATCGGAGCAAATCACGGTAGCCGATCCGAGCGTTTCGACTGCCGGCAACTTGCGAATGAGGGCGTTGCGCCGCACCATTCTGGTGACCCCCAGCGCCAGCGTGATCGTGACCACAGCCGGAAGGCCCTCAGGAACGGCGGCAACGGCAAGACTGACCGAGGTGAGGAACATGGTCATCGCCGGTTCGCCGCGCACGTAGCCCAAGACAAAGACGACACTTACGACCCCCAGCGCCAACCATAATAAGGTATAACCGAATTGCTCGAGGCGCTGCTGAAGTGGCGTTTCGGTCCGCTCCGCCTCGGCGGCCTTTTGAATCATGGTGGCGATGTGTCCCAGTTCTGTATTGAGCCCCGTGGCAGTCACGAGTGCCCGGGCCTTGCCCGACACAGCAACGGTGCCCATGAAGACCATGTTGGATCGTTCGGCCAGCGGCACATCTGGTCGATCGATCGCGTCCGCACCCTTTTCAACAGGCGTCGATTCTCCGGTGAGGGAGGCTTCCTGTGTATGAAAATTTGTCGTGTACACCAGCCTGGCATCTGCCGGAATTCGATCTCCGGCCTCGAGGAGCACCACATCGCCGGAGACGACCTCACGCGCGGGAATCACTCGCAACGTGCCGTCACGGACCACCCGAGCCGTCGCGACCGACATTTTTCGCAGCGCCGCCAACGACCGCTCGGCCCGGAACTCCTGAACAAACCCAAGAACTCCGTTGAGCAGCACAATCGTCAAGATGGCCGCTGCATCAAGCCAATCTTCTAAGAGACCAGAAACGAATGCTGCCCCGATCAGCACCCACACGATGACGCTGGTGAACTGAGACAGGAATAATGAAAGAAGAGAAGGGGGCGGACTTTCGGGCAGATCGTTGGCACCTTGGCTATCCAGGCGGCGTCGGGCCTCTTCGGAGGCGAGACCATGCTCCGCATCCGCATCCACGTGCCGGGCTACGTCTTCTTCGGAGAACCGCCAGATCTCTGCATTCAACCGATCTTTTTCTGAATGTATTGCGCTCGATGTATTCATTGAAATAAGAGCCAGAGCCCCAGACAGTAGCCTAAGATAATGACGAAGCTGTCCGGTTCGATCAGTAGATATCGTTTCTCAACACGATAGATGATCCCCATCAGTGCCACGCTCATCATGAGGATGCTCCACAGGGCGGTCATAGCATGGGCGTCCGACACCGCGTTGAGCAGCGGACCGCTTCGATATGCCGCATCCACGAAGAAGAAGGCTGCCATGTTGAAGGCATTGCTCCCGAAGAGATTGCCGACCGCCAGATCAAAGGCTCCCAGCCGAACAGCAGCGAACGCCGTCACGAGTTCGGGGAGCGACGTCGTAATCGCCACGAGCGATGTGCCGATGAACGTCGCCGAAACACCGGACTGTTCGGCGATCTCATTCGCGGAGCCGGCGAGAAACGGCGCGGCGATCAGGAGAGCGACCGCCGCGAGTCCGAACCCGACAGCAGCCCGTTTCAACCCTTTACGCTTGCTCGGCCCCTTATCCTCCTCACTCGCTTGGCCTTCGACCACTTTTTCTTGTTCGCGCTGGCGCCGTTTGACGGCCTCCTGCCTGAAGATGACGCGCATGCCGAGGATGTAGACCAGCAGCAAGGTCATGCCGCCCAAGCCAAAGCCGCCATGTTTGACATCTTGTCCCAGTAGGATGAAAAACGCGGCCAGACCCGTCAAAAACATCGCCAACCCGGCGCTCAACGCATGTTCGAAAGCGGCCTGCTGCCACACCCGTTTCTGCCGATGCATCAAATCGATGAGTCCAAGCGTCAGCATATTGGTCATCCCGGCGCCGAACAAATCACCGGCCGCGAGGTCCGGCGCATCGAGAAGACTCGCGCTGACGGTCGTGAACACTTCCGGTAACGACGTCGCTCCCGCCATCAGCACGACGCCGATCCAGAGGCCCCCTAACCCGGTCAGATCCGCGATCTGATCCCCATAACGGGACAGTTTCGTGCCGGCGTACACGATGACCGCGGCGCTCACCAGGAAGACCGCCCAGGTGGCGAACATTGAGCCTACCATCCCCTCTCTTTTCCCTTCCCACTCTGCTTCGATCCGGTTTCATCACGCGAGCTCATCGTGAATGCTGTTTCTCCTGATTCAAGACGGCGATCGTCGTTTTGATGACTGCGTCCGGGTTCAAGGACATGCTCTCAATCCCCTGCTCGACGAGAAAGTTTGCGAACTCCGGATAATCGCTCGGCGCCTGACCACAAATGCCGATTTTCCGGCCATTGGCCTTGGCGGCTTTGATCATGGTCGCCACCATCTTCTTGACCGCCTCGTTTCGCTCGTCGAACAGATGGGCTACGATTTCGGAATCGCGATCGACTCCGAGCACCAGCTGCGTGAGATCATTGGAGCCGATCGAAAAGCCATCGAAGATCTCGGCAAATTCTTCCGCCAAAATCACGTTGCTCGGAATTTCGCACATGACGTAGACTTCGAGTCCCTTCTCTCCCCGCTTCAACCCATGCCGCTCCATTTCTGCCAGAACAAGTCTCCCTTCCTCAACCGTACGGCAGAACGGGACCATGAGTTTCACGTTCGTCAGACCCATCACCTCCCGCACCTGTTTCATCGCCCGACATTCCAATGCGAAGCCCTCCCGATAGCGTGGATCGTAATAGCGCGATGCCCCTCGGAACCCCAACATCGGGTTCTCCTCCTGCGGCTCGTAGCGCCGGCCTCCGATCAAATCGGCGTACTCGTTGCTCTTAAAGTCGCTGAGCCGGACGATCACGTCCTTCGGATAGAACGCCGCCCCGATCATCGCCACGCCCTGCGCCAACTTGTCGACGAAGAACTCGGCCTTGTCCGAATATCCCGCCGTGACTCGGTTGATCTCAGCCCTCAGCGCCTGATCGCCCAGTCGGTCGAACTCGATGAGTGCCAGCGGATGCACTTTGATATAGGTGCTGATGATGAATTCTTCCCTCGCCAAGCCGACCCCGTCATTCGGTATGGAGGAGAGCCCAAAGGCTTCCTGCGGGTTTCCGACGTTCATCATGATCTTGGTCTTGGGCCTGCGGATCTCTTTCACATCGAGCTTCTCGACGTGAAACGGAATCCGCCCCTCGTACACAAAACCTGTGTCGCCTTCCGCACAGGAAACGGTGACGAGTTGCCCGTCGTGGAGCAAGTCGGTCGCATGTTCCGTCCCGACGATGGCCGGTAGTCCTAATTCGCGGCTGACGATGGCGGCATGGCAGGTCCGTCCTCCCCGATTGGTGACGATCGCCTGCGCTTTCTTCATAACCGGTTCCCAGTCCGGATCCGTCTTATCCGTGACCAAGACTTCGCCCCCTTGGAATTCGTGAATCTGCTGAACGGACTTGATGACCCGCACCGGCCCCTGCGCGATCTTGTCCCCGATGCTACGCCCCTCGACCAGGACCCGCCCTCGTTGAGTGAGTCGATAGGTTTCCAGTACCTGTCCCTTTTTCAACGATTGCACGGTTTCAGGACGAGCCTGCACGATGAAGAGTTCCCCCGTCAGGCCGTCCTTGGCCCATTCCATGTCCATCGGGCTTGGAGCCCCTCGCTTCGCACTGTAATGATCTTCGATGGCACAGGCCCATCGGGCAAGCGTCAAAATATCATCGTCCGTCACGGCAAACTGTGCCCGCTCGCCCGGAGGTACCGGAAGATTCTTGACCATCTTCCCACCGCCGATGTCGTACACAAGTTTGAATTCTTTGGTACCGAGTATTTTCTGCAGAATGGGACGGTAGCCTTGCTTCAACGTCGGTTTAAAGACATAGTACTCGTCAGGATTCACCGACCCCTGTACGACGTTTTCGCCGAGGCCATAGGCGGCATTGATCAGCACTGCGTCAGGAAAGCCGGTTTCCGTGTCGATCGAAAACATTACGCCGGACGTCGCCAGGTCGGAGCGCACCATCCGTTGGATGCCGATGGAGAGCGCGATCTTGAAATGATCGAACCCCTTATCGGCCCGGTACGAAATGGCCCGGTCGGTGAACAGCGACGCGAAGCAGCGTTTGCAGTGTTCCAGTAAAGCGAGATGGCCCTGAACATTCAGATACGTTTCCTGTTGGCCGGCGAAACTGGCATCGGGAAGATCCTCAGCCGTCGCACTGCTCCGGACGGCGACATCGACCGGTTCCGCATGGCTGCCGCTCAACCGATCGTACGCATCGGTGATCGCTTCGGACAACTCCAGCGGCAAGACGGCGCCCAGAATCGCCTGCCGTACTTGTCTGCCGCGCTGACGCAGGTTCTCCAGATTGTGGGTATCGAGGTCTTTGAGAATGGTCCTGATCGTGCCGTCGAGGTTTGCCTCTTTCAAGAAGGCGCGGTACGCGTCTGCGGTGACGGCGAACCCGTTCGGCACCTTTACGCCTTTGTCGGCCAGCTCGCGATACATTTCGCCCAGCGAAGCGTTCTTCCCTCCGACGGACGGCACGTCTTCAATGCCCAACTCTTCAAACCATTTCACCAGTTCAATACTCTGTGTGACTCTGCCCATGGGTGCTCCTTCCTTGAATCCTTTGATTGATCATGCAGGCAGCCCACCCCCTTATACAACGACGTTGAAGCCCATCATCAGAACCTCAACCGACAAGCTGCTTGATCAATTGAAGCTCATCGCGAACCAATCGAGGCAGGAGGAAGTTCTTACGCACGTGTTCGCGACCGGCCCGTCCGAACGAGCCCCGCTCGCCGGGATGGCTCAGCAGATGGACGATGCGTTCGGCACAGGCTTCAACACTGTGAACCAGGTTGGCCTCGAACCCTTCCGGATACTGCATCGGAATTCCTCCGGCCTGTCCCGCCACGACGGCCTTCTCTTTCCAGAACGCTTCCGATACGACGAGCCCGAACCCCTCGCGAAGCGATTTTTGAATGACGACGTCGCAGCCTCGCTGAAACACGTTGACTTCCATGCTGCCGACACCGGCCAGGTTCGTAAACACGAACATGTTCGTATCTCCGGATGCTTCCTCCTCTACCCGGTCGAGCAATTCCCATCCTTCTGGATCGTCACCGGCCATCGCGCCGATCAACGCGAGCTGCACGTCAGGGATTTCCTTCTTGACCAAACGGTAGGCTTCGATGACGCCCAGCGGATCTTTCCAGGGATCGAACCGCGACACCTGCACGAGCAAGGGTTTGCTCGGATCGACGCCGGAATCCGCGATGGCGCGGCGGCATAAATCCTGGGAGAGTTCCATGTTCTTGGTCGCCAATGGATCGATGGCCGGCGCAATGAAGACCGCTCGTTGTGCCCTGAGTCCCGGCAAGAGGAACTCGGACATCGTGAAGACCACGGCATCATACTCCTCAAGGTACGGCAGCAAGAGTCTACTCACCTGCTTGTCCGGCGCTGAACTGTCGATGTGACAACGCCAGATCCATTTCGCCTGACGGGGCCCGGTGAAATGCCGCAAGGCCGCCGGTTGGGGATCGTGTACGATGTAGATGTCATAGTCGTTTCCCAACGCTTCCGCGCTGCGTTCGTTCACCTCCAAGTACAGCTTTTGTTCCACCTCGCCCAATCCGTAATGACCCCCCTGTAGCGCGTTATGGAAGGCTTTCGTCACGGTAAAGAACTCGGGCTGGCTATGAATCAGCCGCCAGTCGACGTGGATTCCAAGCGCTTGCAGCATCGGCACATAACGGGACAAGAGTTCGGCCACACCGCCGCCGAAGGCGGTCGAGTTCAGGTGGCAAATCCGCACGTCGCGCAGATCTTTCGCGAGAACGGACAGTTCATCGGACAGCTCGTCACTGATCAGCATCCGGTAGTTCCGTACGTTGGCGAGCATGGCTCCGCACCGGCGACTTACGGAGACTTTGGGAAGCATCGTTGCTCCTTTCGTCAAGCGGATAGACCAGCCGCCGCGGCCTGTCCATGTTCTCTGATCACGGCTGCCGAGTTCTCAGGCCGCATGGTCGAAATGTAAATGCCGGATCCCAGCTCGAATCCGGCGATAGTCGCCAGCCGTGGAAGAATCTGGATATGCCAGAGATAGTAGTCCTTGTTCTCATCTTCGATCGGTGCACTGTGGATGATGTAGTTGAAATCTGGATCGCCCAGCCGGTCGTACAAGGCCCGCAGCGTTCGCCGCAGGACCGGCGCCAATTCATGGAGATCCTCCTCGCCTACCTGTCCGAAGGACGGCTGATGCCGCTTGGGCGTAATCCACGTCTCGAACGGCACTCGCGAGGCAAACGGATGGAAGACCAAAAACCGGTCGGTTTCCAGAACGACCCGGCTCTTCGCCCGTCGTTCTTCCTCCGCGATATCGCGATACAAGCACCGGCCGGTGTCGTCGTAGTGCGCGACGGCGACGTCGTATTTCCTCCGGAGCAACATGGGTGGGACCGGCGTCGCGACTAATTGCGAATGAGGGTGAACCAACGACGTCCCCGCCGCTTCGCCATAGTTCTTGAAAATGATGATGTATTTGAGGCGCTGGTCTTCTCGCAGCGACCGATATCGCGCCTGATAGGCGGTCAGAACATCGGCCACCTCACGGTCCGTCATCAAAGGCAAACTTCTGTCGTGAGAGGGCGTCTCAATGATCACCTCGTGCGCTCCCACACCGTCCATTTCACGGAACAGCGGTCCCGTTTCTCGGCGTTCCAGCAGACCCGTCGCGCCGAGTGCCGGATATTTGTTCGATGTCACCCTCACGGCCCAGCCGATTCCACTCGCATCCGGTACTCGAAAGACCTCCTCCGGTGTCGCCGCCTCATGACCCGGACAAAACGGACAAGGACCGGCCTCAGTCGGTTGCGGGTGAGCACGGGCATGCCGACGATATTCGTGCGGACGTCGTTTCCGCTCCGCAGCAATGATGACCCACTCCTTCGTCGTCGGATCTTGACGGATGATGGACATGGCCGCTCACTGGTTCGACGGCGTCTTCCGCCCCAGAAGATCCGTCTCTTTCGGCACGTATTGCCCCGGGTCCTTATCGAACGCTTCACGGCAGCCTGGCGAGCAGAAGTAGAACGTCTTCCCCTGATAGGTGCTGTGTGCCGCCGCCGATTGCTCATCCACATCCATCTGACAGACAGGATCTTTTGGCATGGAAGCCTCCTTATAGGTCTGGGATTGTTCAACTAGGACGGCAGGTGCTATCGGCGCTTAAACCAGAACAATCCGAACAGTGGCGCAATTATCCCCTCATCCAGAGGGAACTTTTGTATACGCGGGAGCATCGTCGATGAATCGCAGATTTTTCTCCATTACCTCTTGCCCTTTCGCGGAGATTTTTCCTCAGGCCCCTGCCATGTCACCCGAACCATCATGTCGCGATGCGCCCACTTGTAATCTGCCGTCCCCTTATAAGCCCGCACCAACGCGCGTCCGAGGCGCTGCGCCAACCGATCATTGGTCGTCTGGACTTCCAAATCCTTCTTGCGTCTGGCGATCTTCATCACCTGGTCGAGGGGATTCACGGAGACGGCACGCGCCTCCACATTGGCGATCAATCCCCTGATCTCCGCCTCGTGGTCTTTCAACCCAGACCATTTCATAGTCACAACACCTTCCGGATAATCGTCCCGGATCTTCTGACAGGCGGGACAGAGAAGTTTGTGGGTGGTGGAAGCGTCTGCCAGCTTACGGGCTTCATCGCGATCGACGTACCACCGCTTGTTCGTATAAATGGCTTTGCATGTTCGGCACATGGCCGGTCCCTTCGGGGCCTTGAACATCACATAGGGATCCTGTTTCGGATCCTGCTTTTCCTTGTACGACGTCGTATAGCGTTTGCCTTTTCTGGTGCTCATGTGTCTTTCCCCTCCGTGCAATTCCTTTCCTTCACCATGTCGATCGCTCCACAGGGGCACTCTTCCGCGCAGAGACCGCAGCCCTTGCAGTAGTCATAATTGATCGCAAACCGGTTGCCTGCTCCCAGTTTCATCACCGCATTGTCCGGACAGACGGCATAGCAGTTGTCGCACTCGAAACAATTGCCGCATGACAAACACCGGCGGGCCTCCAGCAAGGCTGTGTCGGAATCCAACCCTCCGACCATTTCCTCGAAGCTCCCACGCCGCCCGGCAAGTGCCAGCACCGGCTGTTTGGATTGTTCCGCGTCGGTGTAGTACCACGTGTTCAGCCGATCGAAGGTGGCAAGCGCATGGCCCTGAGGCCTCACGTACCGAGTCCCACGCAAATAGGCATCGATGTGGCGCGCGGCCAGTTTCCCGTGGCCGGTGGACATACTCACGGATTGTTCGCCGGGAACCATGTCGCCACCGGCAAACAGACCTGGATGACCGGTCATCATCTGTTCGTCGACCCCGACCGTGCCGTCGTCCCGCAGACGAACTCCCGTCACATTCCGCAGGAACGCGGTATCAGCCTTTTGTCCCAATGCCAGCACCACCGTATCAGCTTCAATCGTTTCAAATCGGCCTGTAGGTCTCGGCCTGCCATGTTCGTCTATCTCCATCACCTCGAGGGTCAACTTCTTGTCGGCACCCTTCGCGATGCTGCGCAGCCACTGGAACCGCACGCCCTCTTCGCGCGCTTCTGCGACTTCCTCCTGGAACGATGGGGCATGGGCCTCGTCCCGTCGATAGATGATCACCGGCTCCACGCCCAGACGCTCGGCAGTGCGTGCCACATCGATCGCGGTGTTTCCTCCGCCATACACCGCCAGCCGCCTCCCGATCTTGATCGGTGCAGCGCTTTCCATGCTGCGCAGGAACGTCGCGGCGTCCAGCAATCGTTTGGCATCGAAACCAGGAATGTCGATGCGCCTGGCGAGATGGGCCCCGACCGCAAGAAACGTCGCATGGAATCCACCTTCCTGAATCGCCGCATCAAGATCCTCGACTTTCGTATTGAGTCGGATCGTGACCCCCATCGCTTCCATCCGTCCGACCTCCGCATCGACGACATCACGCGGAAGCCGGTAGGAAGGAATGCCGTAGCGCATCATCCCACCGACCTTGTCCGATGCTTCATGAATCGTGACCCGGTGCCCCATTCTCGTCAGGTGATACGCGGCAGACAGCCCGCTGGGTCCTGCACCCACGATCAACACCTTCTTTCCCGTTGAAGGGGCGCAGAGGACTTGCCATCGTTCCTTGATCGCCAGGTCGCCAAGAAACCGCTCCACGGCGCGGATGCTGACGGCTTCATCCAACTGACCACGATTGCACGCGGTCTCACAGGGGTGATAGCAGACTCGCCCATGAATGGCCGGCATGGGATTGTCTTCCATGAGCCGACGCCAAGCAGCTTCATAGTTCTTCTCTTCCGCGAGATAGAGCCAGGCCTGGATGTTCTCCTCGGCAGGGCACGCGTGGTTACAGGGGGGCAGCCGATCGACATAGACCGGCTTCATCGTGCGCCAGTTACCCGTATGGTTGGCCAGACTGCTGTTCGGATCGAGCGTGATGGCAAAGGGTTTGTGGTTCATGGGACTCTCGAATCGGTCAATCCGTACGTCACGATATTCTCATCGGCAATGGCTTGTATGGCGGCGATCGCCTCATCCTTCCGGCGCGGTTCGAACAGATGTTTGAAGCGGGTTTGGAGTTCGAGGTACCGCTCCACCGAGACCTTCCGCCGGATCCGCGTCCGATCGACCACACGGCCCGCTCGCGCTTCGAATAAAGGGAATAGGCCGGATTCCACGGCCATTCTGGCGACCTTCATGGTATGCGCCGGATCCGATCCCCACCCGAGCGGACAGGGCACGTGGATATGGAGATACCGTGCGCCATGCATTCCCATGGCTGTGATGACCTTTGCCTCCAGATCATGAAGATCCGCCACCGAGGCCGTCGCGACATAGGGAATGCCGTGCGCCATGGCGATGCGAGGGACATTCTTCCCGGTACCCAAGAGATTGCCCGGGGCTTCACCGACCGCCTGCGTCGTGTTCGTTCGCGCGAACGGAGGCGTCGCCCCGGACCGTTGAACGCCGGTGTTCATGTAGGCTTCGTTGTCGTAACAAATGTAGAGCACATCGTCGTTTCGTTCGAACATCCCGGACAGGCACCCGAACCCGATGTCGACCGTCGCCCCGTCGCCTCCCTGGGCGATGACTTTCACGTGCTCGTGTCCTTTCGCACGCAGCGCCGCCGCGACACCGCTCGCCACCGCCGGGGCATTGCCGAACAGCGAGTGCATCCACGGGATCTGCCAGGCACTTTCAGGGTAAGGACTGGAAAAGACTTCAAGACAGCCTGTGGCGTTGATGGCAATTAACCGATTGTTCGACGCGCGCATCGCAGCATCGATGGCGTAGCGCGCTCCCAATGCCTCTCCGCACCCCTGGCAGGCGCGATGACCGGAGTTCAGGGAATTGGTGCGATCCAGTCGCGATTGAACGGTGCGGGCTTCGTCGTCGAGCAAACGATTACCCGCCGTGTAGGTTCCGGTCTGATAAAACTTGATGCGTTGGGTCGTCATCGAGTGCTCCGTCAAACGACTTTGGTACCGATGGCATTGACGGCACGAATCAATTGCTCCGCGAGCGGCCCCGCTCGTCGCTGTTCGTGCCTTCGGACAAGTTCTTCATCGACCACCCTCATGTTCAGGTCCAGAAAGTAGGGTTCGCTCAGACGCTCCGCACGGGCATCACGCACCATCTGCTTCAGCGACTCCGCGGAGATCGACCGTCCTCCCAATCCCGCAATGACGGTGTGCACGGGGATGGGCAACCCATTCAAAGCCATCCGAACATCAGCGGATACGATGCCTCCGATTCCCACCGCCAGATCTTTTTCGACGACGATCACGCGCGAAACACCTTCCAACGCGGTGCGCAGCTGCATCGCTGGAAACGGCCGATAGCACCCGATCTTCAGGCAACCTACCGCGACCCCTTCATTGCGCAACTCGTCCACGGTGTCTTTGATCGTCCCGATCACGGACCCGAGCGCGATCACGACCGTGTCGGCATCAGTCATTCGATAGGCCCGGTAGAGGCCTCCGGAACCTCGGTGAAATTGCTGTTCGAATGAACCGGCGATGTCCGGCAACAGCATCAGCGCCCGAAGGTGTTGCCGATGCGCCAGGTACTTCACCTCGGTGAAGGCTTCAGGTCCCACCATTGCGCCGATGGAGATCGGCTCATTCGGATCCAGCACCTGGACCGGCGAGAAAGGAGGCAGAAACGAATCGACCGCGGACTGGTCAGGAAGATCGATCGGTTCATAGGCGTGGGTCAGGATGTAGCCGTCCATGCAGACCATCACCGGGCAGCTCAGCTCCTCCGCCAATCGGAACGCTTGAATGTGGAGATCTGCGGCCTCCTGATTCGTTTCTGCGTACAACTGAATCCAGCCTGCATCGCGCAGGGCCATGCTGTCGGAATGGTCGTTCCAGATGTTGATCGGTGCGCCGACCGCCCGGTTCGCGATCGTCATAACAATCGGCAGCCCCAGTCCCGCCGCGTTGTACACGGCTTCAGCCATGAACAGGAGTCCCTGGCTCGTCGTCGCGGTGTAGGTCCGTGCACCGGTCGCCGAGGCTCCGATCAAGACACTGAGAGCGCCGAATTCGGACTCCACATTCAGGTACTGACAGCGGCCGGCGTCGCCCTGTTTGACCATGCGCGACAACCGCTCAACGATGTGCGTCTGCGGCGAGATGGGATAGGCCGCAATGACCTCCGGTCGGCACAAGACCACTGCCTCCGCAATGGCTTGCGATCCTTCAATTTGCGCGCGCATGGTGCCGGTCGCTCCTTTCATCCACCGGACCCGTGAGGACATAGTCGAATCCGTCTTTCGCGGCGGCCGCATTCGCCTCGCCCAGAGATCCCGTAAACTTCTGGCGCATCGCCGACTGGACCGAAGCCAAATCAATCACTCCGGTCATCGCGGCGAATGCGCCCAGCAACGGCGTATTCGCGATGGGGCGTCTCATGTGCTTCACCCCGATGTCCGAGGCCGGTATGACACACACATGATCGCTCGGCATCGACTTCAGACATTCTCCGATCCCTAATTCATCCAACGAGAAAGTTGAATTGATGAGGACGTAGCCATCCGGTGACGAGCCTGCGAAGAGTTCAACCTGGTGGAGCAGGGTCGGATCCTGCACGATCAGTACATCGGGATGCGTCACGGCTTCGCGGGTTCGGATCGCCTGTGTGTCGATGCGACAGAAGGCCATCACCGGCGCCCCCATCCGCTCCGAACCAAAACTGGGAAAAGCCTGAGCCTGCTTGCCGGCTGTGAACGCAGCTATCGACAGCAGCTCCGCCGCCGTGACCACCCCTTGCCCACCTCGACCATGAATGCGAACAGTCAGCATGATGATAGGTACATCCTCAAGCCATCGATCTCTTGTTATGATGGTGCAGGCCTGTACTTGCGTAAGAGATGAGGCATGCACCTGCTTCTCTCACTCGCGGCGCAATCATCGTGCCATGTGCTCCGAATCAGATATGAGCACGGTGTGGCTCAAGTCGCTTAAAAGAGAAGCGGTTGGGAGAAGTCATTGCCGCACCCATCAGGCAAAAGACCCCAGTCCTATCATGGGCGCTGTTGCAAGATGCTACAGACGTGGATGCCCAGACCAATACTGGTCAGGATGTCCATTCGACATCGGCCATCGTGTCATGCTTGCCACATGTACCGGTGAATTGTTGTGGCTTTCGCGAAGGCACGATGATAGAGAGACGGTGATGCCCAGCAAATACGTGACACTGTTCGACATCTTAGGGTTCAAGGTCCGGCTCAATCTGAGTTGGATCTTCCTTGTCGTGCTGGCCACCTGGTCGCTGGCGCGTTGGTACTTCCCTGAGTATTATCTCGGCCTTTCCGATTCTGCCTATTGGTGGATGGGCGCCGTCGCAGCGATGGGCCTATTGGGATCGCTCGTCTTCCACGAGTTCGCCCACGCTCTGGTCGCGCGGCACTATGGAGTTCCGATCAGCACGATCACCTTACTCATCTTTGGTGGCGTGGCGCAGATGGAAAAAGAACCGCCCAGTCCGAAAGCGGAATGTCTTATGGCAATCGCCGGCCCCATCTCCAGCTTCGCGCTGGGCGCCGCGTTCTATCTGGCATTCGAAGTCGGGTATCAGATTCAGCTTCCCCTTCCCGCTTTAGGAGTTCTTAGATGTCTGGCATTCGGCAACAGCCTCCTGGGCGGATTCAATCTGATCCCAGCCTTTCCTCTTGACGGTGGGCGGGCCCTGCGGGCCGGTTTATGGCAATGGACAAAAGATTTCCGTCGGGCCACTCGTTGGACGTCGCTGGCTGGATCAATCCTCGGTTTTTTTCTGATGTTGTCGGGAGTCGCTCAGGCCTTTACCGGCAACTTTATCGTGGGGGTCTGGTGGTTCATTGTCGGCTTGTTCCTGCGGGGAGCGGCCAAGGCCTCCTACTACCAGGTGGTTGCCCGGACGATGCTGGGAAGCGAGCCGATCCAGCGATTCATGACGCCGAACCCTGCGACGGTCTCACCAGATCTCTCCGTGGAGAAGTTGGTCGAAGACCACTTCTATCGATCCCTCCACACCATGTATCCAGTTGTCGACGACTCTCGTCTAGTCGGCTGCATCGGCTCGAAGCAAATCTCAGGAATCCCGCGCGACCAGTGGAATCGACTCCTCGTGCGCGATGTCGCTCTACCATGCTCAAAAGATAACACGGTCGACATCGAGACCGGAGCGCTGGCCGCTCTGGCCATCATGAACCGGACCGGTAATAGCCAGCTCTTAGTCATGGACGGGGATCGTCTTGCCGGCATCGTGACGCTCAAGGATTTGTTGAAATTACTCGCGTTGAAATTGGATCTGGAGGGAGTCGCATAATTTCATACTTTGAGGTACCGCCATGAAAAATGATGACCATACCGGCTTCCCAGTCGATCAACACACATCGGTACCGACAGACTGGTCGGCGGGCACCCTCGGCCGGACATTGACGCGACATCTGACCGCACTAGCCGCTGCTCTCCTCTTCGGGCTGGCTGGAGCACAGGCCGCGCAGGAACACCTCGGCTCCAAGATTCAGGCAACCGATGCAGCCCAGGTTCCGCTCTATCCAAACCTGGGTGAGCTACATTACCCGATCACCGCGAGCGTGCCGGTCGCGCAGCGCTACTTCGATCAGGGATTGCGGCTGTACTATGCGTTCAACCACCAGGAAGCCATCCGGTCCTTCCAGGAAGGGGCGCGGCTCGATCCGGACTGCGCTATGTGTTACTGGGGCATCGCGCTCGCCTACGGCCCCAATATCAATGCGCCGATGGATGCCGGCGGCGGCCGTCTTGCCCATGCCGCACTTCATCAGGCTCTTAAGCATGAGAAGAAGGTGAGTGCGCGTGAACGAGCGATGATCCGAGCGCTCACGACGCGTTATGCAATCGAGCCGCCGGTCGATCGTGCCGAATTGGATTCCGCCTATGCGCGCGCGATGGCCGATGTGGTCCTCCGCTTCCCGGATGACCTGGAAGCCAAGACGCTGTATGCGGAATCATTGATGGACTTGAGCCCATGGGACTACTGGACCAGTGACGGCCAACCAAAACCGAATACGATCGAGCTCTTGTCACATCTCGAGCAGGTCTTGGCCGCCGAGCCCAATCACCCGGGTGCCAACCACTTTTACATTCATGCGGTCGAGGCGGTCCAACCAGAACGAGCAATCGAGGCCGCCGAGCGCCTCGCAGACCTGATGCCGGGAGCGGGGCATCTCGTGCACATGCCGGGCCATATCTACATCCGAGTCGGCCGGTATGAGGACGCCATCAAGGCCAACGAGCATGCGGTGCATGCCGATGAGACCTACATTCGCGACCAAGGTCCCGCAGCCGGTATCTATGTGCTTGGGTACTACCCACACAACTATGACTTCCTGGCATTCGCCGCGAGCATGATCGGCCGTGACAAGCAGGCCATCGCTGCCGCCGATAAGATCGCGTCCCTGGCACCGAAGGACCTGCTGCATGAGCCCGGGATGACTTTTCTCCAGCATCACCAGACACGCCATCTGCAGATGCGCGTGCGGTTCGGACGCTGGGATGAGCTGCTGAACGCAGAGGCGCCCGCGGAGGATCTCCCACACGCCCGTGCGATATGGCTGTACGCACACGGGCGAGCGTTGGCTGCACGTGGCCACCTCAAGGCGGCGGACGCAACACTCACACAGTTGCGCGCCATAGCTCGTGATCCCCGGATGATGTCGCTGCGGCTTGAATTCAACACATCCGGCGCCGTGCTGGGAATTGCCGAGGAGGGCCTTGCGGGCCACATCGCTGCGGCGAAGGGTGATCTGCGCCGCGCAATCGATCATCTACGGGAGGCCGTGCGTCGCGAAGACGCCCTCGTGTACGGTGAGCCGCCGGATTGGACAGTGCCGGTGAGACAGGAGCTCGGCACGTTGTTGCTCAAGGCGGGGCGCCCCGATGACGCCGAGCAGGTGTTTCGTGAAGATCTGAGACGTTTCCCGAACAACCTCTGGTCTCAGCAAGGCCTTGCCGAGGCACTCCGATCGCTGAATCGTGAGGCCGAAGCCGAGGCTTTGGCCGAACGTGTGCGCGACATCCGCGCGGCTATTCCCGAATAACCGTTATGAAAACAGCCTCGGCATAGGTGCTGTCATGAGCGGATCTTCCGAATCAACCGGGAGCCGGAATGGAAATCGAGACCGCTCCCAGCACATCGTTGAGCTTGTAGTCTCGCTTAGGACTCTGCGGGTGCGCGTTATGGCACGTCACGCAGGCAGACGAGACTGCACGGTCCGCGTACAAGGCTTCAAACCGTCGGTTG
Organism: uncultured Nitrospira sp.; assembly: GCA_964485915.1. Classification (GTDB taxonomy): domain Bacteria; phylum Nitrospirota; class Nitrospiria; order Nitrospirales; family Nitrospiraceae; genus Nitrospira_D. Next base: position 9,726 of record CAZAKX010000004.1, on the reverse strand, counting down.
TCTCCTTCTGTCACGAATCCTTTATAGGAGCGATCCGGATCCGCCATGATGGCTTCCAGCGCCTTTTTCTCGAACTCATTCGTGGGCCCGCTCAGTTTATTGATCGGATGAAGGCTGATCAGCCGGTATTGGACCTTGACTCCTGTCAACGCAGCTAGCCGTGAGGACTCCTGAAAAAATTGGGCGGGCAGAGGCAATGCCTTTTCCGATCGCCAGTGTTCCGAGGATTCAATCACTCCACGCCGTTGCATCCCCTCTACCACCTGCACGGTGTAAAACGTCCGGTCTGACGTCAATACGGCATGAATGTAATCCACCACAGTTTCTACAGGAACCAAGGCCGATTCCTTGCCAGCCAATCCGCTCCCCCAACCCAAGAGTAGGCACAGCATGACACCCAACCCTAAGGCAAGCGTCTTCCTCAATGGCATAGCATCCCCCCTTCGCTAGCAGTCTGCTGAAAAACTCGGTGTCTGCTTCGCACAGCGGTGCACGATGACAGAAAGAGCTGTGGCACTCTCCACCCCCAGAATGCTCAAAAAGGCCATCCAGCAAGGCCGCAGCGAGCGAAGGGGCGAGGCGTACGCTTCGGTACGTTGAGCCTCTGAGTGATGCGAGAACGCCGCTGGAGGACTTTTTCAGCATTCTGCTAGAGCCGTCTAGCCGGGAGACAGGGATCCCCATGTCATCCAGCTCTATATACTTTTGCGGTTGATGTAGTCGGGTCTTGCAATCAGGATCCTTTTAGTCACGCATCACCCGTCTGTGGATCACTCCTTGTGCTCCGGCTTCTGTTGCTAGCCCGTCTAGGACTACTCTTCCTCCACGTCGATCACCGCGCCGCTCGTAGCGTCGATATGAACTTCCATCATTTTGTTGTCGGCCGTAACCACTTCGACCTCCCAGATGAGCTTGTTGTGCTTCTTTTCCAATTCAGCCTCAATAACCTTGCCCGACACCTTCTTTGAGGCCGTCTTAATGGCTTGGTCGATCGTCACCTTGGCCGCCGCAGCCATTTCGACGGCTTCCTTCACCTCATCTTTCTTCCCTTTGTCGTCACTCCATGCGGGACTGATCAGAACCGCCGTCATACAAAGCACTGTTGCTATACCACCTAGCAGCTTCATGGATGCCTCCTCTATTCACTTGATGATTCCCCACTCGGCATGACTCTCTCCCCCATCCTCGATGACGATTAAACAAACTGCAAGACATGAGCCACCTCCGAGATGTCGATGAATGGGTCAAGGAACGAGGTTATTGCCCTTTTGCGCAACACATCGGGAGCTACGCGCTGAGGAGTTTTGCGACAGGGAGGGCGGCGCCTTGCAACAGCCAAAGCCAAGCGCTCTGACAAGACTGTAACTTGGCGGTTACTGAGTCATCCGCTACTGCCATTCTTCTGCAACGGCGTGGCGTCTTGTTTCAGCGAGGGACTGACGAATGTTTCCCCATTCAATGCCGCACGGATGGCCGGCGCGAGATCGGCATGGGCCGACTGCTTGCGCACGAGTCCGACCGCACCGGCTGAAAAAGTCTCCGCGATCAACTCAGAATGCGCGTACATGCTGCAGATAATGGCCTTGCATCCAGGCAGGTCCCGGCGAAGAAGCCGTGCCGCTTCAAGACCTTCGACTCCCGGCATCACGAGATCCAACACCACCACATCCGGACGGAGACGGAGCGATTCTGTGACCGCCGTCCGTCCGTCCGACACCGCACCCATCACTTCGCCCACCCCGTCCACCAATCGACAGAGATTCGATAAGATCTGGGGGTGATCGTCGGCTAAGAGGATCCGAGGTGTGTCCATAGACTTCCCTCATAAATATTGTGGGTGCGTACCTCCCCTGATTTCAGCTTTCACTCCGAAGTACTCACCAGATCGATCTTGCGGATCACGACAACGTGAAATCTTCCCGCATCGAGAAGCCATTTACTTCGTGCCGCGATAGGGATCGTCGATAATCGCCCGACACTCGAGGCATCGGACCTTTCCCGTCCGTTTTCCTCGGGCAGTCAACACATCATCGATCGCACGGTTGTGTGCACATGTATGTTCGCCAACGGATGTACGGTCAGGACTCCTGGACGCAACTTTGCTTGCTGCGATCATCGGCTCCATAAGCTCCCCCCTTGTCATCCATCCTTCGTTCCTCTAGTCGATCCATGCTTCGGCCAGTTTGGATGCTTCGTGTCGTTGGGACCGTTGAGAGATTAAAACCGGCTAAGGATAGCGGTTATTGTGCAACCACACTACTAGGTGGTTGCCTGGAGAGGAACGGAAAGGATACTAGGAAAGTCCGGCATCAGCGCTGACCAGGCCTTCGGCAATAGCAAACTTGGCCAGCGCGAGTGTGGAATGAAGGTCGAGTTGTTCCATCAGCCGCGTTTTGTGGAATTCCACGGTCTTGATCGACAGATTTAAGAGGACGGCGATGTCTTTGGGGCTCTTGCCTTCTGCGAGGAGCTGCAGCACTTCACGCTGTCGAGGCGTCAAATCCATCAGCGATTTCCTCAACTCCGTCGGTTTCGGCCTCACCACAGAATCAAGGACGGGCTTGGTGATGGTCGGCGTAAGATAGATCTGTCCTTTGAGCACGGTGTTGATCGCGAGCGGCAATTCGGAGGCCGCCGACTGCTTAAGCAGATACCCGCTGGCCCCGGTCTGGAGCGCCTCGGTGGCAAACACCGGAGAGGCATGCATTGTCAGGAAGATCAGTTTCGCGTCCGGCACCGACTTCTTGATCTGTCGCGCGGCGTCCATCCCATTCAAAAGGGGCATGGAGATGTCGATCAGAATCAGATCCGGGTGCAGCCGCTCAGCCGCCTCGACCAGCGCATGGCCATCCTCGACCGCCCCGACGACCTCGCAGGTGCCTTCAACCAATTTTCGCAGGCCCGCCAGCATAATAGAGTGATCGTCGGCCATGAGCAAGCGGGGCTTTTTACTCTTAAGCATCTCAGACATGGTACTACTTTATGCCCCCGCCCGTATGGAACACAAGTCGTCTCCCTACCGATTATCGTCGTTCACCATGCGCGCGCCCCACGTTTCACATTTCACGTCTCACGTTTCACCTCTTCCAAAGGGACCCAGGCGTGGATTTCCGTCCCGTCACCGGGTTTCGTCCTGATACGAAACGTGCCGTTCAGCATCCCCACCCGCTCCCCCATGCTGGTCAAGCCCAGCCCCTGCCGCCGAGCGGTCCCATTGACCTCTTCGAAACCATGTCCATCGTCATGGATACACAATCCCACTCCCTGGTCTGTCCCCAGCAGCCGCACCAAGACAGTGTTCGCATCAGCGTGTTTCTGTACATTCTGCAGCCCTTCCTGCAACACACGATACAGACAGGTCGCATGATCCAACGGGATGTCCTGGGGTAGATTCCTGGTCAGAAGTTCCGCTGACAATCCTGTTCGCATGGCGAATTCGTGGACATGTTCACGCGCGGCTGCCGCTAGCCCCCCAAACTCCAGAATCGAGGGATGGAGTTGGTGCGCCATTCGTTGCAAGTCTGTCGTCAGTTGTTCCGCCGACGCCCCGCAGGATTTGAGCTGCGATTGCAGTTCCCCGTCGGGCGAGGCCGCAGAGGAAACGAGGCTGTATAGATCCAACGTCAGAGCCCCCATCCGTTGCATCACATCGTCATGCAGATCCCGCGAGATCCGTCGCCGTTCCTCCTCCTGAGCCCGCAGCAACCTGGCGCCGAGATCACGGAGTTGCGCTTCTCGCTCTCGCAACAACATCTCGGCCTCCTTACGCCAGGTGATGTCCGACTCCGCCCCGATCATACGGATGGCACGGCCCTCATCGTTGAAGACGGCGATGCCACGGTCGAGCACCCAAAAGTAGATTCCGTCTTTCTTCTGGACGCGATATTCCTCATAAAACTGAGATCCTTTGGCGGCGTGGCACCGGTTGAGCGATGCAAGCACTCGAGGCCGATCCTCCGGATGGATTCTTGCCAACCATTCCTTCGTCGATTCCGTTCGATCGCTCTCCAGGAACCCATGCATCTCTTTCCATCGAGGAGAAAAGTAGGCCGTGTCGTGGAGCAGGTCCCAATCCCAGATTCCGTCGTTGGTCGCGCGAACGACCCAATCCCACCGCTCGTTGGCCCCGACCAGCGCAATCGTCCGCTTACGCACACGCGCCTCTAGGACTTCGTTCAGATTCTGCATCTCTTCCTGGGCCCGTCGGCGTTCGGTGATATCGAGATTCACCCCGACCACATGCCGACCGCGACCATGTTCATCCTCCTGGGGGCGACCCGAGCCAAACAGCCAATGTACCGAGCCATCCGCATGGACGACCCGAAACTCCTCTCTAAACACCACGCCTTCTTCCACCGATCTGCGGACGGCTCCAGCGACACGCGACCGATCTTCGTCATGAATCCTCGCCAGCGCTTCGGCTCCTGTACCGTGAAAGTCTTCCGGCCGGATGTCGAACAATTCGAATTGCCGATCGTTCCACAGCAATGAGTCGGTCTCACTGTCCCAATCCCAGGTGCCCATGTTGGCGCTCTCCAGCGCCAACCGCAACCGTTCCTCGTTCTCGCGCAGGGCTATTTCCACCTGTTTGCGTTCTGTAATATCTTGGACGGTTCCAAACAGGCCGACGACCCGGTCAGCCGCATCCCTACTCGCGTAGCCGAGCTCGCGCATCGTCTTTACGAAACCATCCTGCGTCACGACCCTGAACTCCATGTCGAAGGGTGTCCCGTGCAGCCTCGCCTCGATGTTCGCCTGGACAATTCCTGGTCGATCATCGGGGTGGACAAGAGCGAGGAACGACTCGTACGTTTGCCCAAGCGGCGATGGCTCGACGTCGAATATGGTGCATAACTGGTCTGAGAGCACGATCCTGCCGGTCTGAACGTCAAACCGCCAGCTTCCGAGCTTGGCGATCCGCTGCGCCTCGGCAAGGTCGGCTGCCGCACGACGTGCCTGGTCTTCTGCCTGCTTGCGCTCGGTGATGTCGAGCACAACGCCTGAGAAAGACCGCGCGGTGCCTCCCTCATCGCGTTCCACCTTTCCACGTGCATGGATCCATCGCTCCGTCCCGTCCGGGGCAACCACACGGTACTGCTCGTCATAGAGGCCACCTTCGCGAATCACCGACTCGATAGCCTTCTCGATCCGCTCACGATCGTCGGAGGCCATCCGCTCCACATACCGTTCAAGAGGCGCTTCCTCCCCGGCTTCGAGGTGGAACAGTCGCTTGAGATTGGCATCGGTGACCAGAACATTCCTCGTGAGGTCCCACTGCCATGTGCCGATGTCGGTCGCCGTCAATATGGCTTGAAGTTGTTCTTTCGCAGCGGCCTCGGCGATCTCCGCCTCTTTGCGCTTGGTGATGTCCTGGACAGCGGCAATGTGATGGGCGGGTGGTTGGCCGGGCTCCCATAAGGGGGCCACGTTGAGGTTGACCCAGACAATCGAACCGTCTTTCCGGACATACCGCTTTTCCGTTGTGAACGCAGGGATCTCGCCGCTCCGAAGGCGTTCCATGGCATCCAGGTCCTCCGCGAGGTCATCGGGATGGGTGATGCTCATGAAGGTCGTCGCCAGCATTTCTTCATCGGTTAGCCCGACGATCTCACAATACATGCGATTGACCCGCTCGAACCGACCGGTGCGGGAATTCACTTGCGCCACTCCCGTTCCGACTTGCTCAAAAATGGTGCGGTAGCGCAACTCGGCCTGGCGTAGGGCTTCCTCCGATTGTTTACGCTCGGTGATGTCCCGCATAATGACCGTGTAGAGGCGCTCTCCGCCACTCTCGATCTGTGAGATCGATGCTTCGGCAGGGAACTCTTGGCCGTTGGCGCGCAGCCCATACACCATGCCCGATCGACCCATGGGTCGATCGGTAATTCCGCTCCGCCCAAATTCCTCCACCTGTGCCCGGTGCACCTGCCGAAATCGTTCCGGTAGGAATCGGTAGAGGGGTTGTCCGATTGCCTCCGCGGCCCCACATCCGAACATCGCTTCCGCCGCCTTATTGAAGAGGACGACGTGTTGCCGCTCGTCCACCGAGATGACCGCATCCGTTGCCGACGACAAGATCCCGCCGAGCCGCTCCTCCTTCTCACGCAGCGCCTGCTCCGCCTGTTTGCGCGCGGTGATGTCGGTTTCGGAGCCAGCCATGCGGACGACATTTCCCGCGCTGTCGCGCTTGGCGATGCCGTGGTCCAGAATCCAAATCCAGCGGCCGTCTTTGTGGCGAACCCTGTACTCCTCGGAAAATACTGCTGTCCGCCCCTCGAAATGAGCGCGAACCGCCGCCATGACTCGTTCTCTATCATCAGGATGGATTCGGCTGTTCCATTCCGTCTCGTGATCGCTCACTTCGTCGTCAGCGAGTCCACGCAATGCTTTCCAGCGAGGTGAAAAAAACACGCGCTTCTCAGGCACGTTCCAGTCCCAAATCGCGGCCTCTGCGCCTGCCACCACCAGTGCATAGCGTTCTTCGCTCTCACGCAACTCCATTTGATCCTTGGCGCGTTGCTGCGCCAGGTGCTTTTCCTTGAGCAAGAGCCCCGCGACGACGAGCAACAGGAACGAGGCCATGGCCCGGTTCCCAATTATCTCGGGCGTAACCTCGCCGGTAGAAAGAACTAGCCCCACCCAGCTGAGGAGGACAACGCCGCCGGTCGGGAAGGCGGTACTCCACCAACCAGAAATGTACCTTGTGGACAAGATCGGCAACACATAGAGCATCGGCACAGCGATGCCACGTGGGATCATAAAGTCGAGAACGAAGATCCCTGCTGCTGCTGCTGCTGCTGCTGCTGCAATGATCCAGCCAATCGGCTTTGTCTGACCTTGCGGTGGGGTCACGTACCAAACTCCTTGCCGAAGCTCACCAAAGGGGGCGAGTGGTGTCTGTCCTGACGGACGAGATGGCGAGTCTACACCGAAACCAAACCCGGCGCACTGGGTCACTACCTAGGGAGGTCCGTTCGACGAATGAGAAGCCCCCTTCGGATTGCTGGTACCGTTTTGTAGCTAAACTAGGTCGCTGCCTAGTTCCTCTGTCGATCGTCTCCAGGCACAGTACGCTGAACTTGAAGCAGATCATTTCGATGTCAATTGGGACAGGAGGTGTCATCATGTCTCCCGCGCAAACAAGTATTCAAGACGCGGTGATCGATAACCTAGCACATAGGGGCCCCTGCACGATGGATGAACTAGTGGAGTCGCTTCCAACATATGTCTGGAGTGAGGTCTTTTCTGTTGTCGATGGCATGTCGCGCGATGGTCGGCTGGTGCTCCGGCGTTGTTCCAATTCGAGTTTTGAATACCAACTATTTCTCTCCGATTCATGCCGAGCAGACAGACCTAAGCGCACCAGGCCAGCTCCAGTGCCGTTTTGCGTGGGATGCGGTTACCTCTGCGACGAAATTGAGCCGGAAGATGGTCAGAGGCCGTGGGTTGATGCGCACCGTTACCTGAAGAAATATGGCCTGACCTGGATCGAGCTCGATCGAACTGATGGGTTTTGCCCAGCCTGCGCCCATGTAGTGGCCTGCGGGAGGCGGCGAGTTCCATCACGCGCTGAGGCAATGACGACAGCTCGTTAAGGCGTTCTCCAAAATTGAGATATTTCTCGATCTGGCTCCTACGAGAGCATTATCTCCGAATTATGATTCTGCCTGACCGACAATGGTCACTTGGGTTCTGAAATCACTTTCGTCCCCTCCTGTACCGGGGGCTCGATCTTGATGATCGGACCTTCGACCTTGGGCAACAGGCCCGCGCCCGGCTTCTCCAAGATGCGCTCGTCCTGCCGATTGATGGACAGGCTCTGTGTGACGTGGTCAACGTCCGCGATTGCCGCCTCCTGCAAGGCTTGGTCCCCGACAGCGTTCTTCTGCCCAGGATCGTTTGCAAGCGACTGGCCGAACACGGGGTCGACGGCCTTGTCCATGGGATAGCCGGGATGATTCGGCAACATCGATGGATTGGCGGATGCGAACGAGACTCCGAACAGAATGGCGACCACGACTGAACAGGCACCCAATGAGTTGTTCATAGCATTGTTCATGACGCCACCTCTCGTGTGGTAAGATGAGAATTAAGGACACCTTTCGTTCACCTGCAGCACGCTCACCCATGCTCTTCTTCAGTTGAAGCTGACGACACCGGGATCGAGATAGTCTTCTGTATCCTCATCGACCACCCTACCTTGTGTTGGATGCCTAACGAACTAGGAAAGAGCCTAGTTTTGTCGTCCATCGATACCAGCAACTGCTCACTGCCACACAGCCGTGCCGTGAGTTCATAGGCGCGGCAACAATGCGGCTGATCGGCGTGCATTCTGTGCCGCCGCTTTCCCATGCAGCCTCTTGTTACGCATTCCCTCCCCTACAGAAGAAGGAACCGTTCCTTCTGGGATAATTCGCTCGTCGTACAGGGTGCCTTCCTAGTAGCGTAGCATCCGCTCACATCTTATTGTGCAAACCTATGCAGACGGATGCGTGGAAGCAAATGTTAGTGTGGTCGAGGAACGAGGCGAGGCCATCATGAAAGATCACAAGGTGATTGAGAAAACCAGCGCGGTGCAGATGGACATCTGCGGGCGCTGCCGGGGACTGATGGTTCCGTGCTTCACCGATTCGTTGTTCTTGGAATTAACTGAGGCGGTGCAGAACCCGTCTTGGCGCTGCGTCAATTGTGGCGAGTGGCTCGATGAGACGATCGCGGCTAACCGCCGGCGGATACGTCATAAAAACTCTCCTTCAACAAAGTCTACGTCCCCACACCGTCGGTGGAGCCGATAATCGCCCATCGACGAATCAGGAAATTTGCGATCGAAAAGATGCCGGTATCGATGCCGGAGAAAGGTACGGATCATGACGGAACAGCACAGGGCAGGTAAGAATGTGTGGTCGATCATCTTGGCCGGAGGCGAAGGAGAACGAGTCAAGCCCTTCGTCCTGCGATGGTTGGGCCGCCATCGTCCCAAACAGTATTGCACCTTCGTCGGAACTCGCTCGATGTTCGAGCATACGCTCGAGCGGGCTACGCTGATCGCATCACCAACACGGACCGTGGTGGTGGCGGCTCGCCACCATCGGCATGAGATGCCGGATCAACCGGTCGCGAATCGGCCCCACAAGCTGATTGAACAGCCGATCAATCGCGATACGGCGGCTGGCATTTTCCTGCCACTCTCCTATGTCCATGCTCGCGATCCTCGCGCCCTGGTCGTGATCCAACCGTCCGACCACTTTGTCTATCCGGAGCGGCGTTTTGTGGAGACGGTGCGACAGAGCGTGGCGTCGGCCGAGGGGATGCCGGATCGCCTGCTGCTGCTCGGCGTTCAGCCGGATCGCTTGGAAACCGAATATGGATGGATTCAACGCAGCGCCCGGCTCAACCGAACCTCCTCATACCCGGTCCATGCCGTGTCGTCATTCATCGAGAAGCCGGGACTCGCGCAAGCCGATGCCGCATTGCGTTCCGGAGGCTTGTGGAACACCCTCGTGCTCACGGCGACCGTGGACGCATTGTGGCAGGCGGGATGGGACTGTTTTCCCGACATGATGTCTCTGTTCGAGCGGCTCCGCTCAGCCTGGCATACCCCGGATGAGTCTGCCGTCATCGAGGACGTGTACCGTCACATGCCGAAGCATAACTTTTCGTCACATCTGCTCCAACAAGTGCCTGACCGCGTGGCTGTCATGGAGCTGACGGGCGTGCTGTGGAGCG
>CAZAKX010000003.1:0-59602 GCA_964485915.1 uncultured Nitrospira sp. | reverse complement strand
GGTGGGTTGTTGGGCGGCTGTATCGCGCTGATCCTGGATCGGATCAAGAAGTCCTGATTGAAATTTTGAGTCCTGCCTCGTTTTGATCATTCCAGACGAGTTCAGATCATAGTAACCAGCGGCTTGATGGCTTCCGCCTCGCTTCCGCATCACACACATCCTGGGAATAATTGCATTCCTCTCAAAAACAAGGTATTCCTCTTTGCCGCTTATCCTCAGATTCTGGGTGAGGCTTGGGAACCCCAACTCCGGAAGACAAAGTGCGCGAGCACATCGACCGGGCGCTGAAGCAGGCTGGCAGGAACGTCCAAGACTACAAGAGCGCACACCTGCATGCTGGATGGGGAGTAGCCCTCACGAATTTTCCCCTCTTGAGCAGGCATGGCTTTGCCGATTACCTCGTGTATATAGATGGGAAAGCCACCGGAGTTATTGAGGTAAAACAGGAAGGCGTCACACTTGCGGGTATCGAAGTGGCAGGCGCAATTAAGGAACAATGCCAAATTGTCGTCGAAGTCGAGCGCCGCTTCTCTGTTATCGAGGAACTCGAAGCCACCGTCGAAGCCAACCTCACCCGCGCCGACCGGTTGCGACAGTCAATATTGACCAAAGCATTTTCCGGTTGTTTAGCAAATCTTCAATGAGCGATTCAAACGAACAAGCATTCGCAGAATTCGAATCCCTGCTTGCGAAATGGAAAGTTGCGTACATTTGTTCAATCCATTCGTATGTGGCGGTGAAGAATTCGGAAGGGACTCGACTGCTGTTTGGCCGGATCCTGCTGGAGCCAACCCGTGATGGAATCAATGAAACTCCTGTTCAGATTGAAACGGAATGTATAATTGCCGGTCGATTTGTAAAGCTGACTACATCTGAATCGATTACTCAATTTGTCGGGAACGCAAAGGGTGGGCGAATCGATACAGACAAAGGCCCTATTTCTCTTGTGACGGAATCCGAGGGGGCCATTTCAGCCCACTTCGCTCCGATCTATCATCCTTTGATCTCTGATGGTCCAAGGTTGGCGAGTCTCATTGTTCAGGGGCCCGCTAAACAAAACTTGTTGGTAACGGTTGGGGATAATAGACAACTTGACTGGGAGATGAAGGCGGCCGAGGTTCCTTTTGACTCACTTAATGAGTTGCTAGGCCACTGTGGGCTACCAACTATGATGCAAATGGGGGAGTCCACCACTCTTGAGATTGTTGCAAGAACACCTGCGGTAGTTGGATTAAACTCAGTCATCAACGGGACAGAAGCTGTCATCGAGTGTCGAGTGGCTAAGGCTCTGGATGCCGGCAAGCTGCGTCTTGGTTATAGGATGTTTCAGAAGGATCAGCAGATCGTTAGGGACAGTGTTACTGGTGATAGCTTTGAATGGAGAGATGATAAGGATCTCAAGGTTGCGTTCCACCGAATCGCTATAGGTGAAGCTTCAGTATTGCAAGCTTTTTTGAGCTATGATCGGGTTGCGCTGCATCAGTGGTGGGTTACTGATCCGAAAACGCATCTTAATCCGTGGCATGCAATCCATCAGATATTTGATCAGGACTTAGAACTTCTAAAGAAAATGCTCCTTAAGCCTGAGACAGATAAACCATATGCCTTCGAAGGTGCCGTTTCTACATTATTGACACTGCTTGGATTCTCGGTTGCGAACTACGGTCGCATACCAAAGCTTCAAAGAGGCCCGGATATAATTGCAGTCACACCATCTGGCCACGTGGCAATAATCGAATGCACGATTGGTTTAATCAATGAGAACGACAAGCTGGCAAAATTGGTGCAGAGAGCTACGTTGATCAAAGAGAAACTGATCGAGGCGCGTTACGGGCACCTGCAGTTACAAGCCGCAATCGTCACTCCACTATCTCGTGATGAAGTGGCGGCAGATCTTCCCACGGCTGGAGATCATGGCATAGCTGTGATCTGCAAGCTGGAAATTGAAAATGCTTTGAACCAAATTGGTCTTCCACCAAATGCGGACCGCATGTTTCAAGACGCAAAGAAACTAGTACCAGCTGCAGATCAACCGTCGTTGTTTCAAAAGTAATCAAGAAGTATGCAACATTCAGCCATCGTTCAATGACTCTGGAACTACTGCAACGTCCTCCGCGACGACGGGACAAACCAATATGAGAGCGAGTCATGATTGAAGTCCTCACCCTTGCCGCAGTCGGAGAACGGTATGGGACCAGTACGGCGAGGCGGCAGTTTCTGTATGAGCGCCTCTGCGAAGTGGTCGCTCGGATTCATGAGACAGGTCAGGTCAGGCACATTTATCTCTTCGGCAGCTTTCCCACAGGGGCTCCTCTGCCTAAAGATATTGATCTGTTTGTTGTCATGGCCGCTGATTTTCACACCACCGGGCTTCCAGATGCACGGCTCGCTGTATTTACGCACGATTCCTGTCGAATCCGCTATAATGTCGATGTCTTCTGGGTCACTGAGTCGATCGGCACCGAGCCTATCGCAGATGCACTAGCGGTGTTCTCACGTGACCGACAGTTTCATCCTCAACCTATTATCGAGGTGATTCCGTGATTGCCAACGATGACGAACTCCATCAGGCTGAAACGGCTGTGCAGAAACTCTGGCGGTTTCTTGAACAGGCGAGGCAGACGCACGCACGTACGGACTATGAGCGCCTTGCCGCTCCGTACTTGCTTCAAATTCAGGATCGGCAACAAGAGATCCTGGCCTACCTGTCAACCAGCCCGGAAGTGTTGCGCGCGTAGCTTATTGCAGCAAGACGAACAGGATACGATGCGAAAAGCCTACAAACAAAAGCGGCGTTCCTGTGCGCTCTGTAAACCTCACAAAGCCGGCTGGGCCATCCGATGGAAGCCAAAGGAAGCCGAGCGTCGTCGCAGCATGCTCGACGATTGCCGACAAGATAAAGACATAGCAGCTTGATTCTTCTGAAATTGGATTCCTCTTAGTGTCGCTATTCTGTTCCCGGACTTTAACCTCTACTTGATTCTCTAATTTAGGGACGGTTCTATAAGCCCCTCGGTCATCGTCCAGAAACTCTGGAACTACTGCAACGTCCTCCGGGACGATGGGATGAGCTACAGCGACTATGTCGAGCAGTTGACGTATTTGCTGTTCCTCAAGATGACTGACGAGCGCATGATACCGCCGTTCATGATGAGGCTTCATGCCGCCTGACGATCGGTACGACGCGTTCGGCCAGCCCGAGGCGCAGTTTGAGCCAGGCTCGAATGAGCAGGTGCTCAAGAACCGGCTCGGTATCGTGTCTACACAGGACATGGATTACACGGAAACGAAGGCGCTTGAGCAGGCGATGGACACACTGATCAGGCAGTACGACCAGGCCCATCGGTTCACCGCTTCGGATATCTGCGAATGTCACAGAACCTGGCTTGGGGACATCTATGAATGGGCTGGTCATTATCGGCAGGTCAATGTCAGTAAAGGCGATTTTCCCTTCGCGGGTGCGATGCACATCCCCGCTTTGGTGGAACAGTTTGAACAAGGCGTCTTGCGACGGTGTACGCCATGCAATTTCGCGGACCGTGCGGAGGTCATCCGTGCACTGGCTGAAACGCATGTCGAGCTGGTGTTGATCCATCCGTTCAGGGATGGAAACGGCCGGCTTGCCCGGGTGCTGTCCACCCTGATGGCGCTTCAGGCGGGACTGCCGCTTCTCGACTTCAGCATGATTGCCGGAGACAAAAAGAAAGAGTATTTCGCGGCGGTTCAGGCAGGCTGGACAAGAATTACAGACCGACGGAGAGACTCTTCGCGGAGATCATCTAGCGGAGCCTTTCACCCTCTTGATCCGTCGGGGTGTTTCTCCTTCGGTGAGGGTACGCGCGATGGATTCAACTGGGGCGCCGGTCTCGACCGCTGTCGAGCTGGCCACGTTGGCGATCAAGGCCTTCCGGTATTTCGCCGGGTCCTTCAGGTGCGGATTCGTCTCAATGAGGGGGTTCATACGTTGAAATTATACGGTCATCTCGAACATCACTCGAGCGTTTGACAGGGTTGGATAGGTTGGTACGGACTAAGGATCGTTTTAACATGAGCATACTATATCATAATCTTTCGGAGGCAGGGCGTTGAAACGAGGGGCGGTCCTTGATTGGACACTTCGATGGGCATCGTCGCCATAGAAGCCTGTGCGTTTGAGGGCTCTGGCAATGCGTACAGGAGAGACCTACGGCGAGGATTGAAAAATAGACGGTTTTAAGGATACAAGTACGAGGGTAGGAAAGACCTGATTGAAACTACGGTGAACGGCTGTATAGTTCCCCACTGGATCGAGGAATATGGATATTGAAATCGGCTCCAATCTTTACCGAAACACCAACGGCACCATCGAGGTCGAGGGTGTGCCGCAGATTCAACTGGCCCACCATTCCGTGACCGGCGCGCTCTTGGTGAATTTTGCGCTGTTTGATTCTACCGGTCGGATGTTGGCCAAGGTGGTGGATAGCACGCTGATGTTCAATGAACGGCGAGCCTACGAGGTGGCGAAGACGGACACGAGTCTCGCCATGAGAGAAGTCGGATCTGGGAAGATTCTCTTGAACCTTGAAGCCAAAACACCCGATGTGGTGTCCTTCTCACGAGGAGAATTTCACACGATCAAAGGCCACTTGTTGCAAGTGTCGGGCACAGAATGGAAGATCGACAAGCAGCAGAAAAGCGGCTTCACGAAGGACGCACAAGGTGGCGCGGCATCTATTGGCTAGGCGCCTCTTCCCGCGTCACGGTCGGGACCAAGACCAGTTGGTCATTTTTTACATCGAGCGACGCGGTATCCCCATCCCGTAATTCTCCCTTCACCAGCAACCGTGCGATCGGAGTTTCCAGTTCCTGCTGAATCAGGCGTTTGAGCGGCCGTGCTCCATAGACCGGATCATAGCCGCGCTCTCCCAAGTGCTGAAGGGCAGCCGGGGTGATCGCTAATGGGATTCGCCGCTCGGCTAATCGACCACGCAAACGTTCTAGTTGAATCTCCACGATCTTAACCAAATGGTTGGTGCCGAGCGGATGGAAGACGACCATCTCGTCGACGCGATTCAGAAACTCCGGGCGAAAATGTTGCCGCAGCTCACCCATCACGACCGCTCTCATTTGTTCATAGGCGGCGCCGCGCTGTTGGGCCTCCAGAATCTGAGGACTGCCGATATTGGAGGTCATGATCAACACCGTGTTCTTGAAGTCGACTGTGCGACCTTGTGAATCGGTCAACCGACCGTCATCGAGGACCTGTAGCAGGACGTTGAAGACGTCGTGATGTGCCTTTTCGATTTCATCGAACAGGATGACGGAGAACGGACGCCGCCGAACGGCTTCGGTCAGCTGGCCTCCTTCGTCGTAGCCGACGTAGCCAGGAGGTGCGCCGATCAAGCGCGCAACGGTGTGCTTTTCCATGTACTCGGACATGTCGATTCTGACCAGATTGCCTTCGTCATCGAACAGAACGGCGGCCAGCGCCCGCGCAAGTTCAGTTTTGCCGACTCCGGTGGGACCCAAGAAGAGAAACGAGCCGATTGGGCGATTCGGGTCTTTAATGCCCGATCGTGCGCGCAACACTGCGTCAGCAACCGCGCGGACGCCTTCCTCCTGTCCCACCACGCGCTGGTGGAGCAATTCCTCGAGTTTCAACAGCTTGTCGGTTTCGCCTTCGAGTAAGCGGGAAACGGGAATGCCGGTCCACCGGCTGACGACAGCGGCGATCTCGTCTTCATCGACCTCTTCTTTCAGCAACCGAATGTCACCCTGTTTCTTCCCCAAGTGCTGCTGCTCTAATTCCAGTTCCCGTTCCAGCCGAGGGAGTTCTCCGTACCGGAGTTCTGCCACGCGGTTGAGGTCGTAGGCGCGCTCTGCTTGATCGATCTTGAGTTTGATCTCCTCAATAGCTTCACGTATCTTGCGGAGACGGGAGACGGAGAGTTTTTCCGATTCCCATCTGGTCTTCAAGGCCTGTAAGTCACGTTGCTTTTCGTTCAGCTCGGTTTCGAGGGTCGTCAATCTGGCAACGCTTCCAGGGTCTTTCTCCTTTTTTAAGGCCTCTCGCTCGATCTCTAGCTGCAGCACCTTGCGTGAGACCTCGTCCAGTTCAGCAGGAAGGCTGTCGATCTCGGTTCTGAGGCGTGCTGCCGCTTCGTCGACGAGGTCGATGGCTTTATCCGGAAGGAACCGATCTGCGATGTACCGATGTGACAATTTGGCTGCAGCGACCAAGGCACTGTCTTTGATCCGCACGCCGTGATGGACCTCATAGCGTTCTTTGAGGCCCCGCAAGATCGAAATGGTGTTCTCCACGGACGGCTGGTCGACCAGCACCGTCTGAAAGCGGCGTTCCAATGCCGCATCTTTCTCGATATGTTTCCGGTATTCGTCGAGCGTCGTCGCCCCGATGAGATGCAACTCGCCCCGTGCCAGCATCGGCTTCAAGAGATTGGCCGCATCCATCGCGCCTTCGGCCGCTCCGGCACCCACGACCGTATGCAGTTCATCGATGAATAGGAGAATCTGACCGTGAGAGGATTGAATCTCCTTCAAGACGGCTTTGAGCCGCTCTTCGAACTCGCCGCGAAATTTGGCTCCCGCGACCAGTGATCCCATATCCAATGCGAAAAGCTTTTTTTGTTTCAGGCTCTCGGGGACATCACCTTTCACGATACGAATCGCCAGTCCTTCCACGATGGCGGTTTTTCCGACTCCTGGCTCACCGATGAGCACAGGATTATTCTTGGTCCGACGGGAGAGGATCTGAACAACACGTCTGATTTCATCGTCCCGCCCGATGACCGGATCCAATTTCCCTTGCCCAGCTAACTGGGTCAGTTCACGCCCGTATTTCACCAGCGACTGGTAGGTGCCTTCCGGGTCTTGACTGGTGACGCGCTGGTTTCCACGCACTTGTTGGAGGCTCGATAACAGGCGATCTCTGGTGAGTCCCAGCTTCTTGAATACGCCTCCTTCATGGACCATGGCCAACAGCAGATGCTCGACGCTGAGGAAGTCATCCTTCAGCGCTTTCTGCTCGTCTTCCGCACGGTTCAGGACGTGGGTGAGACGGTTGGCAATATGAACTTGGCCCGCGGCAGCGCCGGAGCCTTGGACTTGCGGCAACTTCGTCAAGGCCTGTTCCACTGCTTGCCGAACTCCGGCCAGGGCAAGACCAGCGCCCTCCAGGAGGGTTGGGGTTGTTCCTCCCTCTTGATCGAGGAGCGCCAACAGCACATGCTCCACCTCGATACCTTGATGGCTTCTCCGCTGTGCATGGGCGGAGGCGGACTGTAATGCCTCTTGCAGCTTGACCGTCATTCGGTTCATGTCCATGGTAATTTACCTCTGAAAGAGATTTGCTGCTGATGATTTATGTGATAATCATCTGGCTGGGCAAGTCAACCACAAGCGCATTTTTCGCCGGCGACGCGACTAGTTCTTGACCTCCGCGGCGATCCCGACTAGGGTACAGCCCGCATGAGCAATCTTGTTTCAGCGACGGTTCACCTGTATCGACAGGTCTTCTACGCGACGGGGCGCTCGCTTGCTAAAAGTTGGATGGCGATGTTGGCGCTCATTGTCTTTGCCGTCTTGTTCCTCGGAGCCGCGAGAATTGTCGGCCCGTTGGGAATGGCAGGAGGGTTCTTGCTTGGCATCATCAACGCCCTATTGGTCGGCGCCACGCTTCGGTTGATCGAGCAGTCTCTCAGCGGGGCGCGGCCTCTTCGATTCGCGGATGTGACTGAAAGTTTCGGGCATTACTTCTGGGACGTGATCGGTGTTGGATTCGTTCTCTGGCTGCCGACGATGCTGCTCGAGATGGGGATGCAAGCCAATCCGTACGGCCAGTTTCTTTCTTCAGCCTTTCTGCTTCTTGTTTTTATTCTTCTAAACCCGGCCCCGGAGGTAATTTACCAAGTCCGACACAATTCACCCCTTGACGTCTTCAAGACCGCTTATGAATTCGTGGTGGAACATTGGATCGAGTGGTTCTTGCCGTTCGCCATTCTGATCTTGCCCGTGGTGCTTTCCCCAAGCGGCCTGCAAGAGTTTTTTTCGCTGTCCGGCCTTGTTGGTCGGGGAGCCGGCCTCAACTTCTTCCAAATGCTCATGCTGCCGGTGACTGCGATCGAGGGATGGTTGTCCTATGTGGGTATTGATTCGGGAGGACAAGGGATCATCCTGATTCTCCTGACTCCACCGGTGGCTATGGCAATCTTACTATTTCGTGGACACCTTTTTGCAGCACTTCATGGGTCGTCCAGACGGCAACGGCTGTTCTCCCGCCAGTTTGATGCCAGGCAGTAGGGACTCGATTCACGAGATGCCTGTTGTGTGTCATTGGATTACTTTAGTACACATGGAAGCATTCTGAACGCCTCGTCGTACACACGGTTGGTAGACACTTGTGAATCAGGGCTGAAATAGTGTATGGGTTACCCTACACCTGAGTTCAGCCCAGTTGTGATCCCGTCCGGGTGAGGGGCGGACTCATGCGACTTTCGATCTTTTGGCGGTTGGTCCTGACGGCTCTGGTTATCATTACCGTGATGGGGGGAGTCAACTTATACGCACTCTTTCAGCTTCGCCAATTGGCGTCCATGAGCACGCAGATGGCTTCGTATCATTATCCGGCCGTCGAATCTGCGAAGCGACTATTGAGTTCGCTCTTCGCGCAATTGAACAGTGAGAAAAAATTCGTCGCCACAAAGGATCGCACCTTTCTGACGAACTTAGAAGAAGAGTTGGACGAGTTCCAACGAAATCTCCAACTTCTACGGAGCCAAGAGAGCTCCCCTCAAGGGCTGAAACTTCTTCAGGATGCAGATGGGTTGCTTACAAAACGTTTGGTGCTCTATCGAGAAGAATTTCAGGGGGTGGATGGGGATACCCTTCGCAAAGACCCTCAATACGAGAGTCAACGCGATACTATTATGGATCAGATGTCAGCCTCAATTCAGGCCTATATCGATCTGCACGAGGCCCGGATGAGTGTCGAGGTGAGCGAATCACGAGCCAGCGCTGCGCAAGCCGAGGCCGTCACAGAACAACTCGTCTTAGTGGCGCTCGTCTTCGGGCTGGGGCTTGCCGGGGTGGCCAGCTACACGATTTTGCTTCCGCTGCGTCAGCTGCAAGGCCATATCAGAAAGATCGGCCAAGGCAATTTCAGTGGGTCACTCCAAATCAAGGCTCCGGCTGAGTTACGGGAGTTGGTTGATACGGTGAATTGGATGGGCAGAAAGCTGCAAGAACTCGATGATATGAAAGCAGAGTTCTTGGCACACGTCTCTCACGAGCTACGCACACCGATGGCGTCGATTCAAGAAGGCACACACTTACTCCTTGATGAAATTCCGGGTCCGCTGGTGCAGGAGCAACGTACGATCCTCCGAATCATGGCCGATAGCACCCGGCGATTGATTCATCTGATCTCCACGATTTTGGATTTGTCGAAGATGGAGGCAGGGATGATGGAGTATCGCATCGTCCCGGTGGATCTCCATCGTATCGCCGAAGTTTCCATCGACAAAGTCCGGCTCCTTGCGGATTCCAAACACGTCCAGCTTGCACTGGAAAATATTGGCGATCGGGTGTGGGTCAAAGCTGATGCGTCTCGACTTGAGCAGGTGTTGGACAATTTGCTGTCGAATGCCTTGAAGTTCAGCCCGGAAGGGGGCGTGGTCAAAGTTCAGATGAAACCGGATCCACAGGCAGGAGTCCTTGAGGTGTCTGTTTCCGATACGGGACCTGGGGTGGACCCGGATGACCTTCCCCATATTTTTGAGCGTTTCTATCAAGGTCGTACCAAAGTCAAACACACGGCGGGAAGCGGATTGGGGTTGGCCTTAGTCAAGAAGGTTGTCGAAGCTCATGGCGGAAGGATTTGGATCGAGAGTGAGAAAGGCAAAGGTGCAACTGTACGGTTTATCCTACGGTTGACCAGGCCGGAGAAAGTTCAGCAACAGTGAGAAGAGCCATAGTTTCAAAGACACCATGTACCGTCCTGCTTTCCGTGTTACTGACAGGATGTGCAGCCTGGACCACGCCGGCTCCAATTTCTCAACCGTATTTTACGGCTGAGCCACAAGAACTCCAGAGCTTTCAATCGCTTGCAAGGAAACAGGAGGAGTTGATCTCGAAATGTATCCGATCAAGCCCTTGTGACCATATCTATTTTACCCGTGCCTTGCTTGGTCTTTACGAAAGTCGCGCAATCGCTGAAAAAAATTTCAAAATGGTGATAGCAACGGCTCCTACGGGGAAGTTTGCAGCGTCGAGCAAGGCGTGGATTCAATTATTACAACAACCTGCGAAACCAGGAGCGAAATCATGGCTCGAGGCTGTCTCGACTGCCCCTGCCATCGCGGGCGCTCATACATCGTTGGCCGCAACGGCTGACACCCTGGTGCGGGACTTGCTTGATCGGGAGATAGCCATCCAACAGCTTCGGTCTTCCCAGGGCGACGAAACGGAGACGGTTGAGTCTTTACAGCGAGAACTCGTGGATCGAGATCAAAAGATTGAGTCGCTCCAGACGAAAAAGGACCCAGGAAAGACGTCGGCTGGCCCAGCCACGATTCAAAGTCTCCAAAAGCAACTGGCGGAACGTGACAGAAAGATCGAAGAGCTCTCTACACAGCTTGATGCGTTGAAACGAATCGACCAGGAGATGCGTGAAAAGGTGCGCCCGGTCCGTCCACCGTTGACGACGATTCCTATTCCTGGCCCTGACACGACGCCATAACGAACAGCAGAAGGAATGTTGAATTTATGGAGAAAGAAAATATTCTCGTAGTCGATGACGATGAGGGGTTGCTCCACTTGCTGAAAATGCGGTTATCCGCCATGGGATATTCGGTCACGTCATGTACGACCGGGCAAGCGGCTGTGGGAGAGGCCAAGAAAACGATGTTCAACTTGGCCATTACAGATCTCCGCCTTCGTGGGGAAGATGGGCTGGATGTGACCGAAGAGCTGCTCAGAAGTCATCCCGGGCTTCCGGTGATCATTCTTACTGCGCATGGGAGCATTCCCAATGCCGTAGAAGCGATGCAGCGCGGGGCCTTCGGGTACCTGACGAAGCCGTTCGACGACAAGGAGCTGAAGGAGACGATTGAAAAGGCACTGTCCCAGCAGCGGATGAGTCAAGAGATCCAGCGGCTCAAGTCATTGGTCAAGGAACTGTATGGACTCGACAATGTCGTCGCGCGCAGCCCGGCGATGCAGCGGCTTTTCCAACAAGTTGCGCAAGTCGCCGATTCGGACGCCACTATCTTATTATTCGGAGAAACCGGGACGGGTAAAGAGGTGATGGCGCGTGTCATCCATACCAACAGCCGACGCAGTAAAGGTCCTTTCGTGGCGCTTAATTGCGCCGCCATCCCCGAAACGCTCTTCGAGAGTGAACTGTTTGGGCATGTGAAGGGTGCCTTTACAAGTGCGCATGGTGCGAAACGAGGATTATTTCAGATGGCCAACGGTGGCACGCTGTTTCTCGATGAGATCGGTGAAATACCGTTGTCGATGCAAGTGAAGCTCCTGCGCGCCGTGCAGGAACGAGAAGTTCGCGAGGTCGGATCTGAGACGTCCGTCAAAGTCGATGTACGTATCATTGCCGCAACGAATAAAGATCTCGGTGAGGCGGTGAAAAACGGGACGTTCCGCAATGACCTGTATTACCGTATCTCAGTGGTTCCTCTCTTTATTCCGCCTCTGCGGGATCGACGTGATGACATCCCGCTCTTGGCGCAACATTTTCTGAAGCTCAGTATGAAGCGGGCGAACAAAGAAGTGAAGGGGTTCACCCCGGCTGCGCTCCATCGTCTGATGATCAATCCGTGGCCGGGGAACGTACGGGAGTTAGAAAATGTGGTCGAAAAAGCCGTGGTCATGTCTCGGCAGGAGATGCTAACGCCGGATCTGTTGCCGGCGGTCAGTGCCGCGGCAGAATCTCCGCTGAAACCGCTCACGGAGGCCAAAGAGGAATTTGAACGAACCTATCTGAAGAATGTCCTGCAGCTGACCGGTGGAAACATTTCACGCGCCGCCCAGTTCGCCGGCCGATACCGGGCCGACTTCTATAAAATGCTGAGGAAGTACGGCCTGCATCCCTCCACGACGAAGGGAAAACTTGACTCGGATGTGGAGGAGCTGGAGAACGAAGCGGATCTCACCGAGGCGGAGCGGTAGCCCGTACACCAGGGTTCTTTCACTGCCCGAATGGCAGAATTGGAGAGTTGCGTCCTTGTTGGAGGCAGCTTTTTTATATCACAGACCCTCTCCACTTGGAGCTGCCTCGGTTAGTTCGTTTGTCCATCAGTGAACTCCACATAAGGAAGCGCATAGGATATCGTCGGTGGTGGTTCAGTTGTTGATCTGACAAGGGGGGGACCGAGAACACTACTCGATCGATCAGTGAAGGTGTGGTTGGCAGATGATGATCAGCGGTTGCGGGTGCCACCCCTAGGCTCACCGAAATCCGGATGTGTGCTAGAACAACGGCTTCTTTCCCCCAGCGTGGTTGATGGCATGGGTAAAGGCCTTCGAGAGACTTTCTAGGGCTACCTTGTCGCAGACGGGAACATACGCCTCCCCCTTCTTCTCTTCCGGGTTACTTTTGGGGGCGCCGTCCACATACACAAGCTCATCGAAGCTTGTGACGGTCAATTTGCCAGTTTTCAGGTCATGCAGGGGTTTCCCTGGTATCGCGAGAGACGCAACCCATTCGGTGACACAGGCCGCACGCGCACAGTGCAACCGAATGCCATAGAGGGTGGCGTCCGCACCTGCCCGTTCCTGGCGTACCTCTGGAGACAATGTCTTCAAGTCAAATTCCTGAATTAATTCTTCTGGTGTTTGAATCTCAAATATCCCGCTCAACCTCCGGCGTTCATTGTGACGTGTGATAAGTCTGAGAGCGGACGGGGGCATCACTACGACATCCACCTTCGCCATTCTATCGACATGCCAAAGAGATCCGTCCTTCGCGGTCATACGTTGCCAGCCACTGTGCATTGTTGCACATGCTTCCCATGTGTCTTTGATAAACGCCAATGTCTCATCCTGCGACGGCCCATCGGGGCCGGATGTGCCGGTGGATGTCGCCCGTGCACTCGGCAGAGCTGTCATGAGGATAACGATGCAGGTCGCCAGCCCCTGTGCATGCCACTTCTTCATCAAGCTGCCCCTCCTACAGCCTGTTATGGTAGACGAGCGCACAGTCCCAAGCAACAGGGGCCCGACACCTTCTCAAACATTCTATTCTGAGGGACAGGGTGGAGGTTCGAGAGAAAGATTTTCTGAAGGTGTCTATCCGGCGGCGATTATGAAGAGAGGCTTCGCCGGATGAGCCGCCGGATCGAGCAAGCTTGGTGTGGAGCTGGCGAGAGGAATCGAACCTCCAACCTGCGGTTTACAAAACCGCTGCTCTGCCGATTGAGCTACGCCAGCATCTTAATGATATGAATGAGTTACAGTTCTACAGTCTCTGTGCTGTGAGGTCAAGTGTGCTCAGCCGGCTCTTCTGGCAAGCTTTTCGACTCACCGTGGAGGAATATCATCCGGCTCAAACTAATCTCTGAGCGCAGGTACTCCAATATTCAATTCCTACTTCATCGGCTTCACCAACACACCCAACGAACAAACCTTTGACTTCTTCAATTGGAACCTCAGCTTGAAAGGAGGCTCACACGCTGACCCACTGAATGGTTCACTGGGAAGTTTCCTGCTTCGGAGGCGTCCCTTCGAGTTCCGCTCTGGTAAGGCAGAAGATGCGATGCGGCAACATCAAGGCCGACGATCTAGCAGAATGTCGGCCGAGAAGGGCCCATTTTCGCTACGACCTTATCGCGCCCGTTCAAGGATCAGTCCGGCACCTGGCGCAACGGCACGTCATTCGGTTTCAACGACCTCGATGCGTTGATGAATATCGCCTGTGAAGCGAAGGAGTGGAGCACCGCTCACACACTGAAGCGTTGAGGTGTTTCACAGGGGAGGCCTCCGGCCATCCTAGGGCTTCTTTCAGGTGCGTGAAATAACCCTCCGGTCGTTGCCACCCGCAAAGCCCTTGCGCCTTCCCCACCACTCTTCTAGAATAAATTTCCCTCCCGACGAGGCTCCGATGCTCTTCAGGCTACGCGGAACAGGTGGCCGTGTAGAAATACGAAGGATGTCCATGAGACAAAACGCGATCTGTCTCAGACCAGTGTACACATGAGTATTGAATCGTATACCAGTGGACCTGTTGTAATCGTTAAACCGCACGGCGGGCTCGACACGAAGAGTGCACCCGAGGTCGAGAAGGTCCTTACCGACCACATCGAGCGCGGGGAAAAGAAGATCGTGCTCGACCTCTCATGTATTGAGTACATTTCATCTATCGGTCTGCGGGTGATCCTGAAAACCGCGATGGCGATGACCCGAAACGGAGGACGAATGGCTGTCTGTGGGGGGAACGACCAAGTCCTCGAGGTGCTCCAATTGAGTGGAGCGATGACTATGAGTCTCCATACCCCTGCTCTTGAGGACGCCCTGGAAAAAATACAAGCATGATCTCGCCGTCTCGCTAGGTTGAGACCATATCTGAACCGCTTCCAGTGATTAAGCCTCTCTCTCAGTTGCTCAAACACACACCAGCTGCTGCGGTAGGTGTCGATGGCCAATACTCGCAAGAACCGGTGAAAAGTACCCGGAGTCTTTTCTGGAGACGCTCTTCTCGACGACCTTCTCCCGACCGTTCAAGGATCAGTCCGGCGTCTGGTGCAACGGTGCCTCATTCGGTTTCAACGATCTGGAGGCGCTCATGAATGTCGCCTTTGAGGCAAGGAGTGGATCATCGCTCATGCTCTAATGCACTGAATGGCTCCTGAGGAGCTTGCCCAATAGTTGATATGACTTGCTTTGCCTTCCGCAGATTATTATTCTAAGCCCGCGGATAATTTCGTATTCCAAATGGAGTGAGATGGAACGAATATGAGCCAAGTTCATGTGCTGGTTGTCGATGATGATCCCGCGTTACGCGAGATTCTGCAAGAAGCGCTCATGCGGGAGAGCTATGCCGTATCGACCGCGGAGGATGGTGCAGCGGCCCTTCAGGCGGTGAAAGAGAGCGTGGTTCACATTGTCATCACAGATTACCAATTGCCCGATATTGATGGGCTTGAGGTCATCGACCGACTTTCTAAACTTGACGCGAAAATTATTCCCATCGTGATGACCGGATTCGGCACGATTGAAACGGCTGTCCGTGCGATGAAGTCCGGGGCGTTTGATTTTATTACCAAACCGTTTGATCTCGAAACTGTCGCGGTGGTTGTCCGGAAGGCCGCGGAATTTCATCGGCTGCGGCAGGAAAACCATCTCCTGCGACGGGCAGTGCGGGATCAGTATCGATTGGAACAATTGGTGGGTGTCAGTGAACCGATGCAGCAGGTGCTGGAGTTTGTCCAAAAGGTGGCCGATAGCGACAGCACAGTGATGATACAGGGTGAGAGCGGCACGGGCAAAGAGTTGGTGGCCCGAATGCTGCATTTCAACAGCCTAAGAAGAGATCGGCCTTTGGTTCCCGTGAACTGCGGCGCGATCCCTGAAAACCTGCTTGAATCGGAACTCTTTGGGCACGAGAAGGGGGCCTTCACCGGCGCGACGCATGCGCGCATGGGCCGTTTTGAACTCGCACATGGAGGCACGATTTTTCTGGATGAAATCGGCGAATTGAGCCTCTCGTTACAGGTGAAGCTTCTTCGAGTGCTCCAAGAGCGGGAATTTGAACGAGTGGGTGGAAACCGGACCATTCACGTCGATGTGCGCATCATTGCTGCGACCAATCAAGATCTGGAAACAATGGTTGAAGAGAGGCGATTTCGGCAGGATCTATTCTATCGGCTCAATGTGATTCCCATTGTCATTCCACCACTCCGAGAACGCCGTACCGATATTCCGCTCCTGATCGACCACTTCCTCACTCGGTTTAATCAGAGTAAACACACGGAGGTCATCGGCCTTGATGACGAGGCCCTTCGTTTGCTGACCGAATACGATTGGCCGGGGAATATTCGGGAATTGGAAAACATGATGGAGCGGATGGCTGTCCTCAAGAAGCAAGGCATTCTCTCTTCCGAAGATCTTCCTCAGAAGATCAGTCGGAAATCGATCATCCCCGAGCTGAAGGAACAGTTCATACGGCTGAGCGAGGATGGCATTCATCTTTCGAGAGAGGTTGAGCAGTACGAAAAACATCTCATCATGGAGGCGTTAAAGAAAGCCAACGGCGTCACTGCTCGAGCAGCCCAGTTACTCCACCTCAATCGAACGACATTGGTTGAAAAGCTGAAGCGCAAAGGCGTCGATCCGCGATCACAAGTGGAAACCCTTCCATTATGGCCACGTACACCCAGTCAAAAGATTGACGACCTCACAACGTAGTCGATGCCAATCCTGACGCGATTGTTCCGCGGGCACGATTCCTCCAGAATAGTATCCTGATTTCCTTGAAGTTTTTTTGTAGATGTCTAGGGCATGAGCCTTGCTGGTGTCCTATCCCCGTGCATAAATTTAACTTGCGATATGGTCAAGTGGTCCTTTCGATGGCCGTTTGGATGGTGTTCCTTCCGCTGGCGATCGGTGAGTCTACGCCGAAGTCTTCGGTCAACCGTCCAAGTGGACCACTGCCAGAACGAAAGCCTACGGTACAAGATCCAGCGTCGCTCGAAAGGCTTGTCCGGTCTCTACCCGATGATGGGCCAAGACCGGAAGGTCGTTCCGCAGGGATTGATGCACTGGCATGGCAGGAAGGCCAATCTGCCTACAAGAAGAATGCGTGGGCAGAGGCGCAACGATTCTTTGGGAAGATCGTGAAGGATCATCCCGAAAGCCCGCTTGTCCCATCGGCCAAAGCGTTCTTGGTGGAGGTCTCGCTTCGTGATGAGTCTTCCGGACACAATCGACCCGAGGCTATTCAGGAATACAAGAAACTCCTGCGTGACCATCCCCAATCAGCCAACGCGAGGAGAGCAGAGTGGCGGATCGCGGATTTGTACTTTGAACAAGGATGGTATCAAGAGGCACAGGCGTTTTACGAACAAACCATGGCGCATTCCCTCCATCTTCCGTTTGACGGGAATCGAGCCTTGCTTGGGCTTGGACATACGTTTATGGCCACGGGGAAATGGGGAGATGCCGAGCATGCATTCGCGAATGTGCGGAAGCGAGGTGAGAACGAGCAGTTGATTCAGAGCGCGACGTTGGGATTGGCGAACGCGCTGTTCAGGCAGAACCGGTTTTCAGACGCGCAAGCCTTCTATGATCTGAGCTATCGACGATGGCCGGAGCTCATACGGGGTGATCCCATAGCGCTTCAACGGTACGCGGATACGGAGGTTCAGCTGCATCATGATGCCTCCGCGCGAGAGCTGATGCTGCTCTTCTACAACTTGTATCCACGCCATGGATACGCGCCGAAGGCGTTGCTCCATGTGGCCGAGAATTTACGAAATGGGGATCAGCGGTCTCGTGCCGAGTTTATCTATGCCCTTATTCCGTCGCTGTACCCACAAAGCGAGCTGGACTCCGCGGTCAAATTACGACTCGCGACGCTACTTACTGAGAGTCACGTATCGGCCGAAGGGAAGATCCTGAGCCCAATGGTTGGGGCCATGATCCACAACGTGCCGGTTCCGATTCAGACCGATGCCTCTTATCGCTCGCTGATGGAGGAAATCGCGATTCGAGAAGGTGATAATCCCACAGGGAGCGAGGCGCTGTTTTATCTGGCGCAAGAGTACGAACGGGCAAACGATCTCAATCGAGCCCTCCGCACGTACAAGGAGGTCACCTTTCGCGTTGCGAAGGGAGGCGAATCCTGGGCCATAAAAGCTTCGGAGCGTCTATCGGCGCTCTTGATTCCCTGGATTGAGGCCGCGATCGCCTCGCATGATGATTGGACAGTCGTGAGTTTGTTTCATCGACATGGAGCGATGGCCGAGCAACGGTACGCGCGTTCCCCGATGTTGCTGGAAATCGCTGAATCACATCGACGTCTGGGGTTCACTACCGAAGCGGTACGACTGCTTCAGCAAGTGATCAAAGCCCAAAAAGGCTCAGCGCTGGTTGAGCCAGCCTTAGTCGGCCTTGCAAAGAACTACTTAGATCAGAGGGATGCAGAGGCTGCCCGGAAAGTACTTGAGCGATATCGGTTCCAGTTTCCCATCGGAAGATACGACGGGGAAGTTCTACAACTTCTTATCAGCGCCATGCGGCAACAGCGTGATCTACAAGGCCTTCTCCACCTTTGCCGGACATGGCTCTTGCGCCATCCGGTTCATCCTGAGCGCCCTGTCATGTATCTGCAGCTGGCCAAGACGTTGGAGGAACTGGAAAAGCTTGATGAGTCCGCGCTTGCATTCGAAGAAGCGTTCAAATCTGGTGTGACACAGTCCGCCGGGACGCTCATGTCTTATGCGGATATCTTGTCCCGGTTGAATCGACACGAGCGGGCGATTGCCGCCTATCGATCAGTCTTAGAAAAGAAACCGGACGCTCGTCAGTCCGAATGGGCGTATCTGCAAACGGCCAAGCATTGGACGGCGCTGAAGCAATATGATCGTGCCACGGTTGCGCTGGCCGAACTCGACGTCGCCGCCGACCAGATGGTCAATCGCATGGCTGCATCTCTCAAGAACAGTCTGCAAACAGCTCGGCAATCTCGTCTTGCGGAGGGACTATGACGACCAAGACGACAGGGCAGCCGGAGGAACGGGACCTGCTCCAGGCCGCGTTCAGGAGTTTTGATGAAGCCGCACAGACCCTGCAACAGTCCTATACTGCATTGACGGCACGTGTGGAGCAGATGGATGTCGAGCTGGCCCACAGCAACGAAGCGCTTCGCCGACAGCTCTGCGAGAACGAGGCGATGCGGATGCATCTCAATGGCATTCTTGAATCATTATCCACGGGAGTGTTGGTGGTCGATGAGCGCGAGGTGATTACCCGCAGCAATCTGGCCGCGGAGGCGATGTTCGGTGCTACTGAGGCGGGACTGCGCGACCGCGTCGCGTCGGAGGTCCTCACTGCTCTGGGTCTGAGCCTATGTGATCAGCCTCAACGCCTTGGGCAGGCCGTGCTCTCAATCAGCCAGGTGCCGCTACGCACGGATCCAAACGGCGCTTCCAGTCACCTGATTCTGATTCAAGATGTCACTCGTATCTATCACCTTGAAGAGCAATTGCAGCGCAAGGATCGACTTGCCGCCATGGGGGAGCTCATTGGTCGGATTGCTCATGAAATCAGAAATCCATTGGGTAGCGTCGAGCTCTTCGCGTCCATGCTCCAACGAGATCTTGCCAAGGATTCTCCTGCCAAGCGCTATGCTGAGCAGATATCACAGGCCGTCCAATCGATGGATCGATTACTCGCCAATCTCCTGCTGTATACGAGACCGGCGCGGATGGCTCGTGGATGGCACTTATCTGAACCGTTAATCCACGACTCCATTACGTTGGGGGCTCATGCCATCACGAAGGTGCCGATCGAGATTCGCGTGGACATCGATCCACATATTTCTTCGCTCTGGTGTCACGATGGGCAATTGAAGCAAGTCATCTTGAACCTCGTCGTCAATGCCGTTCAGGCCATGCCCGACGGAGGTTTTTTGGCGATTAGTCTACAAAAAGAACCGGCGCAGACGCTGGGAATACCTTCCGTTCGGCTGACTGTGCAAGATTCCGGTGTGGGCATTGATCCGGACCATCGGTCACGTGTATTTGACCCCTTCTTTACGACAAAGGATGAGGGAACAGGCCTCGGGCTCGCAATCGTCTATTCAATCGTCGATGCGCACCAAGGACGGATCGATGTCCACAGCACGATCGGGCAGGGCACGACGTTCACGATCATCCTGCCGCATCCTCCGATGGTGTCAGTCTCAGACGAGATTCCGGTCGCGGAGGCGAAAGAGGGCGAATCAGAAGAAGACGAGCCTATGAACTGCGAGTTGGCGTTAGCAGAGGAGTGGCTGCATGATTGAACGGGAGAAGAACGGCACTCTGGTAGAACAGAGCGACGACAGCGAACGCGTTCTGATCGTCGACGACGACCCATCGATGCGAACCGCGTTGATGGAGACGGTCAAGAGACTCGGGTATGCGGTCCAAGGGGCGGTCGACGGGAGTGATGCCATGGAGCGCCTCGTCCGGTTTCGTCCATGGTTGGTCCTCACTGACCTCAGGATGCCCCGGCTGAGTGGTCTTGACTTGATCAAGGAGATCAGGTCGCGTGCGCCGCAGGTCACGATTGTCCTCATGACGGCGTATGGGACGATCGAAACAGCAGTGGAGGCCATGAAGCTTGGCGCGAGCGAGTACCTGCTCAAACCATTTTCAATGGACGTTCTGGAGCGCATGATCGTGAGTCTTAAGGCAGGACGAGAAGAAGGTCTCCCTGCCAACTCATCTGTTCAATCGACAGAAAGCCGCGCCATTTTAACCCAAGACCCGGGAATGGTCAGACTCTTGAGTACGATCGAGGGAGTGGCCGCAAGCCAGGCCACGGTGTTGATTCATGGGGAAAGCGGCACGGGTAAAGAGCTTCTGGCTCGGTTTATCCATGCCAGAAGCCCACGGGCCCATCGGCCGTTTATCGCGGTCAATTGTGCAGCACTGCCGGATGGCCTGCTGGAGAGTGAACTATTCGGGCACGAACGTGGAGCCTTCACCGGTGCCTTGATCCGAAAAATCGGCAAGTTCGAAATGGCCCACACGGGCACACTACTTCTCGATGAAATCAGTGAGATGAATCTGCCTCTTCAAGCGAAGCTGCTGCGTGTGCTCCAAGAGCGCGAGGTAGATCGAATTGGAGGGCGCGATCCGGTTCCAGTCAACATCCGCGTGATCGCCACGACAAATAGGGCACTGTATCGTGAGGTAGAAGCCGGCCGCTTTCGAGAAGATCTCTATTATCGCCTCAATGTGTTTCCCATTACCGTTCCGCCGCTTCGCGAGCGCGCCATCGATATTCCTCTGCTGGCCCGGAATTTTTCGACCCAATCGGCTCTCAGGAACGGACTCACGCCGCCGACGCTATCGGAAGACGCTCTGGCACATCTGCAACGGTTGCCGTGGAAGGGAAATGTGCGAGAATTAGAGAATGTGATGGAACGAGCGGTCCTGTTAGCAGGTGATGGAGCAATCCTTCCCGAACATTGTCCAGCCGAAACATGTCACGAAACGGTGGGACAGCCAGTCCGTCCTCAACAACCGGCCAATGGTTCACTGTGGGAGATGGAACGGGAGCTGATTTTTAAGACGCTTGCTCGTGTCAAAGACAATCGCACGCACGCGGCGAAAGAACTGGGGATCAGCATCCGTACCTTGCGAAACAAGTTACGAGAATATCGTGAGTGCGAAAGGCCATTGTCTATTCCGATGTCATGAACGAGGCAAAAAGTGCCGATCGGCAAGTTTGTGCCCAGCAGTTCTTCAGATCGACGGGGAACTCAATGAGGGTATGGAAGGGTGCTTAAGGGCGGTGTTGGAAGCGGACCTTATCCTAGGTCGAAGTGTTAAGTCAGGCATTAAGGTTGCACAGATTTGCAGACGGCCCGTCGTTGCGCGGGAGAAGGGACGCTGGGTTATGACGATCTTTGATCGAACCATGGGACTATTGCAGCGGACGCTTGATCTCCGCAGCGCGCGACAACGGGTCATCGCTTCGAACCTAGCCAATGAAGAAACTCCAGGCTATCGCGCTTCAGAGCTAACATTCATGGACCAACTGCAGTCTGCCCAGAAAGGCCGTCTGCCCATTGTGTTAGCGGCGACTCAATCTCGGCACTTCGGGGTGCGTGGCCCTCAGGGGATCCAGGCAGTGACGGGGAAACTCAGCGAAGTGCCGGCCGGCGATCTCCCCCTTGACGCCAACTCCGTCAATCTTGAGCTGGAGATGGCCAAGCTTTCTGAGAACGCGATGCAGTACAACGCTGCCGCCACGATACTGGCTGCTAAGTTTCGAGGGTTATTGAGCGCCATACGAGACGCGCGATAGCGGGTACTTGTGACGGCGTTGATGTCCTGCTGTTGGTTGGTACTGGTGTCCTAGGTAGAGGAGGTGTGCCATGGAGATGTCCGACAGTCTTGCAGTATCGGTGTCCGGTTTGGATGCTCAACGGCGGCGACTGAATGTCATCGCCAGCAATTTGGCGAACGCGCAGTCGACGAAGACTCCTAATGGCGGGCCGTATAAACGTCGAGACGTCGTCTTTCGCTCAACCGCGGTCCCGAGCTCGTTTCAGCGAACCTTCCGTCAAGTCGCTGCCGGGCCCTCCTCGCATGCACTTCAAGGAGTCTCTGTGGCGAGAGTGGTGGAGGATCCCAAACCAGGACAACTGATTTATGATCCGCATCATCCTGATGCCAATGCCAAAGGGTTCGTCCGTCTTCCAAACGTCAATGTCATGGAAGAGATGGTGAATATGATCGGTGCCTCACGGGCCTATGAAGCCAATGTGCAAGCGATCAACGCGACGCGCGCCATGTGGAACAAGGCGCTTGAGATCGGGAGGTAGCGATGAGTCAGCTGTATGGCGTGACATCCGGTATCGCTCCCATTGCCGATGTGGGGCAAGCAGGGTCGGCAGGAGGCGTCGGCACCTCAGGGACATCCGGGTTCTTGGACTCCCTCAAGTCGGCGATTGGGAAAGTCAATGATGCTGAAATGGAGGCTGGTCGAGCCATCGATTCCCTCATGACCGGCGAGACGCAGGACATTCATCGCACGATGGTTGCGTTACAGCAGGCAGATGTCTCGTTTCAACTCATGATGCAGATCAGAAACAAGCTGGTTGCGGCGTATGAAGAAATTCAACGGATGCAGGTTTGATGTAATGGGCACAATGAGGGTGCGAGGCCGGTATGCTGTCTAAGTTCACCATCAATCAACGGATGATCATCCTCGTCGCCTTGGCGGGGTCTGTGGCTGGCCTCATTGCCCTTACGCTATGGACCCAACAACCGGACATGCAAGTACTGTTCACGAACCTCGGGAGTGAAGATGCCGCGGCTATCATCGACAAGCTCAAAGAGACGAAGGTGCCGTATGAGACCACCGGTGGCGGGTCGACCGTCCTAGTGCCGAGCGAACAGGTCCACGATTTGCGACTCCAACTCGCGACGCAAGGGCTTCCGCACGGAGGTGGAGTTGGATTTGAGATTTTCGACCGAACCTCAATCGGCATGTCGGAATTCGTTCAAAAACTCAACTATCGGCGAGCGCTACAGGGTGAGTTGGCGAGGACCATTGCCCAGATGCCGGAGGTAGAACGGGCGCGGGTCCATCTCGCCATCCCAGAACGGCGACTGTTCGCGAGTGAGCAGGAAAAAGCGCGTGCGTCGGTCATCCTGACGCTTCGTAACGGACAACAATTGGGTCAAGCACAAGTGCAGGGGGTGATTCACCTCGTGTCGAGCAGTGTGGAAGGGTTACAGGCTCGGGACGTGACCATCGTGGATGGGCACGGCCGCATGTTGTCGGCGACGGTGACGGATGAAACATCCGGCTTGACCAACGCGCAGCTCGACTATCAACGCAGTGTCGAAAAAGATGTGGAGACACGCATTCAAACGATGGTTGAGCGGATCGTGGGACCGAACAAGGCGGTGGTGCGCGTATCCAGTCTCGTAGATTTTCGTAAGGTAGAGACGACGGAAGAGCGCTATGACCCGAACAGTCAAGTGGTGAGAAGTGAACAGCGTGGGCAAGAAAAGGCCAACGGCACCAACGGGGTCGGCGGCGGAGTGCCGGGTGTCGAGTCGAACGTGCCGCCAGGGACAGACCAGGAGCCCGCGCAAACGAGCTCAAACAACAGTCAAACAAAAAATGAGACCGTGAACTACGAGATCAGTCGAACCGTCTCAAAAATTGTGGAGCCTGTTGGTGTGATCAAACAACTCTCTGTGGCCGTTCTCGTCGACGGCATGTATGAACCGATCAAAGCCGGTGAAGAAGAGGCAACAGATGCGCCAGCCGCGGCGCGCAAATATATTCCACGCTCGGAAGAGGACCTAAAACGAATCGAGGACATCGTCAAAAAAGCCATGGGATTTTCAGCTGAGCGGCAGGATCAGGTGCAAGTGGTCAATGTTCAATTTGGGGCGGGACCAGATGAGCCGCAAGGTATGGTAGCAGAAGCGACAGCGGAAGGTCCCAAAGCGTGGTTACCCTATCTTCGTTATGGTGTCGGAATTGTTCTGTTCGCAGTGATTCTCCTATTTGTCGTCCGTCCGTTGTTGGCGATGTTAGGATCGACGACCGAGCAAATGCAGACCGACGCATCGGTCTCTGCCCTCCCTGGTCGGACTGGGATGACAGAGGCGTCATTAACACATGCGCCGGATCGGGCACAGATCATCGACATGGCCCGAAAGAATCCTGATACGACCGCCGTTGTCGTCAAACAGTGGCTCAAGAATCCGACTTAACGCAGCGATGGCAAAGAATCTGACGGGCGAACAGAAAGCGGCCATTCTCCTTCGCGCCATCGGTGAAGAGGCCGCCGCTCATGTTATGAAGCAACTTGACCCGAAGGAAATCAAGAAATTGGGAAGCTTCATGAGCGGGACGGCGCAGATTTCTCGAGACGAGGAAGAAGCGGTCATTTCAGATTTCCAAACGGCGAGTGCGACGGGCGGCGTTCAGTTTCAGGGGAAAGAATTCATCAAGACGGTGCTGACCAAGGCGCTGGGACTGGACAAGGCGGCCCGGATCATCGAATCGATGACGCAGAAAAGCTATCCGGGCCTGGAAGCGTTGAAATGGGTGGATGTGAAAACCCTGACTCAAATGTTGAAGGTCGAACATGCTCAAACTGTCGCAGTTGTACTCGCCCATTTAGAGAGCGACCAGGCGAGTCAAGTGTTGGCTGCTCTGCCGGATGATATGCGAGGAGATGTGGCCATTCGGCTGGCAACAATGGAAGAAGTGCAGCCAAATGTCTTGGAGGAACTGAGTGAAACGTTACAAGAAACTCTGTTGGCAGCGCAAGGAATGGGCGCTCATAGCGTCGGTGGGGCCGAGGTCATCGCCAATATCTTGATGCGGATGGACAAGACGAATGAAGGCGGGATCATGACCAGAATTTCCGAAAAAAGCCAAACCCTCGCCGATAATATTCGGGCGCTCATGTTTGTGTTCGACGACATCGTGAAAGTCGATGACCGGGGGATGCAAGAGTTGATGAAAGAGATCAGCAAAGATGACCTTCCGGTTGCGCTGCGCGGCGCCAATCCCGACGTGAAAGACAAATTCTTCAAGAATATGTCCAGCCGTGCCGCCGAAATGTTGAAAGATGATATGGAGACACGAGGGCCGGTCAAGGTTTCGGATGTCGAACGAGCTCAACAGAATATCCTCAAGGTCTGCCGCAAACTCGAAGAGGAGGGCCGTATCGTGATCGCCGGCGTAGGCGAGGAGATGTTGTAGTGAAGGGGGCGGCGATATCATCGGAGACGTTTCGCGAACATGAACTCGCTCGACTGCAGGGGACGATCCTCATCGTCGATGATGAAGAGGGGATTCGCAACCTATTTCTTGAACTGTTCCGACCGGAACGAGTCTCTGTTCGAGTCGCCAGCTCCGGGCAAGAGGCGATTGCGATGGTCAAGCAGCAGGCTCCGGCTCTCTTGATCGCCGATGTGTTGCTGCCAGATCAAGATGGGATTACGGTTCTTGAGGAAGCCCAGAAGATCGATAGTCGGATTATCGGTGTGGTGATGACAGGAGCAGGAACGGTTGAACTCGCAGTCCGCGCGATGAAGGCCGGGGCCATAGACTTTCTGGTCAAGCCCTTCCAGTCCGAAATCGTGCTGAACACCGTGCGGCGATTGTTGGAACTCCATCAGTTGCGCGCCGAAAATACCGTCTTAAAGCATGCGGCGGTTCGGTCCGGTGTGATACGGCTCCACACTTCTCCGTTTCAGACGTTTGGGGAAGACGGTGCGGCGGCGCAGGACGAGGGCTCGTCGGAATACGAGCGTGGCGTCGCGGATGGACAACGGCGGATGGAAGAAGAGCGTCGGCATGATCTGGTCGTATTGATCGATGCGGCGCGGAAATTCGATGCGGCTCGATCCAAATTACAGCAGACAGTCGAAGATGAGGTGATTGCCTTGTCACTTCAGATCGTCTCAAGAATTCTTCACGAGTCGGCCGAGTCGAACCGGGAACAAATTGTCATCCAAGTGAAGGACGCATTAGGTGCTGTTCGAGAGCCGGGTACGGTACTGATACAGGCGCATCCGCTGGATGCAGCCGTCCTTGAGGCGGTTCGAGAAGAACTGGAAAGGCAACGGGATCCCGCACTGATGCTCACCATCGAACCGGTGGCCTCGCTCTCACGCGGAAGTTGCCTTGTGCATACCGGCACCAGAATGGTGGATGCGTCCCTTGATACGCAGTTGCTCCGGTTGGGCGATGCCTTGAGGAACAGGACTCATCGTGAGGCTTAGTCAGCTCCTTGAACATATCGACCCGATCGAAGTGTCGGGAAGAGTGGCGCAAGCGGTGGGAATGGTCGTGGAAGGGTACGGGCCCATGACGACGGTTGGCGAGCTGTGCCGGATTACTCGGGAGGTCGGCGATGGACCGATCACTGCGGAAGTCGTAGGGTTCCGTGGAGACCGCGTGTTATTGATGCCGTTGGGAGAAATGCAGGGTATTGGGCCGGGGAGTCGAATTACCATGACGGGCCACGTCGCCGACCTGGCTGTCGGGCCAGGCTTGCTTGGGCGTGTTCTCGATGGATGCGGGAATCCGCTCGATGGCAAGAGCATGCCAACGACGATTGCCAGATACCCGCTTCAGGCCGAGGCACCGAACCCGTTGCAGCGATCCCGGGTCCAAGCTCCGCTTGATCTCGGCGTACGTGCGATCAACGGCTTTCTTACGTGTGGTCGTGGCCAAAAGATGGGGATTTTCTCCGGCTCAGGCGTCGGCAAGAGCGTGTTGCTGGGGATGATCAGCCGTTACACAAAAGCGGACGTCAATGTCATTGCGTTGATCGGAGAGCGAGGTCGAGAGGTCAACGAATTTTTAGAGCGCGATCTCGGTTCTGAAGCGCTCTCGCGTTCCGTCGTGGTCATCGCGACTTCCGACCAGGCGCCGCTCATCCGGCTCCGGGCCGCACTGGTGGCGACGACCATTGCCGAGTATTTTCGTGATGCAGGAAAGCAAGTCTTGTTGCTCATGGATTCATTGACGCGATTAGCCTACAGTCAGCGGGAAGTTGGGCTCGCGATCGGAGAACCTCCGACGACAAAAGGCTACACTCCCTCGGTATTCGCATTCTTGCCGAAGCTATTAGAACGTGTGGGGACGGGTCCCGGCCCCGGTACCATAACTGGATTGTACACCGTGCTTGTCGATGGAGATGATCTGAACGATCCCATTGCCGATACGGTCCGGTCGATCTTAGATGGCCATATCGTCCTCTCTCGGACATTGGCGGCACGCAATCATTTCCCCGCGATTGATCTACTCCAAAGCACCAGCCGTGTCATGCGGGATATCGTCGACCGATCACACTACGACGCAGCCAGGCGGCTTCTGGAATTGGTTGCGCGATACCGACAATCTGAGGACTTGGTTCTACTCGGCGCCTACAAACCAGGGATGAATGCTGTCCTTGATCGTGCCGTTGACGCTCAGGACGCGATCAACGGGTATTTGCGCCAAGACATTGATCAAGTAGCCAGCTTCACCTCGTCTGCACAGCAGCTTGAGATGCTGGCCAAGAAAACGACATGAGCCTCGCCTCGTTGCGGAAGCTGCGCGGACAGGCGGTAGAGGCTCTCATGATGGAATTGGGCCAGATCGCCCAATCTCTTTTTCGCAGCGAAGAACGATATCGCAGGATGAAAATCGAGATGTCGGAGGATGCCGAGACATATAGTCAACAAGCGAAGCAAGGCATGACCATAGAGGCCATGTTGGAGTGGCAGGTGCGTATGCATTCGCAGCAGGCGGCGTTGCGCCAGGCGCATCTCGCGATTGAGCAGACCACCTTGTCATGGCAACGCACCAACAATCTCCTTGTCGAAGCGAATCAGGAGTGCAAGTTGCTTGATCGTATTCTTGAACAACGCGAGGCAGCACGATGTGCCGATGTGGCCCGTCAGGAACAGCGAGCGACGGATGAGGCCGCGAGCCGTCGTTATTTGTTGCGATGAGAGCGGGGTGTATGAATTCATCTCCCACCAATCCCATAAAAGAGCATGTCCGTTTTTCCGGTCAGAGGACTCATGACTCGGCGCCGAGATCGAATCGACACTCTTCTTTCTGGACACTGATTGGTGGAGTCGTTGGTTCGACTATTCTATTATGGGTCATGGTGCAATTGGGGCAAGCCTCGTCGGAACCCAAATCCAAGATTTCAGCGATGTCACAGACATCCTCGAACCTGGAAGCGGTACCTTCTGTTCCGCCGGGAGAGAAGAACGAATCGGAGGCGCGGGATGATGCCAAATTGCTAGCCCCTCCGGCAAGTCAGGGGCCGGCGATCGATGTTCCGCGCGAAGTGCTGGAGATGCTGGAACAGCGTAAGCGTGATCTGGATCAGCGGGAAGAGGCGATCCGTCACAACGAGCAACGGCTCATGATTGTGAGAATCCAGATCGAGGAGTTGTTAGAACAAAACGAAGCCTTGGAGAAGAAGATTCAAAGCGCACAGGCCAAAGAAGACCGATCCCAGGCCAAGGTCAATGTGGAGAAGGAACGTCTGGCACAAGAGGAACGGACACGGCTTGCCAAGATGTACGAATCTATGCCGTCGGAAGACGCAGCTGCGCGTCTGGAACGTATGCCGGATCGGAGGGCGCTTGAAATTCTCCGCTTAGTAAAATCAAAGACCGCCGGAGCAATTCTTTCCCAGGTCAAAGCGGATCGGGCCGCTAAACTCACCGAGCAGTTGCTGGCACAGATGCCGTAAAGCACTTGCCCAAAATGGCTAATGTCTAGGCATTGACTAAGTCGTACGTGGTCGATAGAGTCATCCCATGCCACCTATTCTGATCGCGGCTCTGTGTCTCGTATATTGGGTCACACCGGTCTCGGTTACGCAAGCAGACACATTTGATCCGGATCAACCTTTTGAACGGGCGTTATCCACAATCCTTCTTCGCTCGCTGTTGAACCAAGCGCTGGATCGTCTTGAGGATCATGTGGAAATTTCCAGCAACCTCAGCACAAACGACACGAAATCCGATCGGTCCAGGCATCTACGCTTCAAATTCTATCCAGAAGGTAAGTCGAAGTCTCGGCAGCACCTCAGCGCGGAAGGATGGCTTCGTTCTGCCACGGAATCCGGGCAGCTGGACTGGCATTTCAGATTCAAGCTACCTGAGGAGCGGTCCAAACAGCTTCCGCCACAGTCACCGTTCGAAGCCCCACTGTAATGGGCTAGAAACCAACCATTCTCTTTCCCGGACGCTTTTGCCTACCACGCTGTAAAGTTTTCCGCTTCCACCCCAGATTTGTGAGACCCTTATCACAACTGCCCAATAATCCGTGCTTTCTTAGGACGATCGTGTGGCATGGGGCTTGTATTTCACCCAGCCGGATCAACACGAGGCTGACGTACGTGGATTTTATACCAACAGACACATCCCCCACTCTTTCTAGGGCTCCTAGAGACGGTGGCGTACGAACTGTACGAGACGAAATTCCTCCCAAGTCTGTCAGTGGTCGGAAGGGGTTTTCGTCGATGCTTCGGTCGGTTCGTGGTGAGGAGGGGAAGGCCACTATTCGCGAGGCGGAGGGTGCTCGATTAGTGAACAAGGACGATGACGGCTTCCGTGCGAAGGAGAGCAAAGGGCTCCATGATTCAACTCAACCAGAGCGGGTTCATGGAACCTCCTCTCAGGCAGCTGAGAGAGCGAGAAGCGGCAACAGTGACGACAAGAATAACGACGATGCAGAGACCAACCTTGAATCGTCACCCCAGAAGACTGATGTTGCGTTTGGGTCTCAGGAGCAAGGGACTGCTCCGTTATCCACCCTCATTTCTATTCCAGCCGAGCCTCAGGTAGTTGACCAGACAGAAGTCCAGACCGAGACTGAACCTCACCCATTTCACGACACAACTGGCCTAGACACGGACTCACAGCATCCGCTGATCTCACCCGAGTCGACCGAACCGTTCGGGACTACGCCTGAGTCTATCGGAGATCGCTCTTTGAAAAATAGTTTGGGTGCCGTATCGCATCGTCCTGTATTCCAGCAATCGAATTTGTTGGAATCTCAGGTGAATGATGACGGACTGGGAGTTCAGGCTGTCGAGGGAGTGATCGCAGAGGTCGTCAATGACAGTGGCAAGGTCGCAGCTGATCATAGTGATTCTTTATCTGTGTCCAGAGATTCGTTTCTTCGCTCAGCTCTTCCCCTGGAAGGTCCGGATATTCCCCACGTTGTTCAGGCTCAAGTCGGGGCGACATCATTAGAGGGAAAAGCCCCAGGAGCCAAGGACGGGACACTCAAACATGATGGAAGCTCGGTTGATCATTCCGCGCCCTCCCCGGATGCCCAGCATATGTCCGTTCTTGGCGATCATGATGCTTTTGGCGCAAGTACGCAGCCATCGTTTTCTCAGGGACAGCAGCCCGGCAATGATGGATCCGCGCAGTTGAGCGAGTTATGGTCTGGTCATAACGGGCGAGAAATGGAGCATGGTGAACCAAAAATCACTCAAGCGCTCGGTGTCAATCATCCTATTGCCAATGGATCGGTAGCGGAATCGGTGGTGCCTGGAACATCTAGCCAGACGACCTTCTCTCCTGGGACTCCCGCACCGACATCGGTTGTCACTCACGTGCAATCTGGTGCACGTGCAGAGGAGATGGCTCAATCAGCCGGGAATCCGGCGATGCGATCCATAGTCGTGAATGTGAATCAACCGGACCTCGGCCATGTGAATATTCGTGTTGCGATGACCAATGATCTTGTCCACACCCATTTCTCATCCGATCGACTCGAAGTCGGACAATTCTTCATCAACGGTCAGGATCGACTTCAGGCGGCGTTGCAAGCAAACGGATTGGACATGGGGCAGTTCCGTGTCGACATCGATCGCCAAAGCGGAGGTCGTTCATTTCAGCAGAGTTCCTCTCAGGAGCATGGACAGCCATGGAATCAGAGTTCGCATGGAATGGGACGGGAGTCCAATTCAGATCAACAGGACCACACGCGTGGCGTACGACATGGTCTGTTGAACGTCGTGGCCTAGGCGGCAAGGGAGATACTGAGAATGATTGATGTATCAGAACTGAATTCTGCAGGCGCGACACCCGCTCCTGAACGAACGGGCCCCCGTCCTTTAGGGCAAGATGATTTTCTGAAGCTGCTCATCACGCAGCTGAAAAACCAGGATCCTTTGAAGCCCACCGACAATACCGAGTTCGTCTCGCAACTCGCACAGTTCAGCCAGCTTGAGCAGAGCGCGAAGCAGGGGCAGCTCCTTCAGAAGAGCCTCGACGCCCAAACGGCGTCTCTGCAGTTCACGCTGCTTCCCATGGTTGGTCGTACGGTCACGATCGGGCAGCCACTGGTTCAACTCGGAGATGGGCCTGCGACCTTCGGCTATACGCTGGACAAGAATGCCGAAAAAGTTCTCGTCAGTATTCAGGATCACCAAGGTCGGGTTGTACGGAGCCTGGAGTATCGTGACCGACTCGCAGGGGGCCATGCAGCTGAATGGGATGGAAAGAACCAAGATGGAATCGCGATGCCGAAAGGGCTCTACCGATATCTCATTTCGGCGCTGGATACCGAAGGGAAAGCGGTGCCGGTGGAAGGGCGTGCATCGCTCACTGTGTCCGGGGTCCGCATGGAAGAGGGGCAAGCCAAACTGCTTGTCGGTGACTTGGCCATTGAGCCATCTGCGATCATCGAACTACGATAAACAAAGGGAGGACTGCACCGATGGGAATTCTGCCATCACTTTTCACAGGCGTCAGCGGGCTCAATGCGAACAGCAATGCATTGTCGGTCATAGGAAATAATATCGCAAATTTGAATACGGTTGGGTTTAAATCCAGTCGGTCGG
Organism: uncultured Nitrospira sp.; assembly: GCA_964485915.1. Lineage (GTDB taxonomy): Bacteria > Nitrospirota > Nitrospiria > Nitrospirales > Nitrospiraceae > Nitrospira_D. The sequence continues at coordinate 27,531 of CAZAKX010000003.1, read as the reverse complement.
TATTTGCCGATCTGATCACTTCATCGTTGGGTGGTGTGGGTGGGACGCTTCAGACAGGTCTGGGTGTGGCGTTGAACGGCGTGCAGGGGAATTTTACTCAAGGTTCGCTGAGTACGTCGAGTAGTGGGCTTGATTTGGCAATCGACGGCAACGGATTCTTTCTTCTCCGGGATGCCAGTGGTGCGAGCTTTTACTCTCGAGCCGGACAGTTTCACTTGGATGCGCAGAGTCGCATTGTCGACCCCAGCGGATTCTTACTCCAAGGATATCAAGTCAACGCCAACGGCCTCATCACAGCCAGCATCGGCGGTGTCACGTTACCCTCGACCACCGCACCGCCGAATCTGACGAGTACGGTTGATATCGGGGCTAATCTCAATTCGCAATCCCCAACGAGCACATTTTCACTTGCAGATCCGAACGGGACTTCGCAGTTTTCGACGTCGCTCACAGTCTATGATTCGCTTGGGAACCCGCATCTGCTCACAACCTACTTTTCAAAGACTGCGGCGAATACGTGGAACTACAATGTCGTCGGCAATACCAACGAAATCGATACGGCGAATTACAACGCGGCCAACATTAACGTGCCACTAGGGCTCGTGCGTGTGGCCTCCGGAACCTTGACATTCACCACTGGAGGCGCTCTTGACACTGAGAGCGTCGTAACAAGTTACGACACCGGCACTGCTGGCGGCGCGGCGGGGGCTACAGTGGGCGAGGCCCGAATTGATTTTCTCGGCGCAACTACCGATCAGCTACTCGCTTTCAATTTTGGGGCGAGCGTTACAACAGACAGTGGGGCCGGAGTCGATCTTACCACGCAATTTGGAGCACCGTCAGGATTGGTGCAGCAGAGTCAGAATGGGTTCGGTGCAGGAGCGCTTCAGACGGTCTCTGTGGAGACCAATGGACTTATCAACGGACGATTCTCCAATGGACAAATTCGTCCCTTGGCTCAACTAGCTCTCGCACGATTCGCCGATCCACTCGGACTTCTTCGAACTGGTAAGAACACATTCGCCGAATCGGGTGCATCTGGGCAGCCGTTGGTTGGGCCACCCACGTTTGCTGGTCTCGGACGAGTCTTGTCCAACACGCTCGAGTTGTCCAACGTGGACCTTGGAGAGAACTTTATCGACATGATTGCCGCGCAGCGGGGATTCCAAGCAAACTCGAGAGTCATTACGACATCGGATGAACTTCTCCAAGAGTTGGTCAATCTGAAACGATAACCATTGGGGTCGTGGCTTGAGATGAGCGTGTGTCTCAGGCCACGGCCGCGTGGTGCTCTGCACGACACTCCCACTTCCTACTCCTCCGGTCACCACAGCGTCAGTTTGTTGACGGTGTCAATGGATTGCTTGACGAAGAGCAGAGGAATTGTCTGCCCCGTAGTGCGCTTCCATTGTAACTATGCGCCGCGTGCATAGATTTATCGTCGTTACAGGTATGGCATGGACAAAAATAATGGCATATGCATTGCAACCTCCCTGAGCTGGCCAACGAGTCACTCGAGGAGGAGTTATGGCAGATGCAGCCGCAGCAGATGACAAAGCTTCAGTAGCGGCCCCCGCTCCAGCGTTTCCGATCAAATTACTCATTATCATTTCCGTCGCGGCTCTCGTCTTCGGCGTGGGAGGGGCAGTGGTGGCCGTGAAGTTCCTAGGTGGGGCGGATAAAGCTTCAGAAACATCTGAAGAGCATAAGAGCGAGGCTCCGGCGAAGTCCGAATCTCACGGCGGAGCCGGAGGAAAACAGGGCAAGGTCACCGCACCAGGAGTCATGGTCGATTTGGACCCATTCATTGTGAACCTTGCGGATACACCGGAGGTTCGTTATTTGAAGCTTACGATCAAACTGGAAGTAGAGAATGAAGCGGTCTCCACTGAATTATCCGAGCGAGTCCCTCAAGTCCGAGATGCCGTGCTCGTTCTGCTCAGCAGCAAGGATGTGAATGCCGTGAGAACGACACAAGGGAAATTTCAGTTGCGCGACGAAATCACTCAACGGGTCAATGGTCTCCTCCCTAAACCCGGTGTCCGGTCCGCCTATTTCACAGACTTCGTCGTGCAGTAAAAGCCGTGGCCATGGAAAAAATTCTCTCTCAGGACGAGATCGATGCGCTCTTGAAAGGAGTGGTGTCGGGAGAAGTCGATACGGTGCCCAAGGAAAACGAGGCAGTCGCCAAAGGCGTCACGCAATACGATTTGTTCAACCAAGAACGGATCATTCGCGGTCGAATGCCGACCCTGGAGATGATCAACGATCGGTTCATTCGCCGCCAGTCTGTTGTCTGGACCAACATGTTTCGCGAAGCGGTTGAATTCGTCGTCGTCGGGACGCAGGTGATCAAGTTCGGTGAGTTCCTGAAGAAGATACCGATACCGTCGTCCTTAAACGTGTTTCATATGCCACCGTTACGAGGCAGCGCCCTTTTTGTGATGGATGCATTCCTGGTGTATTTGATCGTGGATTATTTTTTCGGTGGGAAAGGTCAGACCCCTGTGAAGCCAGAAGGTCGAGACTTTACCCCTGTCCAATTGAGGATCATCAAGAAGTTACTGCTCCAGGCTCTTGTCGACCTTGAAACGGCATGGCATGCCGTCGTGCCGGTGAAAGTGGAGCATTTGCGGTCTGAAACTAATTCTCAATTCGCAATGGTGGTCACCTCCTCCGAGATCGTTGTGGTCGTGACATTGCAAGTCGTGTTGGGGGAAACAGCACGGGAGCTGTATATCGTCTATCCCTATACCATGCTCGAACCCATCAAGGAAAAGCTCTATTCCGGGTCAGTGTCTGATCACGTCAATCAGAACGGTGACTGGAGTCAGCGCTTCCGTGAACGATTGCAAGAGTGCCCTCTTCCCATCGCGGTACGACTTGGAACTGCCACTGTGACCGTGAAGGATGTGATGAACTTTTCAGCTGGAGACGTCATCTTACTTGACCAGCGTCCAGGTGACCCGCTCGATTGCTACATCGAAGGCTATCACAAGTTTCAGGGCAGCCCCGGTATCTATAAAGGCAATCATGCCTGCCGTGTGACCAAAACGATGAATTAATCCTCATAGCACGAAGAGAGCGATTATGGCTGAATCAGAATCTGCGATGCGCACAGATCCTCAATCGGTGGGGCAGGCTGCTCCTCAGCCTGCCTCGTTTCCGTCAGTTCAAGGTGCTGAAACAGGTGGAGCCTCGAAGAATATGGATTTCCTTCTCGATATTCCCATGAGCGTCGCCGTGTACGTCGGGTCCACCAAGATGGCGATCCGCGACCTGTTGCAGCTTGCTCAAGGCTCCGTCATCGAACTCGATAAATTGGCCGGCGAACCGATGGAAGTGATGGTGAATAACAAACTTGTGGCCCGTGGCGAAGTCGTGGTCGTGAATGAAAAATTCGGCATTCGGCTGACCGATGTGGTGAGCGCCGCGGAACGCGTGCAGCAGCTTCGTTAACCGGTCAGAGGGAGCGGTTGTGATCGATCTGTGGGAAAGCCTGTTCCGTACCGTCTCCGCCTTAGCCGTTGTGCTGGTGTTGATGGGGGTTGCGACGGTCATCTTCCGCCGCGTGATGGGGCATCGATTGGGAGTGGTGGGAGGGCGTCCACTCGTTCAAGTACTGGCGACGGGATATCTCGCTCCGCGCAAGACCGTGTCGCTCGTGTCGGTCGCCGGTGAGTATCTGATAGTTGGGACGACGGCCACTGACCTCGTTCCTTTAGGGCGTCTCAACGATTCGACCCAATTACATGAATTATTGGCGCGAACCACGGAGGCAACAGCTACGTCGACGTCATCCCTGCAGGATTCAGCCCTTTCGTCCTGGCTTCAGCGTTGGCCAGTCGTCTCGGTCCGTTACGATAAGGATGCTCATGGGCAATAGTCGACAATGGCGGAATACCATTATCTGGGTGAGTGGCCTCTGCGCGACGTCACTCCTCCTGATCCCGCTATCGGATGCGGTGGCGAGTGGTCCGTCTATTAGTTTTGATTTCGGACCAGATGGTCCCAAACAGACTGCCGTCGTTATACAAATCTTAATCCTCCTTACGGTGCTGTCTCTGGCCCCGGCCCTCTTCATTATGGTCACTTCGTTCACGAGGATTATTATCGTGCTGTCATTTCTGCGTCAGGCTCTCGGCACCCAGGCGGTCCCTCCGAATCAAGTGCTGCTGTCTTTGGCGTTGTTCTTGACGATGTTCATCATGGCTCCGGTTGGTCAGGCTGTGTACAACAGCGCCGTACAACCGCTCATGGCCGAGCAGATCTCGTATGAAGAGGCATGGAAAAAGGGGAGTGAGCCGGTGCGAGGGTTCATGTTACGGCAGGTGCGGGACAAGGACCTGGAACTGTTCATCACATTGAGTAAAATCCCAAAGCCCGAACGAGTCGAGGATGTCCCGATCCATGCCATCATCCCCGCGTTTATTCTCAGCGAGCTGCGCATTGCATTCCAAATTGGATTTTTGATCTACATTCCCTTTCTCATCGTCGATATGGTCGTCGCGAGCATTCTCATGTCGATGGGGATGATGCTGTTGCCTCCGGTGGTGATCTCTCTTCCGTTTAAGTTGATTCTCTTCGTCTTGGCCGATGGGTGGTATCTCGTGGTGGGCTCGATGGTGCGAAGCTTTCAGTGAGTGAGCCGCATCTTCGGGGAGAGTCGTCTGCGGGAAATCCTGGGAGGCAATCGGCGGCAGCGTTGTGTGGCAAGCTATCACGAGGGGGAAGCATATGACGCCGGAGATGGTGACCGAATTGGGTAGACAAGCATTGGAAACGACGTTGCTGGTGTCATCCCCGATTCTCGGGCTGAGCCTGTTCATCGGGTTGGCCATCAGCGCGCTGCAGGCCATGACGCAGCTGAACGAAGCCACGCTGACCTTTGTGCCTAAAGTGTTGGCGCTCTTCGGAGCCCTCCTCGTGTTTCTTCCGTGGATGCTGAACGTGATGACGACCTATATGTCGAATCTGCTCATGAATATTCCTAACTACGTCCACTAGCAACAAACCATGGCTTTCACGCAGCCGATCCACATTCTGCTTCCTGAATTCCAGGCATTCTTGGTCCTCATTTCCAGGATTGGAGGTCTATTGGCTGCGTTCCCCGTCTTGAGCGGCCGTGCGGTTCCACTGAAAGTCAAGGTCGCTCTTATTCTGACATTGGGATTGTTGTTAGCTCCGATGGTCCATCTCCCGGTCGTGCCCTATGACCCGCTTGCGCTCACCGCAGGACTCATGAGCGAAATGATGATCGGTTTGGCGATCGGACTGGCGGTACGGCTGTTTTTCAGCGCGCTGGAGGTTGCGGGTGAATTGATCGGTATCCAAATGGGGTTTGGTGTCGTCCAGCTGTTCGATCCGGCTACCGCGCACCAAACTCCGATTATCGGTCGGTACTTTACCTTGCTGGCGTCGCTCGTGTTTCTCTCGCTCAATGGGCACATGTTTCTCGTTGCCACCATTCTGTCGAGCTACGAGGCTATTCCAGCGTTTGGGGCCTCCCTTCCCAGAGAAGTGGGAGATGATGTTCTGCGTCTTTCCCAGAACATGTTTGTGCTCGGCTTGAAGTTAGCTGCACCCGTCCTCGTCGTGATTTTCATGATTAATATTCTTTTAGCCATGCTGGGGCGAGCGGTCAGTCAAATCAATGTGTTTGTCATAAGCTTTCCCGTCACGATTGCCGGTGGGTTAGCTGTGCTGGCGCTCTCGATGCCTTTTACGGTCAACCTCTTGGCCCGCGAGATGGAACGTCTCCAACTGACGATCCAGGCCCTGCTGAAAGCGTTGGGACATGGCTGACGACGATAAGTCGAACAAGACAGAGCCCGCGACTCCGAAACGAAAGGAGGAGGCACGCAAAAAAGGGCAGGTCGCCATGAGCCGCGACGTGTCAACGGCAGCTATTCTCTTAGGCGGCATCGGGCTGTTGGCCGCTATGTTGCCGGTCGGTCTTCAACGAATGACGGAGATGACACGACAAGGTCTGACGCTCTCCTTTCCGGTCGAATTTTACGACGGGATGTCGAATGAACAGGTCTATGCAGTCGTGATTCAAGCAGGGCTCACGGTCTTTGCCTTAAGTCTCCCGATCGTTGTCGGGGTGTGGGTGCTGGGAGGCGCAGCGTCTCTGCTGCAGACAGGCCTGCTATGGAAATCAAACGGATTGCAACTAGAGTTCAGCCGCATCAATCCGATCAAAGGACTTTCCAAACTGGCCTCCTTCCGTTCCGTGATGGAATTGATCAAAGGCTTGCTGAAGATCGCAATTGTGACAGGGGTCGGTATCTGGGTCGCGCGCTACGATATCCTACGGATTCCTGGACTGATCGAGTTCGAGATGGGGTCCGTTTTGCAGGTGACCGGTCAATTGGCGCTCAAAGTCGGATTGGCCGTGTCTGGAGCGATCGCCGTGCTCGCCGTGCTCGACTATTTCTATCAGCGCTATGAATGGGAACGAGACCTTCGCATGTCGAAGGAGGAGATTAAGGAAGAACACAAATCCACGGAAGGCGACCCTCTGATCAAGAATCGAGTGCGGGCCGTCCAGCGAGAACTTACGAGAAAACGCATGATGGCTGCGGTCAAGACGGCGGATGTGGTGATCACGAACCCGACACATTTGGCGGTCGCCCTGAAATATGACACGTCCAAGATGTCGGCGCCGGTCGTTGTCGCGAAGGGCGCGGGTCTGATTGCCGAGCGTATCCGAGAGCTGGCGCGGCATCATGGAGTGCCGGTCGTCGAAAACAAATTTGTTGCGCGAACGATCTTTAAACTTGTCGATATCGGGAGAGAGATTCCCAACGATCTTTATCGTGCGGTGGCCGAGATCCTGGCGTTCGTGTATCGCGCTCGAGGCGTCACACCGTGAGCATTGTGTAGACACGTACAATGGCAACAGCAACAGAACCAGTAGGACCGACGCAGTTCCTGAAGCACCCGGACATCATGATGTCCGTCGGGGTTGTGGCTATCATCATGGTGATGTTGCTGCCGTTGCCGCGGTTCATGCTCGATTTGCTGTTAAGTTTTGACATCACCCTCTCGGTCCTCATTCTGCTGGTCGGACTTCAAGTGCGGCGGCCGATCGAGTTCTCCGTGTTTCCTTCGATTCTTCTCATGATCACGTTGTTCCGGTTGTCCCTCAATATTGCGTCGACCAGACTGATCTTGCTGCATGGCAATGAAGGGGCCGGGGCGGCCGGGGAAGTCATTCGGGCATTCGGCAATTTCATCGTGGGAGGGAACTACACCGTCGGCCTGGTTGTGTTCACCATCCTCGTCATCATCAATTTTGTCGTGGTGACGAAAGGCGCAGGGCGCGTGGCCGAGGTGGCTGCTCGATTCACATTGGATGCGATGCCCGGGAAACAAATGAGCATTGATGCGGATCTTAACTCAGGTCTGATCAACGAAACTGAGGCGCGCCGCCGAAGGCGCGAGATTACGGAAGAGGCGGACTTTTACGGTGCGATGGACGGTGCCAGCAAATTCGTTCGAGGCGACGCGATCGCGGCGGTGATTATCATTTTGGTCAACATTCTGGGTGGATTGGCGATCGGCATTCTGCAGCAAGGGATGAGTCCGGGCCTAGCGGCCCAGACCTATACGGTGCTCACCGTTGGTGAGGGGTTAGTCGCGCAGATTCCCGCCCTGATTGTTTCGACTGCCGCCGGTATTGTCGTAACTCGCGCCGCTTCGGATACGGACCTGGGCGGAGAGATGGCTCGGCAGCTGTTGATGTCCTCCAAAGCAGTGGGAATTGCCGCAGGCATTCTTTTGGCGCTTGGACTTGTGCCTGGCCTTCCCCATGTGGCCTTCCTGTTGTTGGGAAGCGGTGTCGCCTGGATGGCTTACAATCTGTATCAGCAGGAACAGGATCAGGTAACCCCAACCCCAGCCCCTGTCACCGCCAAAGTGGAAGAAGGGGTGACTCGTGTGATGCCGCTCGATCTCATGGAGGTCCAGGTAGGGTATGGACTGATCGGACTGGTTGAGGGCACGCAAGGGACTGCGTTGCTCGATAGGATTAAGGCGTTACGTCGACAATTTGCCGAATCGATGGGCTTTGTGGTGCCGCCGATCCATATCCGTGACAACCTGCAGCTACGCCCGAACGAATATGCCATTATTTTGAAGGGCGTGGAGGTTGCAAAAGCCGACGTGGTGCCCGGCCATCTGTTGGCGATTGATCCTGGCACCGGTCAGCGAGGGTTGGTACAGGGGATTGAAACCAAAGAACCTGCATTTGGTTTACCAGCACTCTGGGTCCCTGAAGATGCTCGAGAGCAAGCTCAAATGGCCGGTTATACGGTGGTCGATGCGAGTTCCGCCATCGCGACGCATCTCTCCGAGTTGATCAAGCGCCATGGCCATGAATTACTGGGAAGGCAAGAGGTTCAAGCGTTATTGGATGAAGTTGGGAAGTCGCACCCCAAGTTGGTCGAAGAACTCATCCCAACATTGCTCCCGCTTGGGACGGTCGTGCGTGTCCTCGGAAATCTGCTCAAAGAAGGGATTCCAATTCGAGACATCCGATCCATCCTGGAAGCTGTTTCAGATCAGGCCACGAATACTAAGGATGCGGACATCCTGACGGAATATGCGCGACAGTCGCTTGCCAGGACGATCACCAAACAATATCAGTCGCCGGACGGTACGCTCCAGGTCATTACGTTGGACCCACGACTTGATCGGTCTTTAGCGGACCAAGTCGCCGCCTTGCCGCCTGGCGTTGCATTGAACCTCGATCCGACAGTCTCGCATAAACTTCTGAGCAACTTGAAACAAGCGGCTGAACGGGTGGCGGCTCGAGGGCAGCAACCGATTGTCCTGTGTTCCCAAGCGGTGCGCCGCCACCTTCGGCGGCACAGCGATCGGCTGCTGCACTCCGTGCCTGTGATGGGACTAAACGAAGTGGATTCTTTCGTTCGTTTGCAGTCCCTCGATACTGTTCGCATCGACTTGGAATTGGCACAGCCATCCTAGGGTAAATCATGAAGGTGAAGATATTTCATGCAGTGACGATGCAGGATGCCATGCGGGCCATTAAGGAAGAGCTTGGGCCGGATGCCATCATCCTATCGTCAAAAGAAGTGCGTGAAGGGGGACGATTGCTGCGTGTATTCAATCGACCGGTGTTGGAAATTATGGCGGCCGCTGAACAAGAAGCCCAGCAGCCCACCCAGCTGAAGGACAATCGTCAAAGTGGTGAGCGATCCGTGCCCTCTCCCGCTGCTCGTCCTCCTTCGCCGGTGGCCGTGCAGTCATTTCAGCAAACACTGCAAACGATGCTGCAGCCGAATCTTGAAGATCTCACTCCCTCTGTTGATCCGCCGTCTGCTTCGTCGAGACGAACGCGCCCACAGCCAACGCGACGGGGGCTCCATCATCTACGTGGTGCAATGGCCGAACTGAGTAGTTTGATACAGGACCTCTCGCACGAGAGCACTCAGACAGAGAGTCCTGCCATATCACCGTTCCTCATGACCCTGCGCCGCTCCCTCATTACACGTGGAGTAAATCCGGCAACGGCTACAGTACTTGTCAATGAGGCCTGCTCCACCATCCAACATGAAGGAGCGTGCGACGAGGAGTCGGCTAAATACGCGCTACAACGAGCTATTGCACGGCGTGTCTCAACGAGCAACCCTTCCCTTGATGACCGGGGGCATCCTACGGTCGGGATTCTGCTTGGACCAAGCGGAGCCGGAAAAACTTCCGCTGTGGCTAAGCTGGCGGCCTACTATCGTCAAGAGCAAGGGAAATCCGTCGCGCTGATCAGCTTTGATACGTATCGCGAGCATGCTGTGGCGCAGTTGCGGCGGTATGCCAGGATTGTGGGAGTGCCGTTCGCGTGTGCGCTGTCGGCCCGACAAGTTGCTGAAGGACTCCGTCGTCATACTCGAGTCGATCTGGTCCTCATCGACATGTCTGGAATCGGGCCGGACGATCTTACGGTGGCCAAAGAGTTGTGCCGTCTCCTACCGGAAGGGACGGTAACAACACACCTGGTCCTCTCGACTTGTACGGGAATACATGAAGCTCATCGTCTCATCAGACGCCTTGACGACCTCCCACGACCGCGACTGCTTTTTACCAAACTCGATGAGGCGGAATCTTTGGGGACGATCTTTGAAGTAGGGCATCAAGCCTGTATTCCCCTTTCCTATTGGAGTGTTGGGCGGCGAGTGCCTGGGGATATCGAAGTTGCCTCATCGGATCGGCTGGCTGCTCTCCTCAGCCCGGAAGGAGCTGCTGGTGTTCAGCTACGTAGTCGTCAATCGGATCGAACATCGGTCGCAGCTCCTGCCATGACAGGAGTTGGAACTCACCGCGGATAATTGGTTGGAGGTCACGCTATGCAACTCAGAATAAGAAAATCTGTCCTGATGCCGGATGATGTGGAGGCCGGAGGTGAATTGGCCACGCAAGTCATTGCTGTCGCCAGCGGGAAAGGTGGGGTTGGAAAAACCAACGTGGTGGCGAATCTTGCTGTGTCGCTCTCGAAGGCAGGGAAGCGAGTTCTTCTTCTCGACGCTGATCTTGGCCTCGGGAATCTTGATGTACTCCTCGGACTTGTTCCACGGCACACCATCGAAGACGTATTGGTCGGCACACATACGCTAGCGGAGATCATGCTGAAAGGTCCGGCAGGGATCAATGTTCTGCCGGCGAGCTCAGGTGTCCCACGCCTGACGTCATTGACGGAATCGCAACAGTTGATGATCCAAGAACAATTGGCGGATCTCGCCGCCGAGATGGATGTGCTTCTCATCGACACTGGTGCGGGGATCTCGCCGAACGTCACCTTTTTTGCCTCGTCGGCAGATGAGACGATGGTGATCATCTCGCCGGAGCCCACCTCGCTCACGGACGCGTATGCGTTGATCAAGGTCTTGGCTCGCCAATATCGGGAACGCCGGTTCAAGGTTCTCGTGAATCAAGCGAAGAGCCCCAGAGAAGCGGCAGAGGTGTTTGGGAAGCTTGATGTGGCGGTTGATCGTTTCCTTCATGTGTCCGTCGAATTGGTCGGAGCGATTCCTTACGACGACTACATTCATATGGCGGTGATGCAGCAGAAGGCAGTTTCCGACATGTTTCCTGAAGCGCCGGCTGCGCAAGCATTCAAGCGGCTTGCGCAACAGGTGGTTCAGTGGCCGAAACCTGGCCTCCCCAAAAGTTCCGTGCAACTCGTTTGGCAACGATCGGCTACGCACGCTGGTAGCTGACAACCGGCTCGAATGGAACACACATGAGAAAGACTGCCGTATCACATGTACGTAAATCCTTCATCGCGGAGGGAGCCAGGCGCGAGGAACTCATCAAAGAGTTCGCGCACGTAATTCGCGCGATGGCTCATCGACTGGCCTTTCGACTCCCGGCCTACTTGGATGCCGAGGATCTGATCTCAGTCGGCACTATTGGGTTGATGGACGCCATGGATAAGTATGATCCCACCCGAGAAGCAAAATTTAAGACCTATGCCGAATTCCGCATTCGGGGCGCCATGTTGGATGAAATTCGCTCGATGGATTGGATTCCGCGATCCGTTCACGAACGCATCGGGTTGCTCCAAAAAACACATGTGATGCTCATGAGCCGGTTTGGTCGCCCTCCGCATGATGAGGAGGTGGCGGCGGAGCTGAAGATGTCGATAGAGGAGCTGGACGATTTCATCACCCGCGCCCGAGGCGCCGTGCTGATCAGTGTCGACGATTTGAGTCTGCAGGAGCCGGACGGCCATAAAGTGGTCAAGATGCTGGCGGACACACATACTCCTGATCCACTCTCGTCCTTGGTCAACGAACGCGAACGTGAAGTGATCGCCACGGCCATTCGGCTACTGCCGGAAAAGGAGCGGCTGGTCCTGACGCTGTATTACTATGAAGAGCTCACGATGAAGGAAATTGGAGAGATCATAAAGGTAACGGAATCGCGGGTCTGTCAAATCCACACGAAGGCCATCATTCGCCTCAAAGCGCATTTGCAAGCGACAAGTTGATCGAACCGAAACCGGACAACTCGTGGAATGTGGTGGTGTGAATGAAGGCCTCTTCCATTGGTGTCCCCCACGGTACTTCATCAATTCCACTTCCGTAACCTCAAGAGTGGTCTGAGCGACGGCGAACAATCATCCTGCTAGGAATATTTTTCACTAGACCTGGTAGGAATGGCCTAGGGCTGAACTCCCTGCCGGTAATAGCTGATGACATCGCTCGCCTCTATCTCCTGAGTAAACCGACACATTTTCAGGCTCCTGGTGCTGGCGACTTCAGGGGACCCACATTCCTGAAACTGGCATAAGGGTTGCTGTTTGTTGTGCGACACTAAAAGGAGTCGACAGCATGAATCGAGGAATCTATCCGATTTTGTCCGGAGCTCTGGCTCATGAGCGTCGCATGCAAGTGTTTGCCAATAACATGGCGAACGTGAATACCGCTGGTTTCAAACAGGATGAGCAGGCCTTTAAGGCGATTTTTCCAAAGTACCACGCGGTGATGCCGACGGGTGGTCGTACTGTGGGATTGGCTCAACAGATCATGGCCAGACCCTTCGGTCCGACCGAACGCGCGTTTGTGGCGCCTCACCAGATCAAGACCACGTTTGAAGCCGGGCGGGTTCGGCTGACCGGCAATCCACTAGATCTCGCCATTCAGGGTCGTGGATTTTTTGAAGTGGAGACACCCCAAGGTCTCCGCTACACCAGGAACGGCTTGTTATCGCTCGATCGGGAACATCGGCTGGTGACCGGATTAGGCCATCCGGTGATGGGAACAAAAGGGGAAATTAAGATTCCTCCGGGGAAATTGGACATTTCGGCCCAAGGAGACATCAAAGTCGACGGAAAACCTGTCGCGACCATCAAGGTCATGGAATTTCCTGATGATGACATGCCGCAGAAGTCATCGGATGGGCTGTTTTTTTCAGAAAAAGGCACTGTGAGCAAGAATCCGCAGATTCAGGTCGGACATATCGAAGAGTCAAACGTGAACTCGATCGGCGAGATGGTCAAGATGATCCAGGGCATGCGCAACTATGAATCTACGCAAAAATTGATTCAGACACTTGATCGAATGGCCGAGATAGCAATTCAAGATGTCGGCCGAGTGGTGTAGTGCCGTGAAACGTATTTTGTAACATGTGAAGCGCCCGAAATCGGGACGAGAGCCGCTTCACGAACCACGAGTGACGCCGGAGGAACATCATGATCAGAGCCATGTGGACAGCGGCAACTGGAATGACGGCTCAACAGATCAACGTCGATACGGTTGCCCATAATCTCGCAAACGTCAACACCAATTCCTTTAAGAGGAGTCGCGCCGAATTCGCGGATCTGCTGTATCAGATTCAGCGGCTTCCCGGCACGAATGCGTCCAACGTGGGAGTGTTTCCTGTCGGTATTCAGGTCGGAGCCGGCGTGCGCCCGACGACTGTGGCCAAGGAATGGATTCAGGGGAACATGCGTCAAACAAACAATGAGCTAGATCTTGCGATTGATGGCGCGGGATTCTTTCAAGTGTCCCGTCCGGACGGGACCATCATGTACACCCGAAACGGGTCCTTTAAACGCGACAATGTGGGGAATGTCGTGACTGGTGATGGAGACCTGCTCAACCCTGTCATTACCATCCCTTCAGGTGCGCTCAAGGTGGATATTGGTCAGGATGGGACGGTCTCGGTCCTACTCCCCGGAGTCACCCAAGCCTCCCAAGTGGGACAAATCCAGCTGACACGGTTCGACAACCCTTCCGGTCTAGTCGCGATGGGGAACAACCTTTTTATCGACAGCTTTGCATCCGGGCCACCGACACAAGGCACCGGTGGGTTTACCACTGGGTTCGGTACGATCCAGCAAGGGTTTTTGGAAAGTTCCAACGTCAATCTTGCTGAAGAAATGGTCAATATGATCATCGCCCAGCGCAGTTACGAGATCAATTCGAAGACGATTCAGGCTTCCGATGAAATGATGGCCATTGCCAATAATCTCAGACGATAAGGAGTACTCCGTGTCTAGGATCTCGGTTACCCTCATCATCGGAGCCTTCTTGGCTGTGACGACGGCGACGGTTGGAACCAGTGCAGATGCTCATCCAACTTCCGTGAAAAGTGGGTCGCCGATGCAGGGGACAGCTACAGACGGGAGGGAAGGTACGAGCACGAGTGAAGTGACTTCCGAATCATTGAAGAAGGCCATCGAGAAATATCTGAAGGGTGAGTGGGGACAGAAGGTGAAGACTGCACATGTGACGATCTTGGAGCCTGCTGATCCTATTACCATTCCTGGAGGCTCGATCGAGCTACACGTCATTACAAGTTCTACAGAAGATGGTCCAGGGCGGCGCATGTTTCGGGTGGTTGCGACGAGCGGCAAATCCAGAAAGACCATCCAAGTGGTCGCAGAAGTGACGGCGATGATCGATGCCGTTGTTCCCAACCGATTTCTTAAGGCCGATGAACTGATCGATGTCGGAGATATCAAGACCGTCCAGATGCGGGTGCATCAGGTGAATCATCCCTTCATTACCCAGGAGAGCGAGGTTATAGGAATGAGCGCGGCACGACCTCTACCGCCAGATGTTCCGCTGCGCCAAGCATTCGTCAGGCTCCCTTTGGCGGTGAAGAAAGGCGATCGGGTCCTTATCGAAGCGCAACGTGGAGGTCTCTCGATTCGGACCTACGGCATTACGAAATCGAGCGGACAGGTTGGGCAGACCATTACGGTGTCCAATCTAGATTCTGGTAGGGAACTGACGGCCAAGGTAGTTGGTCCTAGCCTTGTGCAGGTGGAGTTCTAACGGGATGTTGATGGAGATCCTCAGTGCCGAGACGTATATGACGTTGTCAGAAGCGAAGACTCGCGGCAATGATTTGCGCAGTCTCCGCAACAGAATGTGGCCCTCCCGACGATGGTCTGTGAGTTATCTCTGTGCAGCCGCGGTCCTCTTGCTTCAAGGGTGCGCGAGTCCTCCGGATGTCTCCAGCAAAATTGCTGTGGCTCCTTTGCCTCCACCGAAGACCGTGGGCTCACTCTGGCAGGAAGAAAATGGACGAGCCTATCTCTATGAAGATCTCCGTGCCATGCGGATCGGCGACATTCTGACCGTCAAGATCGTGGAAAATCACAAGGGGTCAAAATCGGCTGACACAGAGGCACAGCGCGAATCAACAATTAAAAACAGTCTCGTCGGCAGCGCGATGGGGTATATCGGAATACCAGGCATACGATTCAGCGATGAAACTCGACGTGGAATGGGGATCGATGCGAGTGCCAACAGCAAATTCGGTGGGAAAGGCGCTACCAGCCGAGCCGGGACTCTGACCGGAACCATCTCTGCAATTGTGACCGAGGTGCTACCGAACGGGGATCTTCGTATCGAAGGGCGCCGAGAGGTCAGTGTGAACAGTGAAAAGCAGCTGATGAGTATCGGTGGAATTGTGCGTCGAGTGGATGTCGATACCAAGAATACCGTCCTATCCTCCGCCATCGCTGATGCCAAGATCGAATATTCCGGCCTCGGTGTTCTTGATGATGTCCAGCGACCTGGATGGTTTGTTCGGATTCTTGATTGGGTCTATCCATTTTGATGAAGGATGTTGTATGCCGACTCCATTGAAACGTCAGCCAGTGCGGAGGAGTGCGTTAAAAAAACGGCCCCTCAATCTCCATACTCTACAGATGATGCTACAAAGCGGAGTGGTGCGACGGGCAGATTGCAACCCTCCCGGTGTGAACCATGCACCATTGCACAGGGTGGGTGATGTTGACTGCGACTCCACGAATGACACAGTGACGGAGCCGGGATGGCTGGCGCGCGTCTTCCTTGGTCGAAAACAGAAATCCCAAGTCTCAAAACGTTCGCAGATGCGATAGGTGTCATACCTCATGATTGTACGACTTTCCTTTTTGTTGGGTGTATTGGTGCTGGGATCTATTTGCTTTTCTCCTCCGACTGCCGACGCAGTGAGAATCAAGGACATAGGCGTAATTGAGGGTGTGCGTGAAAACCAGCTGCTGGGCTATGGTCTGGTGGTGGGTCTGGATAGTACCGGAGACCGTGTCATCGGCGGCCAGTTCACGATTCAGGCCATGATGTCCATGCTGAACAAAATGGGGGTAAATCTTGTGATTGACCCCATTCAATTGCTGACCAGGAACATAGCCTCGGTCATGGTTACGGCCAAGCTTCCTCCATTCTCAAAACCTGGTATGACGTTGGACGCAGTCGTATCATCTATGGCGAACGCCAAGAGTCTACAGGGAGGCACGCTCTTACTGACACCGTTGAAAGCAGCCAACCAACAAGTCTTTGCTGTTGCGCAGGGGCCGGTGTCCATCGGTGGGTTTCTTGGAGGCAGTGGAGGAGCAGGAGGAGCCACGGTGGTCAAGAATCACCAAGCGGCCGGAGTGGTCCCTGGGGGAGCGATCATTGAAAAAGAGCTGCTCGTCAACATTGATTCGTGGGAAACGGTTTCAGTGCTCCTCCGGCAGCCTGACTTTACAACTGCCATCAGAACGGCAGAAGCCATCGAAGGCACGTTCGGAAAAGGCAGCGCGTCCGCCGTCAACGCCGGATATGTCAGGGCGACGATTCCGCAGACCTTCCAGGGGCGTGTCGTCGAGTACATCGCATCGATCGAGGGGCTTGATGTCGCCGTCGATGCTGTAGCTAAGGTCGTCGTCAATGAACGGACTGGAACGGTGGTGCTGGGTGAGCACGTGCGGATTTCGACGTGCGCGATTTCACATGGCAATCTCACGATCTCGGTAAAGAATACGTTAAACGTATCTCAGCCGTCGGCCCCGCTTATTGGTTCCGCAGCCGGACAAACAACCGTCACTCCGGATGTTCAGACAGAAATAAAAGAGCAGGAATCGCGTCTCATCGTAGTGGATGAAACGGTAACGTTGGGAGAGGTCGTACGAGCGCTTAATGCGGTTGGAGTGACCCCGCGTGATCTTGTCGCAATTCTCTCGGCATTGCGAGCAGCAGGTTCACTTCAGGCTAATCTTGAGATAATTTGATCAACCATATGATGAACAATGTAAATACTTCACATAGTGATGATTCTAAATGGGGATCTTCACCATTATATGCAGATCCTACTTGGAATATAGGAACTGGTCATTTCGACCATCGACTTAACTCATTGAAATCAAATGATGTTGGTGAGAATCGAGACCAGTTGATTCAGGCTGGACGGCAATTCGAAGCCTATTTTATCTCATATTTATTGAAGGTTATGAGAGAAACGGTTCCAGAGGGAACCATTGCAAACAAGCAAGGAGCCTATTTCTACTCATTTTATGATGAGGAAATCGGGGTTCGAGCAGCAGACTCCGGAGGGATAGGGATTGCCAAAATGGTTCAGGAATATGCAGATAAACATTTTTCTCTGTCCCCGGTGAAGAGCTCAAGTTCTGACGGGTAGGAGCCGATAAGGATTACGACCGGGGTAAAGGCCATCACACACGTAGCCTTGTAGCTCGGACAAGAAGAGTGGGGGAAGGAGTAAGGATATGCAAATTTCAGGTCATGGGAAAGTCGATCATCTTGCAAAGGTGTTGCTTGGAGTTCACGAAGCTGAAAGTTCCGGAGCTCGACAAGCACCGGCTCGCACCCAAGCGGGTAAGGATGAAGTTCAGATTTCCGCCCAGGCGAAGGAACTGCAACGGATTCGCGGGTTGGCAAATCAACCGGATCCTGAGCGGGCCGAACGAGTGGAGAGCATCAGGCGCTCCCTTGAGAGTGGAACGTATGATGTCAGTGGCCGGGCGGTAGGTGATGCCCTTGTGAGACAGGTTCTGACAGACGCCATACTCTAAGCCACGTCAGTTTCCTGCAAGTGCGACAGCAACGGACGGATTTCCGTTCTGGCCTATGGATGGGCAGGTTGTCGATAGTGAATATCTCAGGCTCTCTCGATCAGTTAGTCGATCTCCTTGCGCGTGAATCCGCGCAATGTGAACTGCTCGCACGCAACATTCGTCAAGAGCGCGATGCCATCAAACGCATGGCACTCGACGAATTTCTCTCGATCAATCAAGCCAGAGTTTCAATCCTCGAGGATCTCAGCAGAGTGAAGGAAGAGTGTGACGCATTCGTGCGCGATTTAGCCGCTACCCATGATGTACTAGAAACGGGTCGAACATTAACGAATATCCTGCAACGAATGAAGAGCCCACAGACTCACGCGATCTTGCAGCAATACGAACGACTTGCACAGCAAGTTCGAACAGTGCAGCAGGATATTGCGGTCAACCAGGTACTTGTAAAAAATATTCAGTCGTTTCTCGTCCGGGCATTGGAAGCTCATCGTCAGCCCGCTCCGGGAAGCGACGTCTATTCGACCCTAGGCGGTCGAAACGCTGGCGCCATGCCGGCGACATTAATCAGACGGAGGGGTTGAAGATCGATGGGGCTGAACGCACTGCTTGATGTTGCAAAGACCGCCCTCTTTACCGCACAACAGGCCCTGACGGTCACCGGCCATAATATCAGTAATGTGAACACTCCGGGCTTCTCCAGGCAACAAGTCATACTCACGGAAGAGCGGCCTGTGGATGGGAGTCCGGGGCAAGTCGGCACGGGAGTGAAAATTGCTGAAATCCGACGCGCTGTGGACGTATTCTTGAACCGGGAGTTGACGCAGTCTCATGAGGATCTTGGCCAGTTTACTGTGGTGCGTGACGAATTGAGCAGGCTTGAGAGTCTGTTGGGAGATGCGCGTGGGCAGGGTTTGTCGGGGAAGTTGAACGAGTTCTTCAAAGCACTGCAGGATGCGACCACGACACCGTCTCAGATCGCTCCGCGTTCCGTCGTCCTCTCACGAGCCACGACTCTGTCGAGTACGTTCCATCAGCTCAATGCGGACTTGGTGGAGACCCGCCGCGCCGTTGATGCGCAGATCGGTGTAACGCTCAGCGAGATCAACAGCTTGACGGGAAAAATTGCCGAGTTCAACAGCCAGATTAAATCCGCAGAAGTCAGCAGCCAGAATGCCAATGACCTTCGTGATCAGCGGGACCTGGCCGTTAATGAGCTTGCCACGCAAGTTGAGGTGCTTACCCTTGAACGTCCGGACGGCACGGTCTCAGTCTTTACCGCCCGTGGGCTTGTCTTAGTGGACCAGGAAACGACCCGTAGGCTTGTCGGGGTCGAATCTCCAGACAACCAAGGGTTGATAGATATTGGGTATGATATTGGAGGGCCCCAACCGTCTGTCATTAACGACTTGATAAGCACCGGGAAGGTGCGTGGGCTTCTGGATGTCCGGGATCGCACGATTCCTTCCGTCCAACGAGGGATCAATGCTCTGGCCGGCTCTCTCCTCATTGAGGTGAACCAAATTCATCGAGCGGGGTATGGTCTCGATGGTTCCACCGGAGAAGATCTCTTTTCGGGGTTATCGGTTACAACGAAAGCACCGACCACAAACAATGGCACTGCCTCCATTGCGAACGGGGCGGTCACTGCGCCGAGTCTCCTGACCTTCCATGACTATGAGATTCGATTCACGGGACCTAGCGGGTACGCAATAGTCGATGCAACAACGGGAGCCGGTATCAGAGGGAACTATACCGGAACAGTGCTGACACCTCCGACAGTGGATGCGCCTGTCAGCATTGTGACAGGAGTGAACGATACACTGGTTGTATCGGTAGACGGAACAACCTCGGGAACCATTACGCTCAATGGCGCCGGATCACCGGGCCTGGCGTATATCTCTGGTGGCGCGCTTGCCGAGGAGCTTCAAAGCAAAATCAACGCGGACAGTACGCTGGTTGCAGCTGGCCGGCAGGTCACGGTGTTGTTTGATCACACAACACACCGACTTGTTTTGCGGTCGAATTCTGTTGGCGGGACCAGTGCTGTGGCTGTGACAGGTGGAACAGCACGAGCGACGCTCGGATTATCGGGCGGGGTCAGTACGGCGGCGTCGGGCACGTACAGCGGGCCTCAAACTTTTCATTTGGACGGGATTGCAGTGACGGTCTCCGGGGCACCGGCGGCCAACGATGTCTTGAACGTAAACTCTCGCGACAACGCAGCGAGGGATTTAGCTGTTGCGTTCTCAGATCCGTCGAAAGTTGCGCTCTCGTCCACACGAGCGGGTGTCCCGGGTAATAGTGAGAACGGTCTCGACCTCGTCGCGCTCCAGTCAAAAACCGTCACCGGCCTAGACAATGCGACGCTCTTCGACGCCTATCGTAAGACCGCGACTGATCTTGGGGTGGCTTCTCAAGTCGCAGGGCAACGGCTTGAGACGGAAGAGATCCGCCACGACCAACTCCAGAATTTCCGCGCCCAGGCGTCCGGCGTCTCGCTCGATGAGGAACTCGTCAATCTTCTCAAGTTTCAACGGGCGTTTGAAGCGGCGTCACGCATGATCGTCGCTGCTGATGAAATGATGTCGACGTTGATTTCGCTCAAACGATAGGCGGAGGAGCCTGCCCATGCGTGTCACAGAACAGCAGGTGTTCGGATTTCTGGTCAACAACTATCAACGGGCTCGATCCAAAGCACTCCGTTTGCAGGAACATCTCGCCACCGGCAAACAGGTCTTGCAACCTTCCGACGACCCTGGTCGTTTCCATCGCATCGTCGGAGAACGGACGACATTGGCAAAATTGGAGCAACGGCTCCGCAATGTTTCAACTGCCACGACACGAGTGGAATTGGCCGATACATCGCTCCAAGGCACCACGGCAGCCCTGTCTCGTATTAGGCAGCTGGCGGTTCAGTTTGCTTCTGATACAAACGGCGCGGCAGAACGAGTTGCTGGTGCACACGAAGTGCAAGCACTCTTGCAACATTTACTGCAACTCGGCAATGCTGAGTTCGATGAGAACCAACCGGTGTTTGGAGGCACAAGCCGACACGGATTCGCTGCGGGGCTGGTGGTGTCTACACCCATTACCCTGACGAACGCTGTCGCGGACACGTTGATCGTGACCATTGATGGTGTGACATCCGGCTTGATCGATTTAACCAGCGGCACCGAGACGCTCAGCGGTTCCGAAGTCGCTGCACGGGTACAGAGCCGGATCAATACCGATTCAACCTTAAGTGCTGCAGGGAAAAGTGTTTCGGTGACGTATGAAAATGCTCGGCTCGTGATTGCCTCCAATTCTGAGGGAGCGAGTGCAGAAGTAGCAGTGATTGGTGGCTCTGCGCGTACGCTGCTTGGATTCAACGGAGGCAGTGCCGCCGATGGTGCCGTGACGTTCGCCCCCACCGTGGTCACGCAGGCAGCTTCGGCCAACAGCGGAGGAGCCATCATCTCTCAGGGGCAGGTGCGTGATGCGAACGTCGCGTCGTTCGACAATTATGTCGTCCGATTCACTGGTCCCACCAGCTATGACCTTCTCAATACTTCGGCACCGGTAAGGGTGACTGCGAGCGTGGCCAATGTAGGACGAGTCGGTGCTATTGATACCGGAGTGATTGACCCACAGCGGGTTACCCTTGATTCGTACGAGATTCAATTCACGTCTCCCACCCAGTATTCGGTCGTCAATACGACGACCGGATCAACCCTTTCAACTGGGAACAGCTATGTGTCCGGAGGAGCGATCGAATTTGATGGCTTGCGTGTGGTGCTTTCAAACGGACAACCAGGATCACCAGTGACTGGCGATCGATTGACCGTCGCGCTCACTCCGAAGACGGTGCTTGGGGGACAGGCCTACACCTCAGGTGCCCCGATCACGTTTGACGGCATTCAGCTCTCGATCACGAACGACACGGGGTCTCCGACTGCTGGGGATCTATTCCATGTCGTCAGCCAGAGCAGATATGCCGGAGATTCCGCTACTCACAAGATTGAAGTGGCAGACGGGGAGGTGATCCCCACGAACGTGCTTGGCCATCACGCCTTCAGCGGCCCGAATGTGAATCTCTTTGAAACAGTGCAGCATCTACTTGCAGCGCTGCGGG
Source organism: uncultured Nitrospira sp. (assembly GCA_964485915.1). GTDB lineage: Bacteria > Nitrospirota > Nitrospiria > Nitrospirales > Nitrospiraceae > Nitrospira_D. Next base: position 5,584 of record CAZAKX010000003.1, on the reverse strand, counting down.
GAAACTTCAAGGCCGGAATCGTGGAAAGTCTGGGTAACTTAGATCGCGCACTTGGGCAGGTATCGGCGGCTCAGGCTGAAGTCGGTGCGCTCGCGAATCGCCTGGAAGCCACCTCATCGGCATTGGAGGACGCGAAAGTGCTGGCAACCAACACGCTGTCCTCATTCGAAGATATCGATTTGGCACGAACCATCTCTGATCTCACCCTACAACAGTTTGCCATTCAAGCTGCAGGCGATACGCTCGGGCGGATATTCGAGAATTCTCTCCTGAAGCACCTACGGTAAGCTATCTATCAAGTTTGCATCATGGATGGCCGATAATTCTATGGAACGCTGTATAGCCATGGAAGGCGAGTATGCTGGTACTTACACGTCGACGGGGAGAGAGTGTCACGATCGGCCCCGACATCCGTGTCGTCGTGCTGGGTGTGAAAAGTGGGCAGGTTCGACTCGGAATCGAAGCGCCACCGGTTGTCGCGGTTCATCGGGAAGAGGTGTATACGAGGATTCAAGAAGAGAACCAGTTAGCAGCCAAAACGCAGGCTGTGCCGCTCGAAGCATTTCGCCGCCTCATTCCTGTGAAACGCCGCCTAGCCTCGTGAGGATACATTTGTGAAGTGCACATCGACCCGCTTTGGATCATTCGAAGTTTCCGAGGAGAGTATTGTCCGGTTTCCTTCCGGGCTACTTGGGTTTCCCGAGCAACAGCGTTACGTGATACTTGATCACGACACCGAAGCCCCTTTCAAGTGGCTGCAATCGGTTGACGAGCCTGGTCTGGCCTTTGTCCTTATGGATCCGGCTACGTTCCATCCTGATTATCATATTGAGGTTCCTGCCGATGCCCTGGCAGAGATCAAGGAAGGACAGAGGGATGATCTCGCCTTGGTTGTAATCTTGACCATTCCTTCAGATGATCCAGGTCGAATCACTGCCAATCTTCGTGGTCCGCTGCTCATAAGCCACACGACCAAACTTGGGAAACAGTTGGTCCTCTCTGAAGAGTTTCCCACCAGACATCCGTTGTTTCCTGCAGCGCTCCCCGCCACGGAAGCGCCCACAACCGTGCATCCTGCGACAGAGTGTCCTGCGTAAGTCGCCTCGATAGATCAGATAGAAGGGGAAGATCGGTTTAGGCTGCCGCCTCAGTGATGGGCTGATACCCCTGCCGGTAGGATTCCAACACGCGAACGAGTCGTGCGACCTCAAGCTCGAGTTGCGCATAGACGGGAGGGGCATCGTGAAGCGCGTTGAGACGACCGACGGCCTCCAGACGACTCGCGGTGAGTCCGACTTCAGCAGCGCAAAGGTTTCCCGCCGTTCCCTTGAAGGTGTGGGCCGTTCGCTCCACCGCGGACGAATCGGCATCGGCGAGCGCGGTTCTGATCTCAGCCAACATGGTCTGGTGACGATCAAGGAACAGACAGATGAGTTGCGCGAACAATTCGTTGTCGCTGCCGATATTCTGGTACATCCTGGCGGGGTCAAAGATCCCTCGAGTGGGGGCGGTCGTGGTGTACACAGCATGCTGTTGTTCAGACACAGCGTTGGTAGGCGGTGAGGTGATCCAACGCGCAAGGGCAGCGCGGAGTTCGCCCAGTATGATCGGCTTCGACAGATAATCATCCATGCCAGCCGCCAAACAACGTTCTCGATCTCCTTGCATGGCATTGGCGGTCACCGCGATGATCGGCATATGCGGTAGGGATGACGAACCTCGCTCATCAGACGCGGCCATTGCTTCACGCTCGCGAATGTTCTTGGTGGTCTCAAAGCCATCCATGATGGGCATCTGACAATCCATTAAAATAGCCGCATAGTCGCCCTTCTTCAATGCCGTCAGTGCTTCTTGGCCGTTGTCGACGACATCAGGCTGATAACCCAGTTTCTCAACCATGCGGACGGCAAGCTTTTGGTTGACCAGATTGTCTTCCACCACGAGCACACGTCGGTGTTGGACGTTCTCTGCGACCGTATGCCTGGTGACAAGTTGAGGCACGACTGAGAGTGTTTGAGGCTCCTTTGGCCTGGGACTCTCGGCAAGACCGAGAACGGTTCGCAAACAGTCTCGTAATTCGTCGTGGCGCACAGGCTTCGGTAGATAACCCATGGCGCCGGCCTGCCGTGCCTGTTCCGCGTGGCCCCGTTGGAGCATCGAGGTCATCACGACAAGGCGAATTCCAGATCCTTCCGGATGATGCTGGAGTTCTCGGGCGAGCTGGAGCCCGTCCTTTCCCGGCATGATGACATCCAAGATGGCAAGATCGTAGGGAGTTCCTCGTCGTGTTGCCTCGGATATCCGGTGCAAAGCTGATTCGGCGTCCTCTGCCAAATCGTCAACCATTCCCCAGCCGGACACCAAATGATGGAGAATCAGACGATTGGATTCATTGTCATCGACGATCAAGACACGTTTCCCTGCGAGATCCCCCATTGGAAGAATGGCACGCGGCGAGCCGGCTTGTTTGAGCAGGCGCGCCGTGCACCAGAAGGTGCTTCCTTGTCCTTCGGAGCTCCGAACGCCGATACTCCCTCCCATCAACTCCACGAGTTGCTTCGAAATGGACAGGCCAAGGCCGGTGCCGCCGTATTTTCTCGTCGTGGAGCTGTCAGCCTGCATGAATGGACGAAAGAGCTTGGCCTGAGTAGTCGGACTGATGCCGATGCCGCTGTCGGTGACTTCGAAACGGATGACCGCGGAATCCGAGAGGTCTTCTTCAAGATAGGCCTGTAGCGTCACTTCTCCATTATCGGTAAACTTCACGGCGTTCGCCACGAGATTGGTCAGGATCTGGCGCAATCGCCCAGGGTCGCCTTTGAGTCCGGTCGGCACCGCTGCATGGACCAGCCCGATCAACTCCAGCCCTTTCGTCTCGGCGCGTTCGGCAAACTGTGCGAGGACCTGCTCGACTGTTGTCCGCAGATTGAAATCGAGGGACTCCAGTTCCAGTTTGCCGGCCTCAATCTTGCTGCATTCGAGCACATCATTGATCAGTTGCAGCAGCGCTTCGCCGCACTGGCGGATGGTTTCGGCGTAGGACTGCTGTTCAGGCGTCAAAGATGTCTCCATCAGGAGGCTCGTCATCCCGATCACCCCGTTCATTGGGGTTCTCAGCTCATGACTGACCGTCGCAAGGAACGCCGTCTTGACGCGCGCAGACTCCTTCGCTTCGTCAAGCGCCTTGTCCAGTCGTAGATTGCTCTGCTGAAGTTGGTCGGCGGATAACCGGAGCGCCTGCTGTGTCTTGTGGACGTTGGTCATGTCAGTCGCATAACCGCGAACCACTCCATGATGAGGCACTGGACAAAACGCCCATGAAAAGCTGGCTTCCGGTAGGAGGACTTCTTCGTCATGGACTGTCTGACCCGTGTTAAGGCAGTGCTCCACAATGTTCGGAAGTCGGCGTGGCGCCACGTTTGGGAATCCGTCGAGGCTGTACCCAAATCGAGCGAGTAGCGCAATCATGGCAGGATTTGCGTACAACAGACTGGAGTCGCGATCCAGTTCGATAAGGGGTGAAGGGCTTTCTTCGGCGATTGCTGCCAAGCGATCACGGTCTTGCTCCAACTCCATTTCATGAGAGAGGTCTCGAATACTGACGACCAGAACTCTCGTCCCATTGTGCTTGCTCGGGAGACACATCCACTCGATAGGGGTGGTCGTCGTCTTGCTTCTTACGCAGAGCTGTTGAGTCGCTGAGATGGGACGGTTAGCTTTCAAAGTGCTATTCAGCTGCGCAGCAATGCGTGATTCACTAGACTGGGTGAGTTTTGCCCATAGAACGGGGAACGATGAGCCCTGGCCAGAGCTAGATCGTATTCCGAGTAGCCGAATGCCCTCTCGGTTGATAGCCTGGACCGTCAGATCGGGGTTGAGAATGAGCGCGGCAAAAGGAAGCCCTTCCAGGAGGTCCAGCGCAACGGAAGCAGCAGGTTGCGAGGCTGCCTTTCGACGCCGATAGCGGCCTCGTTTCCGTTCAGGCGGTTTCATCATGCGGCTCGCGGCAAAGTCGTGTCCAGATGTATGCCGATGTTGACGCGCTCACGAACCGGGTCGAGCACACGCAGCACGCTTCGTACAGTGTGGTCTGAGGACGGCGCAGCCAGGTCGATTTCGATCGGTGTCGCATAGGAGCCACCTTGTGGATCGGTCGTGACTTTGACGAGTGGTTTGAGCCGTTGCTGTGGATTGGCTCCGACGACAACTGCCTGTTCGCCTGTGTTGAGCCTGACCAGGCTTCCAACCGGGTAGACGCCGATGCTCCGAATCATCACCTCCACTAAGGTCTTTTCAAATTGCCCTCGTTCTCCCGCGAGGAAGAGTTGCCGAACGGCATCGTGGGGAATCATCGCTGGTCGGGCCCCGCGCCGACTGACCATGCCGTCGTAGAAATCAACGATCCCGACGATCTGGGCAAGACGTGAGATCTGATCGTGGCCAAGGCCGGCTGGAAAGCCGCTCTTGTCCGACCGTTCATGATGCTCACGCACGATTCGAAGGACATCCTCGTGCATACCAGGATGTTCCGAAAGAAGTGTCACGCCGAGCTTGCAATGTTGTTCCAGCAGTGTCTTGTCTTGCCCGGTGCATTCGTCTCGTTTCCGAACCAGATTGCGTGGGAGCCGGACGTAGCCTGCGTCGTGGAGCAAGGCTCCCATTCCGACCAATTCTTGTAGTGGTTGGTCAAGTTCACTTTCAATAGCGACGATGAGAGATAAGATGCAGGCATCCAACGCGTGGGTTGTCAGAGACCGATCGAACTGTTTGATTTTCTGAATAGCCACCTGAGTCGCTATGGCAGCTCGGTCATTGAGGACTTGGTCCAGAACATTTGAGACGATAGCTTTCGTCGCCTCGGGAGCCGGTGGGACTCCACGCTCAAGATCATCGAAAATGCGCTCAACCGCTTCTTGGGCTTGCGCATAAATAACGACAGCGGGCTGATAGTCAGGTTTGCGTTCGATCGCCTGCTGAGTGTGTGGCTCTTCCGGGAGGGCCACGTTCGGGGCGGCTGGCGCGTCGTTTCCAGACGGTTGAGTCGTCGCTGATGGGAGATCGGATCCTTTGCTGGTGTCGATCGTCACCATCCGAATCCCATGTTGCTTCATGAGATTAATGGTCTGCTGATCGTTGATCAGTCGTTTATGGAAGAGAAACGGTGTCCGGTACCAGGGAATATCCATCTCGACGACGAACATGCCGGGAATGAGCTGCTGGATTGCGATGCGCTTTGTCGCCATAGGTCGTAGACTCCAAGTCAAAAGGATCGCCGGTCGGATGTGCCGACAGAAGAATAGGAGCTGAGGATGTTATCGGCGAAGTAGGCGTTGAACTTGATGATTACCCGCCGATCCTACCGCGTTGGGATCGGTTCGGCGCCGATGTGCTCGATCCTGTTCGCTCACCCTCAAGATTAGCCCATGAATATCCGATAGGGTTCATCAGCAGCGGTTGAAATCAGCTGGTGATTCAGGAGTGATGGGTATGAATGACATGGTCGTGTCTGTTCCTCCCGCGGCGTCGTTCTTGTCGGTCGGACTGCCGTTGAAAATATCCCTTTCTCTTGATCAGCAGAAGGTCA
>CAZAKX010000002.1:58400-64888 GCA_964485915.1 uncultured Nitrospira sp. | reverse complement strand
GTCTCGATCCCCGCGCAATGCACGCTTCATGAAGCTGTGAATCAGTACTTTCAGGCCTATGGCTACGGAGGGTTTCCGGTATTGGACGATCGTCGGTTGGTAGGGCTCGTGACCGTCTTTGAGGTACAGGCCGTACCTCCAGCACTGTGGACGTGGCGTCAGGTTGAGCACGTGATGCGTCCTGTTTCAGAGTCACTGGTGATCACACCGGAGGTTCCGGTGATTCATGCCATGGAGCGAATGGCTCGCGGCGGATGGGATCGACTGGTGGTCGTGCAGGACGGAGAGGTTGTGGGTCTCGTGACACAGTCGGCCATTGTGCATTTTTTGCAGTTGCGAAAGTCCTCCGGCCGATAATCAAGTCATTGGCCATCGGATGATGGCCACCATCCTCTGCTCATGTACGGTCAATGACCATTGACCGAAGACCAGTGACCCTCCCCCCCCTGTCGCTCGGTCACCCGTCCGCCCGGGCTACAGAAATATTTTGCGCGATGGCGACACGAATGAGGTGGACGACGAGGAGAAAGCCATAGACGACGCAGAAGAACTTGAACGTCACACGGTAGAAATCCATCAGCAGGATGGGTAAGCAGAGGGCGAAGAGCAAACTCGCGATCAACGTCGCAAACGTCAGCCGGCGGCAGAATTCGTAGGACGGTTCTTTCCCGATCAGTTTTAACGCCCGCGCATATCGCTCGGCTCGTTGCACACGCGCTTCACGAAGGGCGTCGTCCGTCGGCCCCCAATAGCGGATGCGGAAATAGCCATACACAATGAATAACCAGGGGAGGGACCACAGAGGCCAATACAGGTGCCCCGCATAATTATCTTGGCTGATGAGCGTCGCGTAGGACGGCGCATAGATCAATCCGAGCACGAGCGGGAGGACCCGTTCATCATTGGGGCGCTCTCCTTCCGGCCCGCCATGAACCAGTTCTCGCTCGAACAGCGGGTATCCATATTTCAAGATGACCAGTGCGATCGCGGCGCTCATCGTCTTATCCGGGATATATCGCACGCAGTTTTGGAACCAATTGACGATGTACCAGCTGATACTTTCACTCCAGCTCAACCCCAGGGTGGCCTCCAGGTACGACTGGACCACGGCTTCCCAGTGCTCAATCCGCAGGCTGAGAGCTTGAGCGACTTCCGGGTTGAGGGCAAAGATCGAACGCTCGTGAAGCGCCGATTGGACCAAGGTACCCGGGATACTCATGACCACCGCACCGGCTACACCGAAGCTCAGTAAGAACCAGGTATGGGCCAAGCCGGAACTCTTGCTGGTCGTCACGTATTTCAGAAAACTCGGCTGGCGCGCCAACATCCCCCAAAACAAGGCTCCTGTCATATTGACCAGCGACCAGGGGAAGATGATCACATCCGCTGTTGCTTCGGGAAAGAGCAACCAATTCACCACCGAGTTCGAAAGCAGCGCCACGATGGCACCCCACCATGGGCCAAGCAGGATCGCCACCAGGGCTGTGCCGGTCATATCCAAGAAGAGAATGCTCTCCAAGTGCAGGCTGAGCGTTAGGCCGACGTAGTTGAGGAGGACGCCCGCTGCCACAATGACGCCGGTTTCATAGAGCAATAGGTAAGATGACCCGCGCAACGGTTTCGAGGAAAAGAAGTCGACGCTCGGCGTTGGTGCGGTGGTGGGGCGTTCCGGTTGGGAGGCTTGTTTCTTTTCTTTCTTTGAGGAGACGCGTTGCTGAATGTCCAGCAACTTTTCCATGACGGTGAGGAGGGCGGCGACGAATCCCGCGATCGTCCCCCCCAGCATCATGAGTTCCTTGCCGTATTCTTCAACCATGCGAATGACTCCAAACCTTGCCGGAAGCCATTCTATCGAGGAAGGAGGTGTCGGGCCAGAAAAAGGCCGGAAGTTGCACGACTCTCAATCACAGGTTCAAGGCGGGAGTTGTCGGACTAAAGAAGGAAACATGCAGACTCAAGTCTGTTCAGCACCATCGACCGACGTCGTTGGCGACGAGCGGGGTCGCCGTTGAAGTTTGTGCGCGATGATGCCGCCGAACAGTAAGAGGCTGGCGGAATAATAGACCCAAAGCAACAAGAGCACGATCTCCAGCAACGATCCATAGAGCCGAGCGTACACCGTGGCATAGTCGCTGTAGCTGACGAATATCAACTTCGCTGAGACCCAGAGTAAGCCGAAGATCAGAGCCCCGGCCATGGCGTCTCGCCATCGTGGACGACGGCGAGGAACAAGACGGTACAACAGGCTGACTGTCAGGAATGCGAGAGCGAAGGGCAGGGTGTAGGTCAGATGAAAATCATGGGCAGCCAGGGCAACAAGATCGAGCCCCCAGAGCCGAGGTGCGTAGCCTGTCAAAAAGGTGATGGTTTGTGTGCCGACATACGCCATCAGCAGTAGAAGTCCGGTGGATCCGACCAGCGCAATGGAGATCGCCGTTGAAATCAGCGGGTGGCGCTGTCGTGTACTTTCAAAGACCACGTTGAGGGTATAGTCCAACTCATAAAAGACGAGCCCACCGAACCAGAAGAATGATAGAAATACGAGCCAGCGCACGCTCTCCAAGACACTGATCCGATGGAGCTCTTCGGCCAGCCGTTCACCCAGTGAAGGGAGGAAGCCTTTGAGGAAGCTCAGCATGAACTGTTCACCGATAATATCTTGGCTGACAAGAAAACTGATGCCGTAGAGTAGAAGAAAGACAAGCGGAAAGAGTGAAAGCAGCGAGAAAAAGGCTAGGGCTGCTGCCAAGCTGGGACAACCCTGCCGAAGGAAAGCTCTCAACGCGTCAAGTAGAAAGCGGGGGACACTCATGATGCTCGGCACAGAGATCGTTACAAGGATACAACGGTTATTTTAGTATCAACACGGCCTGCATGGCGAAGCTCACGAGTGGGTTGGGGTAGACTCCGAAGATGACGACCCCAGCGACCGTACAGGCGAGCACGATGGAGAGAGTCGGAGACATGACCACATGAGGAGCGTTATCCGAATGATCGATCGGCTCCCGCATGTACATGACCATGACGAGTCGTAGGTAGAAGTAGGCTGAAATGGCGGCAAAGATCAGGCCAAGTGCGGTCAACCACGTCATGCCGGCTTCCACCGCTGACTTGAAGATATACAGTTTTCCGACAAAGCCGGCAGTCGGAGGAATTCCCGCCAGTGAAACCATAAAGATCAGCATCAAGAGTGCAGCCAGAGGGTGGCGTTTCGACAGACCGGTAAAGTCCTCGATCTCTTCTCCTTCGACGTCGCCTTTGCGAAGCATTGCCACGATCGCAAACGCTCCGAAGGTCATGAAGGTGTACAGCGCCAGATAGAGTAAGACGCTGGCGATTCCGGAAGAGCCGTCCATTCGACCGGCGGCCACGACCCCGATCAAGGCATAGCCCGCATGGGCGATGCTTGAGTAGGCCAACATGCGCTTGACGTTCGTTTGGACCAGCGCAACGATGTTGCCGATCAAGAGCGTGGCGAGGCAGAGCAAGAGAAAGATCGCCGACCAATTTGCTTTGAGCCCTCCCAGGCCCTCCATAAATACCCTGAGAAACGCGCCGAAGCTGGCGGCCTTTGAGGCCACCGCCATAAAAGCCGTCACGGAGGTCGGGGCCCCCTGATAGACATCGGGGGTCCACATGTGGAACGGAACAACAGCGAGCTTAAAGCCGAATCCGACCGCGAGCAAGATCGTGGAGAATAACAGTAACGGATCACTCAATCCTTGGCTTGCGATGGCCGTGGCGATCTCCGGCAGCCTGGTGCTCCCGGTCGCTCCATACAGCAGCGAGATGCCATAGAGGAGAATGCCGGATGAGAATGCGCCTAAGACGAAATACTTTGCAGAGGCCTCCAGAGAGCGCGGCTCTGCGCGCTTGAGTCCCGCCAACACGTACAACGAGAGGGACATGAGCTCGGTGCCGAGATAGATCGTCAACAGATCGGTCGCCGATACCATGACCATCATCCCGACGAGTGCGAGCAGAATAAAACCATAATATTCCCCGAAATACAGCCGTTCTTCCTTGAGGTACGAATACGAAAGAAGGATGGTGAGGCCGGTGACGAAGTAGAGGAGTAATTTCCAAAAGGCTCCATAGGCATCGATGACAACAAGACCACTGAAGATTGTGGTCGAACCGCTCACCTGGAACGCCGTCAACCCCATACATAGGGCGAGGGTTCCAAGACTCAACCACACCAGGCCGTCCTTGCGAGACCCACGCAGTACTGGGTCAAGCACAAGTACGACACAGGCCGCTGTGGTCACGAGCAATTCCGGTAGAATCAGGAAGAGGTCGCCCACTGAGAAAGTCATGGCCGATGTTCCTTCGTTGAGAGATCGGCCAAGCGCGGAGAGATCGTTAAGTCGACATTCGTTGTTAGACCCCGTTGAGTGGAGGACGGAACCTGCTGAGTCAGAGCCGAAGTCTCTTCCTGGGGAAGCGGAATGACACGTGCGATTACTTTCTCGACGCTCATGTGCATGCGAGTCAGCACAGGGTTAGGAAAGAGGCCGATCAAGAAAATCAGGACCGCCAGCGGCAAGAGAGTCACCATCTCACGAAGGTTGAGATCTCGAAGCTTGGGAAGCACATGCGCGGCGGGGACGCCGAAGGCGACCCGTTGAATCATCCAAAGGAGGTAGGCTGCGGCCAGGATAATACCCAATGACGCAAGCGCTGCGGCGATCTTGCTCCAAAGGAACGTGCCTACGAGAACCATGAACTCCCCTACGAAACTGTTTGTGCCGGGAAGTCCAAGCGAAGACAGCGCAAAAATGACGAGGAGTGTGGCATAGCGAGGCATCGGCTTCGTGAGACCGATATTGTCGGCGATCTGTCGGCTGTGAGTTCGTTCGTAGATCATTCCGACACAGAGAAAGAGTCCACCCGTGGTGATGCCGTGGTTCACCATCTGCATGACGGCACCTTCAATCCCCTGAATATTAAACATGAAGAGGCCGAGGGTGACGAATCCCATATGGCTGACGCTGGAGTAGGCGATGAGTTTCTTGAGATCCGCCTGGGCTAAGGCCATATAAGCGCCGTAGATAATGGCCACAATCGAGAGTACCACCATCAACGGAGTGAACAGCCGTGAGGCATCCGGCAACATGGGAAGACTAAAGCGCAAAAACCCATAGGTCCCCATTTTGAGCAGGACGCTGGCGAGAATCACGCTGCCCGCGGTGGGAGCCTCTACGTGCGCGTCCGGCAGCCAGGTATGAAAGGGAAACATAGGAACCTTAACGGCGAACGCGGCGAAAAAGGCGAAAAAGAGCCAAATCTGAAGCGCCACTCCATAGCTCTTCTGGCTTAGCTGAAGAATGTCGAAGGTGTGGCCACCTTGGAAATACAGGACCAGGATTCCGACCAGCAGCAAGACGCTGCCGGCGAGGGTATAGAGAAAGAATTTAATCGCGGCGTAGAGGCGATTCGCTCCGCCCCAGACCCCGATCAGGAGGTACATCGGGATCAGCATCGCTTCCCAAAATATATAGAAGAGGACGAAATCCAACGCGCAGAACACTCCGATCATGGCGCTTTCCATGATCAACAGCATGGCCATGAAGCTCCGAATTCTCGTTTCTACGGCGTGCCAGGAGATCAAGACGCAGAGCGGCATCAGGACCGTCGTCATGATAATCAGAGGCAAGCTGATCCCGTCGAGACCAAGCTTGTAATTAATTGAGAGAGTGGGGATCCATTGAGCTGATTCAACGAATTGCATCTGACCGGAGGACGCATCGAAGATCCACCAGAGAGGGAGCGAGATCAGTAAGTCGGCCACGGTAATACCAAGGGCAACCAGTCGGACAGATGCATCTTTGATGGCAAAGACGGCCACTGCTCCAATCAAGGGCAGGAAGATCAACACCGTAAGCCAGGGAAAAGAATGTGTCATTGGTCAGTGGTCAACGGTCAATGGTTCATCGTCAACGGAGTGAGGTGCATGCTCCCTCATGCATGCGTCCTCTCGCAAGACTCATGACAAATGACCATTGACGCTCCTCCTAAAGAATCAAGAACATCGTGGCAATCACGACGATCCCGGCTGCCATTGCCAGAGCGTAGTGTTGGGTTTGGCCGCTCTGGATGAGCCGCAACAACCATCCTCCCCACGCGATAGCCCGAGCGATCCCATTCACGGCTCCGTCGATCACCTCGACGTCGACTCGTTTCCAAAGTTCGGATGCGGCCTTCAACGTTGGTCGTACGAAAAGATGGTCATACAGTTCATCGACATACCACTTGTTCAATGATGCGTGATAAAGGCTCTTCAACCCTCGAGCGAGACGATCGGGAAGATGAGGGTTCAGGACGTAGACATAGTAGGCCGATGCGATACCAAGTAACCCCATCGCAGTGGCGGCAAGCATGATCATGAACCCGTCGGTGCCATGCTGGGCAGCGGGTTTCTGTCCGGTAGAAAAGACGGGCTCCAAAAATGATGGGATGCCGAGGTATCCGGTCAGCACGCTGAAGAC
>CAZAKX010000002.1:0-58300 GCA_964485915.1 uncultured Nitrospira sp. | reverse complement strand
AGACGGGCTCCAAAAATGATGGGATGCCGAGGTATCCGGTCAGCACGCTGAAGACCGCCAAAATAAGGAGCGGTGTCGTCATCGTACGTGAAGGTTCCTGGATATGCGCCGCATGATGCGGATCGGCATGCGACGGTCCCCAAAAGGTCACGAACACCAGCCTAAAGCTATAGAAGGCAGTCAGTAGCGCCGTCAATAAACCCAAGATGGTCAAAACCCGACCAAGATCTCCCGCTGACCAAGCGGATACCAGAATATCATCCTTGCTGAAAAATCCAGCCGTGAGTGGAAAGCCGGCAAGGGCGAGTGAACCGACCACAAATGTCCAATAGGTAATCGGGAGTTTCTCCTTGAGGCCACCCATATGCCGCATGTCCTGCTCATGGTGAAGGGCGATGATCACCGAGCCACAGCCAAGGAACAACAGGGCTTTGAAGGCGCCATGGGTCAATAGATGGTACATGCCGGACGCATACGCGCCGAGCCCACAGGCCATGATCATGTAGCCGAGCTGGCTCACGGTCGAATAGGCCACCACACGTTTGATGTCTGTTTGAGTCAGCGCAATCGTCGCGCCAAGAAGCATGGTAGCAGCGCCGGTCACGGCGACGACGCTCATGGCGGTGGGGGATAGGTTATAGATGGGAGCGAGCCGTGCGACCATGAACACACCGGCTGTCACCATTGTGGCAGCGTGAATGAGAGCCGAAATCGGTGTGGGGCCTTCCATTGCATCAGGCAACCAGACGTGAAGCGGGACTTGGGCTGATTTACCGACCGCGCCGGTGAACAGTAAGAGGGCGATGAGCGTGAATACAGAAACGTCCCACACTCCTCCGAACGGCCCGAGAAGATTCATCGTCAAGTCGGTTGCTTCATGGATGGCAGGAAAGATGTCGAGGTAGTTCAGCGATCCAAAATGGTACCAGACCAACAGCAGACCCAGCATGAAGCCGAAATCGCCCACACGATTCACGAGAAAGGCCTTGGTTGCCGCGGCACAGGCCGACGCGCGCTCGTACCAGTGTCCGATCAAGAGATAGGAGCATAGACCAACGGCTTCCCAGAATATGAAGAGCTGGAGCAAATTATCGGCGAGCACAAGCATCAGCATGGAGAAGGTGAAGAGGGCAATATAGCTGAAGAAGCGGGCATAGCCAGCATCGCCGTGCATGTAACCGATCGTATAAATGTGCACGAGCGAGCTGACGCCGGTCACTAGCAACAGCATGGCGGCGGTGAGACGATCGATATGGAGGCCGATGTGAATGTCGAGCTCACCCGAAACGAGCCATGTATAGAGTGGTACGGAAATAACGGAACCGGAGGCAACCTCAACAAAAGCCGACAGCGCCAACACGAGCGAGAGCAAGACGGCCGGGACTGCGATCAGGTGAGCCCGGTCCTTGATCCGGGAGCCTCCTAATCCTAAGACAAGAAAGGCGGCTAGTGGGAGGAATGGGATGAGTGCGTACAGCATGGTGAAGGTATCAATCGATGGTCGTCAGTCTCACGGAAGCCTCACGGAGAAAACTGAGGAGTTCGGCGTATGATGGCTGATAAGTCGTCACGGATGTTTTTTACCACTTGAGTAGGTTGAACTCTTCAACATTGATCGTAGACTTGGATCGGTGCAAGGCAATGATGATGGCCAAACCCACCGCAACCTCCGCTGCTGCCACCGTCAAGGCAAAAAAGACGAACACTTGCCCCCCAAGATCCTGCAAGTGGTCGGAGAACGCGACGAAATTTATGTTGGTGGCGTTCAACATCAGTTCCACGGACAACAGAATGGCGATGATGTTGCGCCGGATCAATACGCCGACGATACCCGTCAAGAACACGATCGCGCTTAGGATCAGGTAGTAGGAAACAGGGACTGTCATTGAGCACCTGGAGCTTTGGTCATGTCCTGTGCCTCATTTTCGCCGATGTCGCGCTTTGCGAGGACAATCGCGCCGATCATGGCGACCAAGAGAATCAGGGAGGCCACTTCAAAAGGGAACAAATAGGTCGAGAAGAGCGTCCGGCCGATGGCCAATGTATTATCGGCGGCGTAAGGCTCGACAGGAAGTGAGGCCGGTCGACGATTGGCTGTACTCATGTTGCCGGAAAGCAGGACGAGAAATTCGATCGACAATGGAATGCAGACAAAGGCAGCGATTCGCCATTGGCTATGGTACCGATCGTCACGCTTGACGTTGAGCAGCATGACGACAAACAGATACAACACAAGGATGGCTCCGGCATAGACGATAACCTGGACGGCCGCCAGAAATTCGGCATGGAGGGTGACATACAGCCCCGCGACATGGAAAAACATGACCAGGAGGGACAGCGCGCTATAAACAGGATTTCGTAGGGCCACCACGAGAATGGAGGTGATGGCAATTATCCCGGCGAAGTATCCAAAAAACACGTGAGCCACGATACAGTTCCTAGATTAGCGGTCGATCGGACCAAACTTATGCCATGGTATGGCCGTCATCGGCGTCCCAATGCGTTCTATCCGGGTCAGTTCGGTTTGGGCGGAACGTGCTTGAACGGCACGTTGAAGAACGCGACGTTCGGATGTTGCAGTTCCAAGCGTTTCTCACGGATCGGGAACGATCGGTCGCCGATCGCGAGGAGTTGCTGCTTGTTCAAGTGGAGTTGACGCTTATCATATACCGCCCATTCAAATTCCCTCGTCATGCCCAAGGCGTCCACGGGACAGGCATCGACGCACATCCCGCAGAACAAACATCGGGTCATGTCCATATAGTATTCTTTCGAATAGCGCTTCGTCGGTTCGTCGGGCACCTCGGCACTCACGACACGAATAACCCGTGAAGGACAGGCGGCTTCACACAGGTCGCATCCCACGCACTTCTCGGTTCCATCGTCGTATCGGAGCAGCGCGAGCATGCCGCGATAGTTGTCCGGCAGTGTGCGTTTCTCATGGGGATATTGCAAGGTGACCGGTTTGTAGTTGAGTAAGTGCCACAGGGTCGCCTTCATGCCGACGAGGATTTCATAAAAGGTAATGGTCTTGACCCATTCGGATAAGCTCAGACGTTTAGCGGGTGTGGTTGAGGGCATATCAGTCTCGGGAGTTATTTCATGTGTTGCGCAATAAATACGGCAATCGACGTCACGACAATGTTCGCTAATGCGATCGGCAGCAGGACTTTCCAGCCGAACTTCATCAGCTGATCATATCGCAGCCTCGGCAATGTGGCGCGAAGCCAGAAAAAGAGAAACAAAAGCGAGTACGTCTTCACCGCAAACCACATGGTGTTCTCGACCCACGCCAAGGACGGCATGCCTAAAAGTTCCAGGATGGTTCCTGGATAGGGCGCGTTCCACCCGCCGAGAAACAGCGCGGCCGCAACACAGGACACCAGGACCATGTTGGCGTATTCGGCGAGGAAGAAGAACGCGAATCGGAGACCACTGTACTCGGTAAAGAATCCGGCGACCAATTCGCTTTCCGCTTCGGGCAAATCGAATGGAACGCGGTTCGTCTCGGCTACCGATGAGATCACGTAAACGACAAAGACGAAAATCTGAGGGGCCGGAAGGGCGAAAACAAACCAGTTCCAAAACCATCCGGCTTGGGCATCGGTGATCGTCACCAGGCTGAGGGAGCCGGTTAAGATGATCACGCCGATGATGGACAACCCGACGTTGAGCTCATAACTGATGATCTGTGCAGCCGAGCGCAACCCTCCAAGTAAGGAGTATTTACTGTTGGATGCCCACCCTCCGAGGA
The DNA here is from genome assembly GCA_964485915.1 of uncultured Nitrospira sp. Classification (GTDB taxonomy): domain Bacteria; phylum Nitrospirota; class Nitrospiria; order Nitrospirales; family Nitrospiraceae; genus Nitrospira_D. Next base: position 54,546 of record CAZAKX010000002.1, on the reverse strand, counting down.
TGATGCCATAGGCACCGATCGAAGCAAAGGCTAGGATATAGAGAATACCGATGTTGATGTCACTGATCACGAAGGGTTTGACGGTGATGCCGTCGATCTCAAGGGTCCAATTCGGACCCCAGGGAATCACGGCGAATCCAATGAATGCAGGAATCAAGCAAAGGATGGGCGCCATCGTAAAGAGAAACTTGTTGGCGCCGGCAGGGACGATGTCCTCCTTAAAAAACAGCTTGATAGCGTCCGCGAACGGCTGAAGGATGCCGTATGGTCCCACTTCCATTGGACCCATGCGGTCCTGCATCCATCCCAACACTTTTCGCTCGGCCAACGTGAGGAGAAGCACCGTGACAACCACGATGCCCATGACGGCAGCGATTTGGGTAAGAGATATGGCGAGACGCACCCCGAATTCACTCACAATAAGACTCCTCGATTAGCAGAATCATTAGCAACGAATAGATGTGTCACGCAACCTTCATCATGGACACCGTCGCTGTCAGGAACGATGGTACGTGTGTGATTGGATCTATCGCGCACTCGAACAGGCCGACGGCGGCTTGGCCGAAGTGATCCGGAAACCACGCCGTACCTTGAGGCACCCGTTCCATGATTTTTATCTCCGTCGTCATCTCTCCGGAGGTGCTGCAGAGACGAACACGATCTCCATCCATCAATGCAAAGCGGGCGGCGTCAGCTGGATTGATCCGGAGCCGGCCATTGCTTTCCAGCTGCAGCAGCCCTTTCGAACGAGTGGAGAGCTTTCCAGAGTGGAACAGACTCTGTCCAAATCGTATCAGTAGGGTGCCATCGGGCCTGGATTTCGGTGCGATGAGTCGGTAGCGCGTCGTGAGATCCGGCTGGTACCCCTCGCTGAGGTAACGGTCGATGGCCGTAGGATCGACTTTAGGAGGCAACGGTGTCGGTCCAAGCGACGTATAGCCGGAAATGGCGCCTCGGATTTCCTTCAGGATGTCTTTGCTCTCTGCGTACTCCATCGGCATGCCCAACGGGATGGACAGTGCGGCAAAGACCTCCCAATCGGGGCGGCTTTCTCCGATCGGCTCAATCGAAGGACGAACGGCTTGCACATGTCCTTCAGTATTGGTAAAGGTCCCGGCTTTTTCCATCGAAGAAGCTGCAGGCAACACAACGTGGGCTAGGGCGGCCGTTTCAGTCAAAAACAGTTCCTGGCAGACCAAAAGATCCAACTTTCGTAACGAATCCTCTGCGCGTATCGGTGCAGGAAGACTGGCCACGGGATTCTCCCCTACAATGAACATCGCTTTGAGGGACCCTGTTTGGGCACGATGCAACATGTCCACGAGGGAGGCTCCGACGGCGAGCGGCAGGTCTCTCTTCCATAGGCGCATGAATCTCTCGCGGTCCGCAGCATCGTCGGTGAAGCAGGCTCCGGGCAGGAATTCGGCAATGGCGCCCATTTCGACGGCACCCTGGTCGTTGTTTTCCTCAGCCAGTGGTGCAAATCCGCACCCAGGCTGGTCCAATTTGCCTGTCAGAATCAGCAGATCGAGAAGAGTCAAGGAGCCAGGGTACCCTCGCTCGCTGCGTAGGAGCACCTGACCTGTCAGAACAATCACTCGGCGTCCGGCGGCCAGCACCTTGGCGGCTTGGATGAACGAATCAGGTTCGATGCCGGTGGCCCTCTGAAGATCTTGCCACGAAAAGGCTCGCAGGGCGGTCGTGACGGCCGTAACATAGGCAGGGTATCGTTGTGAGATGTCCTGTGGCATCAGATTTTCTTCAAGGACGGCTTTCAAGAGACCAAGGATGCCATTCTGCATCTCGCTGGGTGGGATGCAAAAATGGTGATGTGAAAGATTGGCGATGTTACTCATCGTGTCGATGACGGGCTCCAGCGATTCAATCGTGATCAACGTAGCCCGGCGCTTTTTCACCGCTTCTTTGACCTTAAGTCCCGTGATGGGGTTGGTCTCCGTGATGTTCGTGCCGACGAGTACCAGCACATCGGCATCCAGAACGTCGTCGAAGGTGACGGTCCACCGATGCGTCCCTTGGACGAGGCGCATCGCGTGCAGACCGTTGACGTGGCCGTACCGGGCGCTGCTGTCGATATTGTTGGTGCCGATGGCCCCGCGCATAAATTTCTGAAAGACGTACAACTCTTCGTTCGTACAACGGCCTGAGATCAATCCTCCGAAACTCTCGCCTCCATGCATTTGTTTCAGCTCGCTGACACGGTCGGCGACGTATTCGAGGGCTTCTTCCCAAGTCGTTTGCACGAGTGCGCCGTTTTTTCGGATCATCGGGTGGGTTAAGCGGTCGGGGTGGCTGGCCGCATGGAATCCAAAAAACCCACGAGCGCAGAGGTCTCCATTATTTCGACCGGCTCCATGCGCGGAGTTCACTTCGATAAGCTCCTGGTCCTTCGTCTGGACGGTCATCTGGCATCCGTCTCCGCAGTATCCGCAGATGGTGTCGGCTCGTTTCAACATCCAGGGGCGATACTCATACATCGAGAGCCGGCTGGTAATCGCTCCGACCGGGCAGATTTGCACGCAACCACCGCAGAACTCACAGTTCAGCGGATGCGGACCGAAGTGCTTGATCTCGGTCATCGTCCCGCGACCGACCGGCGCCAGCGCTTTCACATCCATGACCTCGTCGCAGTAACGGACACAGCGGAGGCATTGGACGCAGCGATTCATCTGCGTTTCAATGAGCGGGCTGAAATATTCCTTTTGGAAGATGCGTTTGGTTTCAACGAATCGGCTGGTGGCCGTGTATTGATGGGAGAAATCTTGAAGGTCGCATTTCCCCCCTTGATCGCAGACCGGACAATCGAGCGGATGATTGGCGAGGATAAACTCGAGCACCGAGCGATGGGCATCATTGACCACGGTCGTCGCGGTGCGTACGCTCATTCCTTCGTCGGCCGGTGTGCTACAGGCGGTCTGAAGTTTGGGCATCTTTTCGATTTCGACCAGGCACATGCGGCAATTGGCATCCGGTTTGAGCTTCGGATGATAGCAGAAATGCGGAATCATGACGCCGACGCGCCGCGCCGCTTCGATGACCAACGTCCCTTTCGGGACCTTGACCGTCATCCCATCAATCGTGAGACGAACTATCTGTGCAGTGGGGGTTGTCATAGGGCACATTCTGCTGACAAGTGAGCGGGGCGACAAGCTGACATCCGGACTCCTAGGCTTGTCCGCCTGCGCGCTTGTTTCTTGTCGGCGTTCTTCATCCTTTTCCCACCGGTTCCAGTTTGATCAGATTGGCGGCCTCTGCTTCATTGATCAGGTCGACATACTCCTGCCGCCAATACTTCAGGGTGCTTTGGATGGGGGCAACCTCTGCATCGCCGAAGGCGCAGACCGTGCGGCCTGCGATGTTTTTGCATAGATCCAGCAAGGTTTCAAGGTCCTCCATCCGACCTCGCTTCGCCAAAATTCTGCGCAAAGTCTGGACAAGCCACGAACTGCCCTCTCGGCAGGGGCTGCATTTCCCACAGGACTCATGGTAGAAAAATTCCATCAACCTGAGTGCCGCCCAGACCATGTTCGTTCCTTCTTCCATCACCGTCACGCCGCCGGATCCCAACATCGATCCGGCCAACGCAACATGTTCAAAATCCAGTTTCACGTCGAGATGAGCCGGCGTCAGAAACGGCGCTGAAGCTCCTCCGGGGATAAACGCTTTGATCGGTTTATCTGACCGCATGCCTCCGGCATGTTCGTACACCAACTCGCGGACCGTGACGCCCATCGGAACTTCATAATTACCCGGGCGTTTCACATGTCCACTGACACAGAAGACTCTGGTGCCCGTGCTTTTGGGGGGCGAACCGATCGCGGCAAACCATTCAGGGCCTCGGCTCATGATGTGTGGCAGGTTGGCCAGCGTTTCGACATTGTTGACCACGGTCGGTTTATTGTAGAGGCCGTGTGTCGCCGGAAACGGCGGCTTGATACGAGGAAGACCACGTTTGCCTTCGAGTGATTCCAACAGCGCTGTTTCCTCGCCACAAATGTACGCGCCTGCCCCTCGATGGACCCAGACGTCCGCATGAATACCCGTGCCAAGAATATTCTTTCCGATGTACCCGGCGGCTCTTGCTTCGGCGATGGCATGCTCCAAAATCTTGGAACCCAAGACCATTTCCCCGCGGATGTAGATAAAGGCGGTTTCCGCACCGATCGCATAGCAGGACAACACGATTCCTTCCAGCACTTGGTGAGGGTCGCGTTCCATCAACTGCCGGTCTTTGAACGTGCCGGGTTCGCTCTCGTCCGCGTTGCAACACAGGTAACGGGGACCTTGATAATCTTTCGGTAGGAACCCCCACTTGACGCCGGTCGGGAAGCCTGCGCCGCCGCGTCCGCGCAAGCCCGATTTTCGAACCATGGCCGTGACATCTGCCGGAGCAATCTTGCCGAGCGTCTTGCGCAAGGCTTGATAGCCTCCCGTCTTTTCATAGTCCGATAAGGACCCGGTATAGCCGGGCTGCATCATGTTTTTCAGAAGAATGAGTTCGTGTTTGGGCATAATTTCAGCGTGAAACGTAAAAGGTGAAAAGTGAAAGGTTGGAAGAGAGCCGCAGCCTGGTTCGTCTCACGTTTCACTTCTCACTTTTCACGGCTACCGGTTCCGGCCACATGAAGGGCCCGCTCTTGAGAGGACTGGTCCCCGTTGAGCGTAGATCAGCTACAATGCGATCCAGTTTGTCCTCAGTCAGTTGCTCATAGTAATCATCGTTGATCTGCATCATCGGACCGGTCCCGCAGGCAGCCAAACACTCCACCGCGCTGAGGCTAAATAATCCATCTGCCGTGGTCTCGCCCGGCGCAATCCCCAGCTTTGCGTTGATCCATCCGAACAGCGTGTCTGACCCCACGAGCGCGCACATGAGAGATTTGCAAACCTGCAAGTGGAACTTACCCATCGGCTTAAGGTTAAACATCGTGTAGAAGGTGATCGTCTCATAGACCTGCGGAGGCGTTAGCTTGAGAAGATGTGCGATCTCCTGCATCGCTGACTCGGTCACGTAGCCTTGATCGCGCTGTGCCACATAGAGAAGCGGAATCAGAGCGGACCGCTTGACCGGATAGCGCGATAGGATGTCGGTGATTTCGTCTTTATATTTTTCGGATAACTTCATGCGTTCTTCGTCCTGGTGCTGACAAGCGTGCAAGGATGAAGCTGACAAGTTCCAGATGTCAGCCTATCAGCGTTCTGTCCTGTCAGCCGTTCAGAGATCACCGGTCGCATTCTCCCATGACGACGTCATACGTACCGAAAATCGTGATGATGTCGGAAATCAAGTAACCCCGGGCCATGTGGTCGAACGCGCCCATGTGGATGAAAGAGGGAGACCGAATCTTCAATCGATAGGGACGGGGGCTCCCGTCGCTGATGATGAAAAATCCCAGTTCACCCTTTGGTGCCTCGGTGGCGCAATAGGTTTCACCCTTCGGCGGCTTGAAGCCTTGCGTGAAGATAATGAAATGGTGGATCAGGCTCTCCATGTCGCGCATCACTTGCTGCTTGGGCGGCGGGATGTACTGCGGCTCATCGGCGATGATCTGTCCGGGGGGCAACTGATCCAGGCATTGCTGGATGATCCGGGCGCTTTGCCGCAGCTCCTCGACGCGGATCCAATAGCGATCATAGGTGTCGCCGTTTTTTCCGACCGGCACTTCCCAGTCCACCTTGTGGTAGACCCCGTACGGTTCGAGTTTACGAACGTCGTACGCGACGCCGGATCCGCGCAACGTCGGACCGGTCATGCCGAAATTGATCGCATCTTCCCCGGAGATCACGGCGACGTGTTTTGTCCGTCCCAACCAGATTCGGTTGCTGGCCAGCAATGAATCGTACTCATCCACCTTCTCGGGAAAGGTGGCCAAGAACGTCTTGAGCCGATCCACCAGTTCCGGAGTGAAGTCGCTGTCCACGCCGCCGATCCGGTAATAGTTCAAGGTGAGTCTGGCCCCACACAATCGTTCGAACATGTCGAGCAAGATTTCTCGCTCTCGAAACGTCCAAAAGAAGACGGTCATAGCCCCGATATCCAAGGCCTGGGCGCCCAGCCAGAACAGATGGCCGAGGATACGCTGCATCTCTGCGACGATGGTGCGGATATACTCGGCTCGTTCAGGCACGGTGATGCCGAGCAGCTTTTCAACGGCCCGCACATAGGCATAGTTATTCGCCATGGCACAGACATAATCGAGGCGGTCGGTATGGGGGATGATCTGCATGTAGGCCAAGCCTTCAGCCAATTTCTCAACTCCACGATGGAGATAGCCGAGATCCGGCGTGGCCTTCACGATTCGCTCTCCATCCAGCTCAAGCACAACCCGCACAACACCGTGCGTACTGGGATGTTGTGGGCCCATGTTTAACAATAATTCTTCTCTCCGGTTCGACGAGGATGTGGATGGCTCGGCGAGAAACAGTTTCTTTTCGGCCTCTGGCACTTCGCTTTCAATATGCTCGACCGGTGGTTCATCCAGGCGAGGGATGAAGTCGAACTGACTACGCCATCCACGACCTTCGGTCGGGAAATCTTTGCGCAGTGGGTAGCCTTCAGCATAGTCCTCCGGTAGGAGGATGCGACGGAGATCCGGGTGGCCGACGAATCGGATCCCCATCATGTCGTAGACTTCTCGCTCCAGGAAAGTCGCCCCACGCCACACACTCGTGACCGAGTCGAGGGTGGGGTTCTCTTCAGTCACTCTGGCCTTGAGGCGAATGCGTTTACCGTACGGAAGTGACAATAAAAGATAGATGACTTCAAACCGTTCCTGATCGGCTGGATAATCAGCGGAGCAGATATCGGTAATGTGGTCAAAGCAGGCTGCAGGGTCATCGTGTAAAAAACGAGCGACCTCCAAGATTCTCGACGCGGCCACATGAATGGTGATTTCAGCCCGGGCCGTATCGACGTCGACGGAGAGTACCGCTTCTGAGAACCTGTTCAGCAGGGTATCAGTGAGAGATTGCATGTGTTCGTCAATCATCACGCTCATTCAGCCCTCAGATCGCCTTTACTCGCATGTCATTCGCCGCTCGTTCGGTGACGGGTCAAGCCGTTACTTCACGAATACTCTCTCGCGTTGGATCTTTTCCTGTAACTTTAAGAGCCCGTCCAACAGGGCTTCCGGTCTGGGCGGGCAACCGGGAACATAGACGTCGACCGGCACGATTTGATCAACGCCCTGCACGACGGCATAACTGTTGTAATGATTGCCCGATGTCGCACACGAACCCATGCAGATGACATAGCGCGGTTCGGGCATCTGGTCGTAGATTCGTCGGATAACCGGGGCCATCTTTCGTGAAACCGTACCTGCGACAATCATAAGATCCGACTGCCGGGGCGACGCCCGAAATACTCCGGCGCCGAAACGGTCGAGGTCATAACGGGAGGACACGCTGGCGATCATTTCAATGGCGCAGCAGGCCAGCCCGAAGGTCATGGGCCAGAGCGCGGACTTCCTGGCCCAGTTGACGACGGCATCCAAGTTCGTCGTCACGATATTCGCGTCGAACTGTCGTTCAAGCAGGCTCATAAACAACCCGGTGAAAAGTGAAAAGTGAAAGGTGAAGCGAACGATGACTGCCCGAATCTTTCACCTCTAACCTTTCACGTTTTACATCTGTTAATCCCATTCGAGCGCTCCTTTTTTCCAGGCGTACCAAAACCCCACCACCAAGATGGCGATGAAGACGGTCATCTCAACTAATCCAACCAGCCCAAGGTCGTTGAATGCAACAGCCCAAGGGAACATAAAGACGATCTCGATATCGAAAATCACGAAGAGCATGGCGATGATGTAATACCGGATCGGGAACTGCACCCGGGCGTCCTGAAACAGCGGACTTCCGCTTTCATACGGCGCTAACTTGGCTCGATAGGGCTGGTTCGGACGGACAAAGCTGCCAAGGAGAAGCGTGACGGTTCCTAGCGCAATGGCGACACCGATGAAGATGAGGATCGGTACATAGCTCTCTGGAGCAGTGACAGTTTCCATGAGACCTTAGAACCTCGTTACCAACCGGCGATTCTGTAGAGATAGACGCATACTCAATTCCTCAGGCCGCCGACTGTGCCGTGAGTGCAGAATCAAAAAATGGCTTGAACTTCAAGCCATCCAGTTCGGGACTCACCATTCCCTTGTGCTGAACAAGGACCTTGAAGGTGGTCCCCATACCGTTTGGCCTGAGCAAGTGAATGGCGGCTTTGAACGCAGGGCTGTCTGGTTCCAGCTCCTCTATCATGCGTTCGACGCCGAGCCCCATCAGAAAACTCAGTTGATTGGTGAAGCCGGTCGTGCGGAGACCATATTCTTCCCCGGTAAAAGCCAGACTCGTAAAATCCACATGGGCGGTCATATCCTGGTCGCCCACACGTACGAAAGGATCCTCGTTGATCGACTGTTTCGAATAGCAGAGGAATGTGCCGGCTTTCCGGTCAGGTCGATAGAGATCCTGGGCAGTATGACCATAATCGATCGTGAGTACGATCCCGCGATCGATGAGTCGAGCCACCTGCTGCATCCAACTCAACGCGTGAACATTGATTTCGGTTCGATAGCCTTCAGGCCAATCGGCGCCTATTCGGCGCACGTAATTGGACAAGGCTTCGGACGACAGGGGCCGCAAACATTCAACGAATCGCTCGCTTTGATAGTCCACCCACAACTCTTCAGTCCCGTTGGCCGTGACTTGAATACGGTGGACGGGAAATGAATCGATGAGTTCATTGCTCAGGATAAGCCCGTTCACCCCATCCTGGGCCAAATTCGCTACATCATTTAGCCAGGTGATGCAGCTCGGGCGATCGAGCCAAGGAGCCAAGGTCTTGCGTTGTAAAGCCTGCATGGCTGGGCTTCGCTCAATCAAAGCATATTGAAGGCGTTCGAACAACGACCCGAAGTTCTGTTGGCATGCAGACAAAAAGTGTCTTGCCAGCAACCCTTTACCGGGTCCCATTTCGACCACGATAAATGGGTCCGGTTGCCCTAGTAACCGGTCTATCTGTTCTGCTTGTTTTACAAGGGCTTGCCCAAGAAGTGGATGGACGTCCGAACTCGTATAGAAATCACCCCGCCAACCGATCCGTTCAACCATGTGTTCCGGTGCGCGCATGTAGTAGCCGAACTGCGGATGATAGAGGGCTAACTCCATGAAGCGAACGAACGGAATCGGTCCTGAGGCAGCAATTTCAGCAGCAATGGAGGCGACGAGTTCTGGATGCCCGGTGCTCACAGAAAGCTCCAATGTACTGTCATCAATAGAAAAAGTGACACCCCTAGATTATGGGCAGCGTCTGCCCATCTTCTAAGGCGTCGAAAGGGGCATAGAGTAGCCCTCGGAACTGCGTTAAGTCAAGGCGGAATAAGGAGGAATGGAGTCTAAAGCGTCCAACGTAAGAGCTGGCTCAACGGCTAAATTGGACTTGTTGAGGTGAGTGGAGGTTGAAGGCCTTCAGTATTGAGACCACGGCCAAGGTCCATGTCCTTTTTCAAGCGAGCGTCACTATGACCCGTGGCACTTCTTATACTTCTTACCTGATCCGCAGGGACAGGGATCGTTGCGGCCTACTTTGTTGTCGGCCCGTTGGGCGGGCGCGGGGGCGGTCGCTGGTTCGTCGCCACGGTTCAACGTCATCCTGGGCTGCGGACGTGACAGGAGGGACGGGGGCGGAGCCGTGGGCTGTTCCCCTTCATGGCGGACGGCCTGGACATGGAAGAGTCGATCGAGGGTATCGGACTTGATGCGTTCCATCATCCCGGCGAAGAGGTCGAAGCCTTCCCGTTTGTACTCGATCAACGGATCTTTCTGGCCGTACCCACGAAGACCGATGCCGTCTCGTAGGTGGTCCATGCCCAGCAGGTGATCTTTCCAGTGGTGGTCGATCACCTGTAACATGAATGTTTTCTCCAGAAAGCGCATCAACTCGGGCCCCAGTTCTTGTTCCTTTTTCGTATAGGCTTCTCGGGCGTGGGTTCGGAGGTCTTCGAGCAGCGCATCTCGCCCAACATCGCGCAGGGAATCTCCACCGTCGTCTTTGCCCTGAGTGACATCCAATCCGAACTGACTCTGCATGACCTCGGTCAGTCCTTTGACATCCCATTCTTCCGGATACTGATCGGGCGGGCAATAGACATTCAGCGTCGATTCCACCGAACTGTTGATCATGTCATGGAGGTCGTTGGTGAGATTGTCTCCGTTCAGCACGGCCCGTCGGTGACGATAGATCACTTCGCGCTGCTTGTTCATGACATCATCGTATTCGAGGAGCTGTTTGCGAATCTCAAAATTATGGGCTTCCACCTTCTTTTGCGCGTTCGCGATCGCGCGGGTGACCATTCCGTGCTCGATGGGAACGCCTTCTTCCATCCCGAGCTTAAGCATCAACTGGGATACCCGTTCGGAGGCAAAGATCCGCATCAGGTCGTCTTCGAGCGAGAGGTAAAACCGCGACGTGCCGGGATCACCTTGGCGTCCGGCTCGTCCGCGAAGCTGATTGTCGATTCGGCGACTCTCGTGGCGCTCCGTGCCCAAGATGTGAAGCCCACCGGCCGTGAGCACTTCCTGCTTATTCTTCTCGCAATCCGAGCGAATTTCCTCGAAGATTTCCAGCTTGCGGGACTCCGGGATGCTCTCATCGCGATAGAGCACCTGCTTGTACATAAACTCAGGATTGCCGCCTAATAAGATGTCGGTGCCGCGGCCGGCCATGTTCGTGGCAATCGTCACCGCACCCTTACGTCCGGCTTGCGCCACGATTTCCGCTTCGCGCTCATGCTGCTTGGCATTGAGGACGTTGTGTTTGACACCGTTTCGATTCAAGAGCCCGGCGAGTTTTTCAGATTTTTCAATCGAGATGGTGCCCACGAGCACCGGCTGCCCGCGCTCATGGCACTCTTTGATCTCTTCGACGATCGCCAAAAATTTCTCTTTCTCGGTTCGGTACACCACATCGGCATAATCCTGCCGAATCATTTGACGATTGGTCGGCACGACGTTGACATCGAGGTTGTAGATCTTCGCGAACTCGGCGGCTTCTGTGTCGGCGGTGCCGGTCATGCCGCTGAGCTTGTTATACATGCGAAAGTAATTCTGAAAGGTCACGGAGGCGAGCGTCTGGTTCTCGTTCGCGATTTTTACGCCTTCTTTGGCTTCGACGGCCTGATGTAAGCCGTCGCTCCAACGGCGACCCGGCATCAAGCGCCCGGTAAACTCATCGACGATGATGACTTCACCGTCTTTGACGACGTAGTCGACATCGCGTTTATAGAGCGTGTAGGCCTGCAGCGCCTTCACCACGTGATGGACCATATCCATGTGGGCCGGATCGTACAAATTGTCCACGCCAAGCAATTTTTCCACACGTGCGTTGCCGTCTTCGGTCAGCGATGCCGTTTTGGTCTTTTCTTCGATGGTGTAGTCTTGTTCGGCTTTGAGCTGGGGAATGATTGCGTTGATTCGATAGTAAAGGTCTGTGGTCTGGTCCGTCGGACCAGAAATGATCAGTGGTGTCCGGGCTTCGTCGATCAAAATGCTGTCGACTTCGTCGACGATGGCGAAGTTCAACTCACGCTGGACACACTGACTCAGATCCGTGACGACCAAGTTGTCGCGGAGATAATCGAACCCGTACTCGTTGTTCGTACCGTAGGTAATGTCGGCGCGATAGGCTTCGGGCCTCGTGCAGGGGCGCAGATGTTGCAGCCGTTTATCGGGGGCCTCGTAGGTTGGGTCGTAGATGAATGACGCGTCGTGTTGAATGACCCCCGTGGACAGACCGAGTGCGTAATAGAGCTGTGCCATCCATTGGGCGTCTCGCTTGGCGAGATAATCATTCACAGTGACGAGATGGACGCCTTTGCCTTCCAAGGCGTTCAAATAGACGGGGAGTGTCGCGACCAGGGTTTTCCCCTCCCCGGTTTTCATTTCGGCAATGCGGCCTCTGTGGAGAATCATGCCCCCGATCAGCTGCACATCGAAATGCCGCATGTTGAGTGTGCGCCGCGACATTTCCCGACAGACGGCGAAGGCTTCAGGCAAGATATCGTCCAGCGTCTGACCTGCTTCAAGTCGCTTCTTGAAGTCCTGTGTTTTGTCGGTCAGTGCTTGATCGGAAAGCGGCGTAAGACCCGCTTCCAGCCCATTGATTTGGTCCACGACCGGACGCAGGGCCTTGATTTCACGGTCGTTTTTGCTGCCGAATATCAGATTGAGTACTTGTGTCACCATAATAGCTGTAATAGCTGTACTATAAAATGAGAAAAGCCGTTGTGAATGAGCGTGACTCTCCCGATAAGCCAGGTAGTATACAGCATCCCATCATTGAATCCTACCTGATCCTCAGGTCGGCACTGGTATGATTCGATTCATTCATGGGGCTGACAAGGGGAAATGAATCTGGCATGATGCCCCCATGTCAGCCAAAAAGCTGAAAGCCAAAAAGAAGAAACCAGTCCGCTATCCAACCGATCCAAATCTGCTGGCACGTTCAGTGGTAGAAGCGGCCATTGGAGAGCCGCTTATTCCGAAGGCATCTAAGCCTAAGAAAGTTCAGCGGAAACGTTCCAATAAAAATTAACATTTTCCCCTTCCATTTCCTGATTGGCTACCTATATACTCTATGCATGAGGCGCTCAAGCAAAAACCTTCCTGCAGATCTCCGCAAATTATCTCCTCATGCGCTAGAATCCTCCACGGAAAATTCAGAAGCAGCAGAATCCAAACTAATAAATCTTGCCATTTCCAGCTATCTAGCGAGCATAGGGCGGAAAGGTGGCTTGAAAGGTGGTAAGGCAAGAAGTGAGGCTCTGTCAAAAGCAAGGAAGTCCGAAATAGCCAGGGACGCTGCTAATAGCAGGTGGGGAAACAGGGACAAAAGATAGGCCAGACGTACCTATAGGCCCATTGCGCATTAGCTTATAGGTGTGCAATATTGCGCCCGGCTCTGGACATTCAGGCAAAAATCCTACGTTAGACTCTCACCCTATGGCTCCTCGTGTGCCGCAGAATGCTAATGAGTTTATCGAAGCGCAGTTAAGCGAGCGCGCTGAGGAGCTCTCCGAAAAATTCCTCTCGGATGTCTTAACATTCTCTGGCCCTATCATGTTTGGTGTTGATGACATCATACGATTGGTTATTGAAAATATAAAACAACGTTCTGGACAAGATGCACTAACCGTTCTGCTCACGACCACCGGTGGATACATCGAGGTTGTGCACAGAATCGTGGATACACTGCGGCACCATTACAAACAGGTCAATTTTGTCGTTCCCAATTATGCTTTCTCGGCTGGTACAATTCTTGTCATGTCAGGTGACTGCATTTATATGGATTACTATTCTCGTCTTGGCCCAATTGACCCTCAGGTGGAAACTGCCAAAGGGAAACCTGTTCCGGCATTAGGGTATCTTGAGCAATGGGAACGTTTATTGCACAAAGCTAAGAAATCGCAGTTGACGCTTGAGGAAGCACAGCTGATGATAGAAGGGTTTGATCAAGCGGAATTGTACAAATATGAGCAGGCCAGGGAACTCTCGATCACTCTCTTGAAACAATGGTTAGTGAAATACAAATTTAAGAATTGGCTAACAACAGAAACGCGGAAGGTGAAAGTTACAAAGAAGATGCGAGAGCAGAGAGCCGAGAAAATTGCTAAAGAGCTTAACAAGACCGATAAATGGCATACTCACGGACATGGTATCTCTCGTGAAATCTTGGAAAGAGACTTGGGTCTAAAGATTGATGATTTTGGGATAAGGCTAGATCTGAGCGATATTATTCGTAGTTATCATAGCTTATTTCAGGACTATATGGCAAAAATGCAGCATCGAGGGGCGCTCCATACGGTTGGTTCATATACACCGTTTGCCTTATGAGCGTGAAGGAGGAATTTATATGAAGAGGGTCAAATTACAGGACATTTTGTCCAATAACAGACATATTGATGTGAAGAGGCTCAACAAAAGTATGGGGTTATTGAAGCAGTTACGGGCTATTGGGACGAGTGGGCCTGGATATCGATTGGCTACCGCATTTGATCAGAGGAGAGTTTCGGTTAGCCATCCAAAGAACAGTGCGGATTCAAGGACGATCGTACTACCTCAACACAGCCTGTAGATTTACAAAATAGGGAGTGGCTGACTGCCCTCCCTATTTTTTTACTGACTATGCTTGAGCGGCTTAAGTACAGTATTACCTGCGAGGTGATGCTATGAATAAGTTGAGCATCGAACAACGGAAGCAGGTCATTTCCGCACTTGTCGAAGGCGCAAGCATTAATGGCGTGTCAAGGATGACTGGAGTGACAAAGCAAACGATACTGCGTCTTATTGCTGATCTAGGGGCGGCCTGTGGGAAGTATCAAGATGAAAAGCTGCGTAACCTCTCATGCAAGCGCGTACAGGCCGATGAGGTATGGTCGTTCTGTTATGCCAAGGATAAGAACCTACCTGAAGAAATGAAGGGCAAGTTTGGGTTCGGGTCGGTCTGGACATGGACTGCAATTTGCGCAGATTCCAAGCTCATGATTACGTGGTTTGTGGGAGAGCGAAGCTTACCCTATGCGGTCAAGTTTATGGATGATGTAGCCTCACGGCTTGCCAACCGAGTACAGCTTACGACAGATGGCCATAAACCTTATCTCCAAGCTGTCGAAGGTGCCTTTGGATCTGAAGTAGACTATGCAGTTCTAGAGAAAATCTATGCGGCACCTCCTCAAGAGGGCGCAACAACACGATATAGTCCAGCTCAGTGCTGTGGAACTCGTACTCATCGGATCATGGGTAACCCTGATGCTCAACACGTTTCAACAAGCTATGCCGAGCGAATGAATCTCACTATCCGTATGATAAATAGGAGGTTCACCAGATTAACCAATGCACATTCAAAGAAAGTGGCCAACCACATTCATTTCTTGAACATCACATTCATGTGGTACAACTTTGCCAGGATCAATCAGGCGTTGAGAGTTACTCCCGCTATGGCAGCTGGAGTATCAGACCATGTGTGGTCTTTAGAAGAAATTATTGGGCTACTCGATTGAAATCATACCAGTACCCTCAGGTCGCATCTCGGCGGCTTGACAAGTGTTGTCACCGTCGCCTAACATTCAGCTTGCTTGTAGGGTCTGTTGCATCGGCAGATTTTTGGTGCATGTGCCCATACGGGCCTCAGCCATTTTGAGAAGTGCCTCCGATGGATTATACGTTCCGCAAATTCCTCTCAATTTTCATCGTGCTCTGTATCCTCGCTATCGGCGGAATAGCCCAGGCACAATCTGCGGAACATGCCGGGCACCACGCTCAGCATCAAGCGGCTACACATGGGACCGTGCTCTGCTCTTGGATGTGTGCTGCCGGCACGGTACTCGATAGCGAAGTGGTAGTGATTCGGGCACACCGAAGCCGTATCGCTCTTATTCCGATCCAACGTTCGAATGACCCGATTCCTCAGCCCTCTCGCATCTGTTCTAGCCGGGCACCCCCATCCGACTCTTTCTGAACTTTCCTTGCGTTCGTCAGGGCCGTTTTACCGAATGTGCCCATAGCGACGTGCGCTAGCCATACAATATTTCGACGTTATTTTACGTGAAGGAGTTTCGTCACATATGTCGCTGAAGCGCTCCATAATCGTATGTACTACGGTGTTCGGATTCTGCTTGTTCTCTACGGTAGGGCCTGTCATCCAACCGGTTGAAGCGGCCTGCGGGTCGGTGACCTGCTTTGTCGTGATCGGTTCCCAGCAACAGGTGCCGCAGGCCGGTATCCTGACGTTCAACACCATCTATAATTACACGCCGATGCGCTTGCTCGATGGAACGAACGGGGTAATCCCAGCCGTCGACCAAGCCAACCGTCGTCTGATTTTGGACCATCATCAAGAAGTTCGAAACATTACACAAACCGTCAACTTTGACTTGAACTATGGCATTACGGATCGGCTGGGTGTGCAGGTCTCGATTCCGTATCTGTGGCGGACGCATAAACATATCGATGGATTGGGAGAAGAAGGAGTCAACGGTGCGGGCGAACTGGTTCCGTTTCGGGACAACGGGATCGGAGACATGATCATTACCGCCAAATACAACGTGCTTCCAACGCTACGAAGCATGATCGTCGCTGGGTTCGGGGTGCAAGTGCCGACTGGCAGCACAAGCGCGCTTGACGATGCTGGTGCGTTGATGGAGTCTCCGACTCAGCTGGGCAGGGGCAACGTCGGCCTCATCGGCTCGGTGTATCAAACCTACGAACTTATCCCGCATCGACTCAACCAGTTCTTCTTTGGCAGCTATCGCCATACGTTTCGTAACAACGACGGATACCAATTCGGTGATGAGTACAACCTCAGTCTAGGTGCGAACGGGGTCCCATTAGAAAAAGCACCGTGGCTGGTGCTGATGGGCCAATTTAGCTGGCGATATCTGGTCCACGACAACATCAGCGCGTCGCTGGAACGATCGGCGACGCCGGCTGATGCTCCCAATTTCCCCGGTGAAACGATTGTGATTGATCCCTTGATTGCCAACCGCCGAGTACCGACCACCGGCTCCACGTATTTTGCATTTTCGCCGGGCTTTCAGGTGAGTCTCGATGGGGTGATCGATTCGCCGTTGACCAAGTGGACATCCCTGTATTTCTATTCGCAGATTCCCATTATGAGGGATTCCAACAACAACCTGGCTCAGGGAATTAGTTACATCTTCGGGGTAACCAGATCGTTTCAGTTGACAAAGAGTGGCTTGTAGGATGTTGCGAGTTACGAGGAGGATGCGATGAGCATGAAGAAAACAGATTCCGCAACGATGGTAAGAATATTGATGGTTAGTGTGATGCTTCTCACCAGTAGTAGCTTGGTATGGGGAATGGGCTCACGAGTGCCGGCAGTGGGCACGACCGCTGAGGATTTTCGCCTACCCGACCTGACAGGCAAGCCACAGAGCTTGAGTCAATATCGTGGCAAGGTCGTGCTGGTGAATTTTTGGGCTACCTGGTGTAAGCCCTGCACAACGGAAATGCCGGCGATGCAGGCCACGTATGACAGGCTCCGTGACAAGGGATTCGTCGTGTTGGCTATCAATGAACTGGAAGACGAGGCAAAGGTACGAGAGCACATTCAGCAATATAGCCATACGTTCCCGGTGCTGATGGATCGAGACAACAAAGTGGCGAATCAGTTTGGAGTCTTCGGCTTGCCCGTCAGCGTGTTCATTGATGAAAAGGGCGTGGTCCGGGAATACATCAAAGGCGGGCTCCTGACCGAACAGGTGATCCTCGATACCGTTGCGCGTATCCAAAAGCCAGAGCCAATTAAGGCGGCGTCGATTCAATAGAAGAGCTTTTGTAGGGCAAAGATTAAGTGAAACGATCTGCATTCATCTGGGCCTTGTTGTTCTGCATCGTACTGGTCAATGGGGCGATGGTCGCCCCGAGCGTCGGTCATGCCGAACACCATGCCGATCATCAGGCGGGCACTCATTCAACGGGCATCTGTGCATGGTTGTGTGCGGGTGGTGTCGGGATAGAATCGTCTGTTGTGCAGTTTGCGTCGTATCTGCACCTCCTCGAATCCCTCGACAGTTCTCCTCTCGAAACAGTCTTCAGTGTGGTCTCGCTCCCGTACTTCTTCCGCGGGCCTCCCAGCGTTCTAGTCTAGCGCCGACAGTCGGCGCCTCCTTTTAATAATCGTGTCTCATGGCGGGCTCCGCTGCGCGAGCTCTGTCGTGTCACTCAACAGAAAGAGTGTGGAATCATGCTGCGTACGATCTGGTTCTCTGTTCTCTCCATCGCTGGTGTCATCGGAATGGTGTCTTCGATGCTCAGCCCATCCCAAGTTGAGGCGTCGTGCGGCTCGGTCAGTTGCTTTGTTGTGATTGGGTCCCAACAACAGGTGCCGATGAAAGGTCTGCTGACCATCAACGCGATCTACAACTTCACACCGATGGAGGCGCCTCCAGGCGAAGGTGGACGTATTCCCTTCGCCAGTCAGGGCGACAGAACCCTCACGCTGGCCAACTTGGATGTGAACCGCATCGAGACGACGACGCGCACCGCGACCCTGGATATGAACTACGGCCTGACCGACCGTCTGGGTATCCAAGTGGCGATCCCGTACAAGCATGTGGAATCGGATGCACAGATCGGAGGCCTCACACCGGTGCCCTACAGCGAGAGGGGACTCGGCGATATTCGCGCCACGCTGAAGTACAACGTGTTGCCCACTCTGCGAAGCATGATTGTGGTGGGGGTGGGCGTCGATTTTCCGACAGGCAGCTACGGGCGGTTTGCCCAGGGAAACACCTTGGCCGAATCGACGCTTCAAATCGGACGGGGGAACTTCGGGGTGATTCCCATGATCTATCAGACGTACGAACTGATTCCCCATCGGCTGAACCAGTTTGCCCTGGCGAGTTATCGGTATACGGCGAAGAACAGCGACGGCTACAAGTTCGGCGATGAAGTGAGCGGGGCCTTGGGGCTCAATGTGATCCCGCTCGAACAGACCCCCTGGTTGGTGCTGACGCAGCAGTTCAACTTCCGATGGATGCAAAACGACGCCATGGACGCGTCGCTGTTTCAGTTCAACCCGGGAGGGGCCCCTATCTTGCTCGATCCGGCGGTCAAGTTTCGGGCTATTCCGACCACCGGCTCGACCTACGTCGCCTATTCGCCGGGTGTCATGGTGAATGTGTTCAACTTTGCGTCGGCCTATTTCATCGCGCAGATCCCTATTCATCGCGATTTCAACGGCAATCTCGAACAACAGATCAGCTATATCTTTGGCGTGACCAAGTCATTCCAACTGTTCGGCGGATCTTCCTAGAACGGCGGCGGGAACAGTGGGGCCGAATCGGCCATGGTGACAATGACGCGACAACAAGTTTCTCGGATACTGAGCGGCTGCTGCGCCGTGCTGTGGTTGACCGGATCGCTGTCGGTTGCACAGGGGAATCTAGCGCCGCAATGGACGGCGCCTCACTGTCCGAGCGGGCAGACGCAGAACGGTCAACACAGTCACAATCATTGCGCGTGGCACTGCGGCAACATCGATACAGCAAGTGATGGTGTACGGAGCGGCCTGTCCATCGTCGTGCCATCTGGTTTTCTGCGGACTCTTGGCACGAGTGCTCGGCGGGTCACGGCGAGTTACGCCGAGATGGTCTCAAGAGGACCACCTGCCGGCATTGTCTAGTCACAGATTCATGACAGATTCAGAAATGAAATATGTTCTTTAACCGGCGAGTGATGACTCACTAGAAAGAAGGGTTGATTTCATGGAAACGATCGGAAGAAGAAAGTTTGATCAGCGGATTCCACAGGCAGCACTTGGGCTGGCGCTGATCAGTCTCGCAGCTTGTAGCTCAGGAGACGATAGTACGGGAACGGTCTCACCCGGAGGCAGTTCGGCGCTACAAGGGCCTATCGCATTTGTCAAGAACAGTGGTGTTGGCAACCAAAATACCCTATCGGTTGTTGGCACTGATACACAGGGCAATCTAAGACTAGTTTCGACTATGGGATCAGCGGGCGAATTTGAGGGCAACGCACTTGGAGATATGCAGGTGTCCAGCGGCAATTGGGCCTTCATGAATCTCACGGCGGGGGGAAAAGTGGCCACGATCGATCCTCTCAGTGGAGCCACGCCGATTCATGAAGCGAATCTTCCTACAAGGACTCGTCCGGTGCATATCTATCGTGATCCGACCGATGGAGAGGTCATCTGGTCGATGAACGATGGTGATGCGACGAACGGGAACGACACCGGCTGCGCTGTAGGTGCATCCGTCACGGTCCTGCACAATTCTCATCTTGGTTCAGGTGGAAATCCTCCAACCGTAGTCGGTACAACCTGCACGCTTGCAGCCGGACATGGTGTCACGGCGTTCTCTCGTCCCACTGCGACCGATTCGACTATTCCGAAGTATGCGGCCGTGACGAATGAGAAAGGTGGCCAGATGGCATTTCTCGACAATGCTGGTGAAACTTCCCCTACCTACCGCCAGATGGTTGCGAGACTTGATTTGTGTACAGATGCCGGCCAGGCAGGTCTGACTCCTCCAGGAGCGGCTTGCAATGATGAAGCGACCACAGCGCTCACCGTGCCGTTTACTTCAAATGGCTCCACTCCCCACGGCATTCGTTGGTCGAATTCGACCGGCAAGATTTACAGCTTCCAAGAAGAGTATCACGAGATTATTGAAGTCGACCCAAAGCTGATCGTGGCAGGACCAGGCCACAATAAGGCGGCGATCACGAGAAGACTCAGTTTGGCTGGCACCCCCTATACTTCATATGGAATCACACCCAACGGCCGGTTCCTATTCCTCCGTGGGAGAGATCTTGATACCGATGCCCAGCACATCATCGGCAAGCTGGGTGTGGTAGGCCTCAATGTTTCGGGTGCACTGACCATTACGAATCTTCCTGATCTTGTTGATGTCGTTCCTGGGACGGTTAAATTCACGCCGGATGGGCAGCGCATGTATTTGCTGGCATCAAACACTGATACAGGAAATGATGCGCAAAAGGCTGTGCAGAAGAAGGATCTCCTCTTTATCTTCAATCCATCGACCTTTCCTGCGGCGCCGCAGTCGGTGGCCCAAATCGATCTGCCCAGGGCGGCTGCGCATAATTTCGATGTGCTGGTTCAGGGATCTGGCCAAGCAAGTGCAGTCTTGGTATCAAATGTGAGTTTGAGCCCAGGAGTTAATGGTTCTGTGACGCTCATCAACGCCAGCAATCAGATCCAGGGTAGTAGCCTCGAGGTCGGGCAGAATCCCGGTGCCATCATGTATTTTTACCAGGGCATAGGGGCTGCTAATAACCAAGCAACCAATTAACTGACATGAAGATGGGGCAGACCATCGGGGGGCAACGCAACTCCGATGGCTGCCTACCGGTCGGGAAACACGCAGTTGGCAGATCCGAAGAGTGTGTCTTGTCCGAACAGGCTGCCCGCCGGCTCGGACCAGCGTGGGACGGAGGCGCACCTCCCTTGGCCTCCGCCCCGCACTTTACCAGGAGCGAGCGACGGTGCGGGTGGTATCTCAGCATGTGAACAGATGGAAGGGCGCATCGTGATGACATCAACGAATGACAATCGGTTCTTTGTTCCTGCTTGGGGCGTGTCCCTTACGCTGCACGGCACAGTCGTCGGCTTGGCGTTCGCGTTTGCCGCACAAGTCAAGCCTATCTTGCAGGAGGACCTGTTTCAGTGGGACGTCGCGCTTGTCGAAACGGAGAAATCCGCCTCCCTGCCTGAGCCGGTCGAATCCGTGATGACGCCGGCGCAGCCGATGGCGAAGGTCGTGCCTCCGTCACGCCCCAAACGTGTGACGGAAGTATCTCAGGTGGTAAAGCCGTTGGAGCAACAAATCGATTCGCCGCCACCGATTGAGCAGAAGGTCGAGGTCCCTCAGCTACGCGAAGAGCCGATGGAACAACGCATTGTTGAAACGGCGACTCCGGTAGCTGAACCGGCTGGAATTAGAACATCGAACAATGTGAACTGACGGCTGAACGTAACGATGTCGAACGGTTCTATCGATGGGATGTCACATCTGGAATATACGCGAGCACCTGTAGGTAGATAGGCGGTGAAGGTTCGTGCACAAGGACACGGGAATAGTTTGGTCCAACCGGGATGCGGTAACTGGAAAGGTGAAAATCACAAGAATGTGAAACGCTTCCACCGGACTTTCATGGCATTCCCATTGCCGGATGTGTGGTGCTGATTTACGCGGTATTCCTCGTGATGAGTGCCGAGGGGTCTCTTTCCGTGCCTTCCATCTCGCTGTCTTGAGTGGAAAAGACTGAGAGGGGATGACGAACTATCCCCCGATTGTTGTATGTAAACATTCAGGACAGGTTCCGTGTCTTCTGCTTGCGGTGATCCCTCTAGCTCATGACAAGCAAGTCGGGGTCGAATACGGGGAGCATGTTCAAGCCCCGGGACATGACGCCTGAGTCTTCCGAGCAGCAAGGTCTTGCCGGTCTCTCGTCGGAGAGGGAACGTAGCGTCGTATTCCATCTCGTTCGTTCGAGTTGGCAATGTGGCAAAACCGGTGTAGAATTCCCACCCATGCCCACGACACCCGCTCCGCCATTGCTGAAGCTGCTGCCGGCCTATCTGGGAGTGGCGTCCCTCGATGGCGCGCTGCGGCATCCGCGGATCTCCCGCATCCTCTGGCTTGAAATTCTGGTGAACGACTCCATCGAGTGGACAACTCTGCGCCAGCCGGTGGTGCAGGAAGCATATGAGACGGCGTGCCGATGGTACACGAGATATCGCACCCTCGTCTCTGGGCTTGTGTCACGCGCTCCGCTTCCGGAAGACCATGGCCCGATCGACGAGCGGTTCCATCGTCAGCTTGCGGAGGCTCTCGAATTTGCCCACGCTCACGCTTGATCGCCTGCACGCATTACTCCGGGAGTATGTCGATGAGACCGAGCATGCGGTCGATTTAGTCTTGATCGGCGGCATGGCGATGCTGGCATACGGTCATCCGTCCCGCGCCACGATCGACATAGACGGCGAACTCCGTGACGGCGTCCGGTCCTTGACGGCGTTTCTGAGCCGCCACAACATTCCCGCCAATCTGGGACAAAGTCTGTCCGGCTGGTCGGTGGTAGCGATGCCGCCCGGGTATCGCGATCGCGCCACGGTCATGATCGACGAATCGAAAGTCCGGGTGTCCCTCTTGGATCCCGTGGATTTCATCGTTGCCAAACTCCGACGCGGCACCGATGAGGACCTTACCGATGCAGCCTGGATCGCGGAGCGCTTCCACGTGTCTGCCCATCAAGTCCGCGCCGCTGCCACGGCGGCCTTGGCCGTCTCGCTCGAAGACACGGCGCTCTTTCTCTTCGAACGCACAGTCGACAGGTTTTGCCAAGACTTGGGGCGGACTGCTCCCTAACCCGCATCATTCAGGAACGTTCCTGCCCATACGTGGACGCTGGAAATGGTGTCACTTCTTTGGAGCAGCACATCCGCTCTTGGGGCGCCGGTTCCAGGTCATCGAGTTAGAGGTGAGTGCTGTGATGCGGCAGCCAGTGCACATGCAGAACAAGCTTCGTCGAAACCGAAGGGCAAGGCAGAGTAAACGCATACCATGTAGGAGGGGGAGGTGCGAATTTGCCACCTTCCCCCTTCTCTGCTGACCTTCCGTTACGAATCAACCTGTCGAAGAGATTGAGGGAGATCGTCTCAATACTTCTATTGAGAACACTGTGCCAGATAGCCTCGCCAGCCTCCGTAGGCTGTGATTTCCCGATGGCCTTCGACGAGCGCCGGTTCGCCCAATACACCCAAAACGGTGCTTCCGTCCTCCAGCCGCACCTTTCCGATGCAGAGACCGGCGGGCTCGCTTAACAAGATACCCGCCAGCCCGGCGGCGGGCACTGACCAGACTTCGACCGTGACTTTGGTGCCGGTCCCATCGGTGACACGCAGCATCGCGGGATGCTCGTCGTTGATTGTCCAGAGACGATAGGCAGGTTCAGTCTGCGTCTCTCGGACGAACGTCGCCTTGGCCGCCATCATGTTGTGGTTGAGCTTGAGCCCCCGCATCAGCGTGCCGTTGACCGCGAGCAGCACGTCGTTCTCATTCACGAGGTGCTCCTGCGTAGGTCTGCCGAAGCGATGCGATGAGATGGTCGGCCGTCGTGACCCAACCGACAATGCCGCCCTGCGATTGGATCATGCGGACTGTGGCCTGTTTAAACTCGGGGAAATAGCTTTCCGTTCCATCCTCGACCAAGAGACATTCAAAGCCCCGATCGTTAGCTTCTCTCATGCTGGTTTGCACACAGACCTCGGTGGTGACTCCCGTAAAGACCAGGTGGGTAATGCCGAGCTCCTTCAGGTGCTCCTGTAAATTGGTGGCGTAGAATGCCCCCTTGCCCGGCTTGTCGATGACGAGTTCGCCGGTCTCGGGACGTAACTCCGGGACGATATCGTTTCCTGGCTCTCCCAAGACCAGAATGCGCCCCATCGGACCGGGGTCACCGATGCGGAGTGTGGAATCTCCGCGCCGTTTCTTGGCCGGCGGACAATCCGAGAGATCCGGACGATGGCCCTCCCTCGTGTGAATCACCGGCAATCCCAACTCACGAAAGGTCTTGAGGAGTTTCGCGACGGTCGGCACGATCTTTTGCAAGTGTTCAACCTTGTTGCCCAGCGCGGCGCCGAAGCCGCCCCGCTCGACGAAGTCGCGCTGCATGTCGATGATCACCAATGCCACCCGATTGCCTGAGTCTTTCGCCGGCAATGGATAAGGATAAGGAGAGGCGATGACGGTATTCATGTCGTATGTCCTGTCATGTGTCGTCCAATGACCGCCAGGTCGGCGCCGGACGACGTGGTTTCATAGACGAGTTGACCATTGAACATCACCACCGTGCGGTCGGACAGCTCCATGATTTCGTCGAGATCTTCGCTGACCAGCAGCACGGCCGTCCCGCGATTGCGCGCGGCGACAATCTGTAGGCGAATTTCCTCCATGGCCAGAAAGTCCAGCCCGAAACAGGGGTTGGCGATGACCAGAATCTCTACCTCCGCCGACAGTTCGCGCGCCAAGACCGCGCGCTGCACGTTGCCTCCAGAGAGCGACTGAATGGGGGTGTCGGGATAGGGCGGTTTGATGTTGTAACGTTCAATCAGCCCGAACGCGCTCCGGCGCAGTGCGGGGTGGCTGATGAGCCAGCCGCCCACCGCGTGAGGTTCACGATCGAAATTACGAAAGGCCAGGTTCTCCGCGACGGTCATACGTCCCACGCACGTGTTCTGAAGCGGTTCTTCGGGCAGACAGAACATCTTGTGCTGCATGATCTTCTCGCGAGTCGGCTGAAAAGGCTGATCCTTCACGCTGATCGCGCCGGAAGCAGCCCGGCGCTGCCCTGCCAGGACCTCGACCAGTTCTCGCTGACCATTGCCGGATACCCCGGCCACTCCGACGATCTCGCCTTCATGGATGGTGAGATGCAGCCCCCGCACGACTTCCACACCGATATCATCCTTGACACGGATATCTTGCAGGACCAGCTTCGGAACTTTCCTTAACGGAACGGTCCGTTGCTTCGGCTTCGTCGTCACTTCTGAACCCACCATCATCTCCGCCATCTGAGTTACTTTCAGCTCCGAGACTTTTCCGGAACCCACGAATTGTCCCTTGCGAAGGACCGTCACTTCGTCCGCAAAGGCCGCCACTTCGCGAAGCTTGTGGGTAATGATCAGGACGCTCACTTGTTGGGCCAGGGTCATGGCCCGGAGATGGCCCAAGACTTCATCCGCTTCTTGTGGCGTCAGGACAGACGTTGGTTCGTCCAGAATCAGGATGCGGTTCTGCAGCGCGAGTTGTTTGAGGATTTCCACTTTTTGTTTTTCGCCTGCGGCGAGCGAACTGACGCGAGCGGCGAGCGACACCTTGAACGGCATCTTGTCCATAAACTGTGTCAGTTGATGCTCTTCCTTCTGCCAATTGATGACAGGGTCCAGCTTGGCCTTGGAGATCACCAGGTTCTCGAGGACCGTCATGTTGGGGATGAGGGTGAACTGCTGATACACCATGCCGATGCCGAAGGTCTGTGCATCGCGCGGGCTACGGATCGTGACCGGTTCCTGATCCAACAAAATCTTCCCCTCGTCCGGGTGGTAATACCCCATGATGCATTTGACCAGTGTGCTCTTGCCCGCGCCGTTTTCACCGAGCAGTGCATGGAACTGGCCGGACCGCAGTTGGAAATTCACGTCTTTCAAGGCCACGAGCGGCCCGAAGCGTTTGGTAATCCCCAACGCTTGCAAATCTGGAGGAACTCCATCCGTCATGAAAGCGCCTCTAACAGGGCATCCGATTTTGCCACGGCGCCGAACACTCCGCCCTGCATTTTGACCATTTTGATCGCAGCCTGGTGATTTCCTAAATCAGTCGCACCGCAACAGTCTTCCAACAGGAGACATTCGAAGCCCCGATCATTGGCTTCACGCATGGTGGTATGGACACAGACATCAGTGGTGATTCCGGCCAGGACCACATTTTGAATGCCACGAAGTCGCAATAACATCTCCAAATCGGTCGCCCAAAACGAACCTTTGCCGGGCTTATCGATAATCGGTTCGCCTGGCTTCGGAGCGAGTTCGGGAATGATCTCCCATCCCGGCTCTCCGCGAACCAGGATTTTCCCGCAAGGACCGGGATCTCCGATGCCGGCTCCAATTTTCCGGCTACGCCACCGTTTGTTTTCTGGCAAATCCGACAAGTCCGGACGATGGCCCTCTCTCGTGTGGAAGATATGCATTCCAATGGTTCTGGCTTTCGACAGCACTTTGAGGATATGCGCGATTGGGGCGCGGGTGAGAGAAATGTCGTAACCCATCTTGTCGACATAGCCGCCCTTGCCGCAAAAATCGATCTGCATGTCGATGATGAGAAAGACCGAATTGTCTGGCCGCAGATCCCCATTGTAGGGATAGGGATAGGGGTCGGATGCAACGTACCTACTCATGGCTCACCTCTCAGAAGAACTCTGGGTTTTATGATTTGTCCTTTCTCACCACCTAACGAGTCACGGTCAGTTCACGCGGGACTCCCGCGAGGGTCCGTCTTGGAGAGCAGGTCATGATCATCACCGCTAAGGTCATGATGTAGGGGATTGCGTTGAAGATATAATATCCGCCTGTGATCCCCACAGATTGTAAGGACGGCCCCAAGGCCGCCGCACCACCCCACAAGAGCGAGACCCAGAGGCAGCCGATCGGCTGCCAGCGGGCAAAGATCACCAGTGCCACCGCCATTAATCCCTGGCCGCTTGAAAGCCCTTCACTCCAATTGAACGGGTAGTAAAGCGAAAGGTAGGACCCGCCGATCCCGGCGAGAAATCCTCCCATAGCGGTGCTCATGATCCTGATTCGATCCACCGGCAATCCCAGGGCACGTGCCGCATCAGCGCTTTCGCCGACGACCCGGACCTTTAATCCCCACGCGGTATTCTTCAACATCCATCCCAGCAGGACCGCTACGACGATCCCTAGCAGAAACAAGGCATTGATCTGGAGAGCCGCCTCGAGTTGCGGAACATCACTCCACCCGCCGAGATCGATCGAGGGTAGTCGAGGCGCTGACGGCTGGATGTAAGGTTTGCCAAGGAAAAAGGCCAGTCCCGTGCCGAACAGCATCATCGCGATCCCGACCGCGATGTCATTGACTCGTTGGAAACTGCAGAGCCAGCTGTGTAAGGCCCCAAGTACCATACCGGCCAGGCCGGCACACAAGACTCCCAGCCACGGAGACCCGCTGTGCAGTGAAACGGCGTAGCCGGTCATGGCACCCATGACCAGTGTGCCTTCCAGGCCCAAATTGATGCGGCCGCTCTTCTCAGTCAAACATTCGCCCAACGACACAAAAAGAAAGGGCGTGCCGATTCGAATCGCTCCGCCTAGCACGGCGATGAGCACTCCCCACCACCCGACTTCCATCAGGATACCCCTTGTTTCTGCAACTTCGAAAAACGACCGTACAGGGTTTCGCTAAAGAGAATGACGAGGAAAATGATCCCCTGCATCACCAGCACGGTCGCATCGGGTAATTCATGCGCACGCTGCAACAACCCGCTGCTTGCGCGAATGCCTCCTAGCAAGACGGCAACAGGAATGATGGCCAATGGATTGTTGCGTGCCACGAAGGCCACGAGAATGCCGGCATACCCATAATTAGCATTGAGGGTGTCATTGGCCCTGCCATGGATGGCCGCCACCTCCAACATACCTGCCAGCCCACCTGCCGCTCCCGCCACGCAACAGATGATCAAGATCAGCCGCCCGACCGGCAAGCCTGCGACCTGGGCCGCGCGAACATTGCCTCCGGCGATCTGAGAGGCAAAGCCGAAGACGGTGTGATGCATGAGAAACCATGCGATCACACAAGCCACGATGCCGAACACCAATCCCCAATGCAGATCTGTTCCAGGAATGACGCCGATCATATTGGCTTCTCCGATATGATGCGTCGAGGGGTGGTTGAGGCTTTCCGGATCACGGAATATACTGGTGACAAGGTGGTTCAGGAGGGCGATGGCAATGTAGTTCAGCAACAGACTGCTGATAGTTTCATTGACGGCGCGATAGTGCCGCAGTGCTCCTCCAATCATAAGCCACACGCCGCCGGCTATCATGCCGACGAGCGCCATGGTGGTCAGAACGACCATGGGAGGAGCCGTCGGCATGGTGAGAGCCGCGATGGCCGCGAAGAGGCCACCCATCACCACGGCCCCTTCTCCTCCGATGATAATCAAGCCGAGATACCCAGGTAGTGCGGTGCAGAGGGCTGTCAGCATCAACGGCGCGGCTCGCACCAACGTGTTCTGCCATGAAAATGAGGTGCCGAAGGCGGCGCGATACATAGTCTGATAGACCTCGAACGGATCGGCTCCAGCCGAAGCCACAAAGATTCCGAACAACACCATCGAAACAGTCAGGGATCCGACGATGATGAGGAACGGTTCCAGCGCTTTGTTCAAGGTCTGTGGCACGGCTATGCTCACGACTTGGTTGAACCGACGACTCCCTCGACCAACCAATCCATGCTTTCCAGCCAGATATCCGTCTGGACATGTTCCTTCCCTGCCGCAATGACGACGCGACCGGTATTGTCCTTGATCGGGCCCTTGTACACGACCATCCCGCCGCTCATGAATTTGTCTTTGGCCGCGTCGGCCTGCTTACGAACAGAGTCGGTGACGACCTGGTTATAATCCGACACCCGCACCAAGCCTTCCTTCAATCCGCCTCGGATCAAGTGGGGAATCGGCTGTCCTTTGCGGACCATCTCGGCGTAGTCCATATAGACTTTGGCCCAATTCCATTCCGCTCCGGTGAGATATCCTTTCGGGGCGAGTTTGGATTGGTTGCAGTGATATCCGGTGCAATAGATGCCCCGCTTTTCGGCGGTCGTGATGACGACCTTGGGGCTGTCGACGTGGCAGGTGATGACGTCGATCCCTTGGTCGACCAAGCTGTTGGTGGCTTCCGCCTCGCGAACCGGCAGAGACCAGTCACCGGTAAAAATCACGTTGACCGTACAGGTTGGTCTGATGCTGCGCGCCCCCAGGGTATAGTTGTTGATGTTGCGCAGCACTTGAGGAATCGGTTTGGCCGCCACAAAGCCCAGTTTGCCGCTCTTGCTCATCCCGCCTGCCACGATGCCGGCCACATATTGCGACTCATCGATATAGCCGAAGTAGCTCCCGACGTTCTTGGGATGTTTCCCTTCCTGGTACAGCCCGCCGCAATGCAAAAACTGGATGTTGGGAAATTGTGGCGCGACCTTAAGAATATGCGGATCGAAGTACCCGAATGACGTGGGAAAGAGCACCTGGGCTCCGTCCAGCTTGACCATGCTCTCCATGGTTTTCTGGACCTCGATGGTCTCCGGGACCTTTTCTTCATCGAAGGCCTTCACCCAATCCAGCTTGGCGACCGCCGCTTTCCCCTCGAAATGTGCCTGGTTGTACCCATAGTCGTCTCGCGGACCCACAAAGATGAAGCCCATCTTCACCTTGTCCGCTGCACCCCAGGCTCGGCCGATCCACTCCACGTTGCCCAACAGGCTCAGCGCCCCGGCGGCTGCGGTCCCCTGTAGCACTTGGCGTCTCGTCAGTTTGCGCGATTCGGACATAGGCCCCTCCCTCAGGGTGAGATGTGTGTGGCTGACTCCGTTACTTCACAATGAACGTTCCCGTTTCGCCGGCCAGGGCGCGACCGATATTCTCAGGATTGGTGATCAACCCGGTTTGTCCACCCCCTTCTATGAATTCGATCACCGCCTGAATCTTCGGTCCCATGCTGCCTCGGTCGAATTGATTGTCCGCATAATGGTTCTTCGCTTCCGCCACGGTCATGCGGTCCAGCCATTGTCGGGTGGGCTTGTTAAAATTGATCGCGACTTTTTCTACTCCGGTCGAGACCAACAACAAATCAGCCCCGATACCACGGGCCAGCAGGCTTGATGCCAAGTCCTTGTCGATGACAGCCTCGACGCCGATCAAGTTCCCCTCTTCGTCTTGAACCACGGGAATCCCACCGCCTCCACAGGCAATCACGACGAATCCCGATCGGGCCAAGAGGTTGATGGCCGCCAACTCGACGATGGTCTTCGGCTGTGGTGACGGCACAACCCGTCGCCATCCGCGCCCTGCGTCTTCCTTGACGATCCATCCCTGGCGACGGGCAAGCCGCTGTGCCGTTTCTTCGTCCATGTGCGATCCGATCGGTTTGGACGGATCGGCAAAGGCCGGGTCGTTGCGATCCACCAGCGTCTGCGTAATGATGGCCACCGCCTTCCGATCGATTTTCTGTTTGCGAAATTCGTTGTAGAGGGCTTTGAGGAACATGTACCCGATGCCCCCCTGCAGATCGGCATCGGCATAGTCCATCGGCACGGGAGGAACTTCTTCCAAGGCCAATTCAGAACGGCGTAGAATGAAGCCGACTTGAGGACCGGTCCCATGGGTGATGACGACATTCCATCCGGCTGCGATCATCTCCGCGATGTGATGCGTCGTGATAACCGCTTCGCGACTTTGATCGGGAATCGATTCGTGATCTTTGTCGCGGATCAACGCGTTCCCTCCGACCGCGACGACGGCAAGCTTGTTAGACGTTCCCATAGGGTTCCTTCGAGTGCGTCATGTCACACTCACCATCTCGGCCAAGGCAGACACCGCTTGTGTGAAGCAGGCGAGGGGGGCACGAGTGATCCCGGCTCCGATTTGTCCGATCCCTGCCTCGCGATGGGCGATCCCTGTGTTGATGATCGGTTGAATGCCGGTATCGACGACCTTCCGGATGTCGATGCCGGCCGGTGAGCCGGCGAAGTTCAGTGCCGGCAGCGTGAAGGCATTGTTGCGGCCGACGGTGATATGCGTCATGGCCATGGTGTTGTCGATCGCGTCCTGCGGTGTGCCGCCGACGAACTTGACGATGGCCGGAGACGCGGCCATGGCGAATCCGCCGACACCGGCGGTTTCGGTGATGGCACTATCTCCTAAATCAGGCGCTGCGTCGGCCGCGCTGTAGCCGGGAAAGAAGAGTCCATCAACGATCGGTGCGGGTGCCGTAAACCATCGGTTCCCGGTGCCGCTGACTCTGATGCCGAACTCAACCCCGTTACGGGCCATCGCTGTGACCATACTGCCGCCCTGAACGCCATGGGCTGCGTCGGTCATCGCTTTGCAAGCTGCCATGGATAGATTTAGGAAGAAGTGATCGTTGCCGGCGATGAACTCGACAACCGCCGCGATGTCGGCAGCGGGGATGCGTGTCTTTAACAAGGCTGAGATGAGGCGTTTCAGGAACAGTGAGGAGGCAGCGGCGTTACGATTATGCACCTCGTCCCCCATGTGGAGGGCCTGCGCCATCATGGGCTTGAGGTCTATCCCACCTAGGAGTTCAATGCCGGCTCGCAGGGATGGTGCGAGTACCTGCCCCATCCATTTGAGCCGGGTGATTACGTCCGGACTGTTGGCGCCGAACCTGAGCGCCTTGCCGAGGCCCTCGTTAAAGTTGCTGAACGCCTGATTCCCGTTGGTGGTATTGGTCACTATCCAAACCGGCATGGATGGGCTGATGATCCCGGCCATCGGTCCGACGGCATTGTGGTGGTGGCAAGGCTCGAACGCGATGTCACCGCCGGAGGCCATGGCCTCCGCCCTGGCGAGATTCTCGGCCCAGCTTTCATAGAGGATAGCCCCGACGATGGCTCCCTTCATGGGCCCGCACATATCATTCCATGAAATGGGAGGACCACTGTACAGGATCATCCGTTCCGCCATGTTGGGCAGCACCTGGCCGGCGGTGCCCACGCCATTCAACACCGGCTGGGCCGATTGGTAGGCATCGAACGCTGTCTGATTGGCGGTTTCAATGGAGAGCAGGTTGACCAACCGGGCCAACGCACGACCGACCTCTTGCTGCCCCTGAGCGGGCGGGGCCCATTCGATCTGGAGCACAGAGCCGCCCGCACTCGCGATCGAATCGGCAAAGGAAGGCAAGCCGACATTCAAGACTTGAAGCTTCTGCTGAAACAGGGCCTGGATCATGATCGTTCTCCGACGACAGCAGCCTCCAGTGCCACAGAGGCAGCCAGACGAACAGCCTGAGCATTACTTTCCGTAAGGGTCACCCCAACCTCTCGAAAGGACGTTTCCTGTTTGGACAGATTTTGCGGGTCTGCAGCGGTGCCGCAGACGAATCCTACGATGACCAGGTGTCTGCCTGCTTTGGTGGCGAGATCGCGCACCTTCTGAATCACCGGGACCATCTCAGCAGCAGGATCTGGATGAGATCCGTAGCCAAGGACCACGTCGAGTAGGATCACTGCCACCTCGGGATCGTTGGCTTCCTTGATCAGCCGCTCATTTCGGAGCCGGTGGTCGATCATGGGATGGGGGCGCCCACGAGTGAAGAGATCGTCGCCCAGATCGATAACCGTGTGCTTTTGGCTGGTCCAGACATCGCTCAAACGGTCCCCTGGCTCCAGTGGAGTGTTGGAATTGATCTGCCCCAGTTCCTTCTTCAAGAGGAGCGACGCCTCGTAGCAAAAGGTGCCGCCACTATAGAGGCCTCGAACGTATCGCTGTTGCGGAGCAAGAGGTGGGGTGGAAGGAGGGGACACACTCGTTCGTCTGGCTTCAGGAGTTTTGCCGTCGGCGAGCGCCACCGCCGCTGCTGCTGCATCCTCGAGCGTCGCGGCTGGGTAAATATTCTCGCGTCGCACCTGATCGGGATCGGCACCAAGAAAATTGACGACCACCGGCTTGCCTGCGCCGCCGGCTGCCTCCAGGACCCTGCCGGCTACTTCCGGCGCCGGAGGTTTGGAAATGAGCACAATCACGGAGGTGAAGGGATCAGCGGCCAGCGCCTTAAGGCCCTGAAGCATGGAAATGCCGCCGACATCGCGGTGCAGATCGTGTCCGCCCGTTCCGATCGCCTGAGAGATGCCGCCACCCCATCGGTCGACCAGGCAGGTCACCTGTTGGAGGCCGGTGCCGGATGCGGCAACGACACCGACGACTCCGCGACGCACCACATTCGCGAACGCAAGCGGGACGCCGTTGATAATGGCGGTTCCACAGTCCGGGCCCATGACAATGAGATCACGCTCCTGGGCGAACCGTTTAAGTGCGATCTCGTCCTTCAGATCGACGTTGTCGCTGAAGAGCATGACATTGAGGCCGAGACTCAACGCCTTGAAGGCCTCCGCCGCAGCGTACTCGCCCGGCGTGGAGATCAAGGCGAGGTTTGCGCCGACGAGGTTATCGAGTCCCATCTCGATGCTGCGGGGAGACATGCTGCGGGATTGTTCACTGCCGGTCGACGAAGGAGAAGGTTGTTTCAGCGAGGACTCTGCCGCGGCAAGCGCCGATTCCAGAGCATCGGCTTCTCCCTGCAGAGCAATCAGGAGATCGTTGGCAGAGGTTTCAACCGGTTCGGCCAGCAAACCGGCCTCTTGGAGGAGGCTGATGTTGTTGGTGGAGGCCATCACGACCGACGCTTGTTCCACGCCGGGCAGCTTGGCAATCGTGGAGGAAAGCTGCATCAGCGAGACGGAATCACGGTAGAAATTCCGGATTATTTTGGTCGCCCTGGCCATATAGACGGTCTCCCATTGACGCCTCGCCTCGGCAGGCTCACGGCGTTCAACGTCAGGCGGGTGGGTTGTCTCCCGCCGATGGCTTATGTGGCGAACGTCAAATCATGCAGCATGATGCCTCGTCTCAGGATAAGAAACGATCGGTCGAAGAGCACTGCCGACTGAATATCTGAGTTCTAAGCTACCAACTTGAAATTGAACACAAGATTGTATACCAAGTCAAGGGCAAAACCAGGGTTTGAGTCATAGGCTGAATCAGCCCGAGGACCGGGCATCGTCTCATCACCTGTTGCATCTTTCGATTCTGGTTTCAACGTTAGGCCGTTGACTCGCAGAGAACAGACAAACGAAGAAGGTCATTGAAAATCACATGAGGAGGCAGCCCCTGCCAAACAAGACAGCCCAGTAACATCCCCAACACACCGTCGCTGCCGGACGTATGGCCGACTTGTAGAGCGGTTTGCGTGGCTGCCCTGACGTTGCTCATATCGTTCGCCTGGTTCAGCTGCTGCGCCAACTTCGCGATCGGTTCGGAGACATGGCCTTTGGCTGCGGACCGGAGATAGGCGCAGCTGATCCTATTGGTGTTCCGTGACACGTCCGACAATTCAGCTCCTAAAGCCGTCAGGAATCGCATCCGAGATGGGTTGGCCCTTGCCGTGCACCATAATCCAGCCATGTAGCCCACGAGGAAATCATCGCCCGATGGCGTGAGGCCATACCCAAGGCCGATCAGTGATCTGATGGAGATCATGACAGCTCTCAACTGGAGGCGACACGTCGCTTGTAGGAGCGACGGGATAGCGTCAGCACCCTGTTGGATAAGAATCTCCGAGACCGCCGGCATGGCGGGCCGTCCTTCTGATAGGAAAAAGGTTCCCAGATTCTCCGATATGCCATCTTTGTGGCAATCCCTGTTCAATTCAGACCAAGCAACGACCCAGGATTGAGCCTGAGTGGGTCGGCCAAGATCGATGTGCAACTCTTTGAGATCGATGTGCCAGGGACGTGCAGGTCGCAGATCGACGGAACAATCAGCTCCCTCGATGCGGAGTATTCCTCCCCGACATGCGGACGATTGTCCGACTCGAAGGGCATGCGGGAAGACAAAATGAGATGAGGTGTCTAAGCGAATGCCGTGAGGGACATTACCTTTCTGGCATGGGAGTAGGGTCAGTAGTGTATCAGGCTCTAGCCAGAGGTTGCAGGCCTGGCGAAACACACTATGCACGGTTCCGCTGAAAGGATGGCGCGGTACCTGAATGCCGACCGAGAGGGCCTGAAAACGCACGATGGGTACCCCATCGTCCCGAAATTACGGGGCGTTCATTAGGTTTTCATCAAGTAGGCTCTGGCTAATGCATCCTTGATCGCAGTATGGACGTTGTTGCGTCCCTCATCGATGTTTTGTTGCATTGCCGCTCGCGCTCCAGGCGCATCTTTGGCTGTTATGCACTTTAGGATTTTAAGATGTTGATGGCATGTGCTCTTGGCTCGATCCGGCTTGTCGAAATCGAGCATGCGAAAAAGCATCAAGCGCTCGTTGATGGTACGAAGGTGCCGCAAGAGGGTCTTGTTCCCTGCAGCATGGGCGAGCGTCTCGTGAAACTGAGTGTCTAGTCTGGCGAGTTCCTCGGCTCTCTTGGAAGATCCG
This sequence comes from uncultured Nitrospira sp., assembly GCA_964485915.1. Taxonomy (GTDB): domain Bacteria; phylum Nitrospirota; class Nitrospiria; order Nitrospirales; family Nitrospiraceae; genus Nitrospira_D. Next base: position 19,227 of record CAZAKX010000002.1, on the reverse strand, counting down.
TTCAGCAGATCGGTCCATGTCCTCTTCAGCTTAACCACGTCTTCCTTGGCGTTCTCATTGAGCGGACCCCTTCTCGCCAAGCATTCAACGGCATACAGTTCCAAAGCTATGCGAACCTCGTATAGCTCCTCGATCTCATTGATGTTATGCTGCCTGACCACGTAGCCACGATTCGGCAATTTTTTCACGAATCCATCGGTTGCCAGGACACGGAGCGCTTCCCGGACAGGACTCCGACTCACGTTGAATGTCTTGCAGAGTTCGACTTCGGTCAGCCGATGTTCGGGTGGGTAGTGCCAGTGAATGATCTGTTCTTTCAGTGTGGCGACAATCGATGAACTGAGGTTGGATGGTTCTCCTTCCGCGATTCGGTCATTTCGAGTCATCATGTTCTTTCGGGACTCCGAGCTTCAGGGATAATCCAAGGTGGTGTCACAGTATGTGCGGGCAGACATACCACATACCTCTACGGCGGCGCCGGCTTCCCAGATTGTATACAATCTGGCGTACCAAGTCTAATGTGTCATAAAGGTCATGCCATCGATCACTGGCGCAGGAACGAAGACCTGGAGAGTCCAGAGGGGAAATAGGAAGTAAGGCGAATACGTAGACATCGTTATGGTGGTGGACAAGGTGGGTGAGAAGAGCGTGAAGAGTCGGACTTGAGACTAGACCGTTCCAGTGCCGCGAGTCTTGCGCGGTTGGCTTACCAATAGTAAGGCCAGGGGCTCCAGTACGGCGACCAGTAGGGGCCCCAATAGGGACCAGGGCCAATGGGGCGGCGGATGCGAGGTGCTTCTTCTTCCTCAGTCCACACGCGAAGATTAGTGATGTGTATGAGCGGGTAGGTGTATTCCATTTCATCCAGCGGCATGACGACAGTGCCGGCCAGTACGCCTGTCACGGTGAGGAAGGTGCCGGGCGGGATTGTTGCCGGGTCGAGAAAGTCTTTTTGCAGAGCCACGAACCGGCCTTCGGACCTGCTGAGGTCCATCATTGGTTGGAGAGAAGATGTCAGGGGCAGCTGCAAGATTATAATCCTGGTTCCCTCCTTGAGCCGCCGTGCTCCCAATACTTTCCCACCGAATGTGACCGACTGCCCGCTATAGGATTCAGGCGTTGCCTTCACCTGCGCATAGCTGATCTGGGGTGAGCCGGACGGGAGGCCATCGGCCTGATGCTCCGATGTGGCACAACCCGATAGGGCAACGATCCCGGAGAAAAGGCAGATAGAACAGAATTTTCTCATCGGTGCATTATAACAAAGGCGCAAGGAGGCACTCCATCCGTTATAATGGGCCTGGGCATTAGGTATTGATCTGTGAAAGGAGTAATTGAGATGGGTGGTCGAACGACGTCGATGTGGAAGAGGATGCTATTGGTTGTCGGAGCGATCGGGCTGTTCACTGCGCCGTTCAGCGCACAGGCAGCAAAGCCGGAACTCAAGGGCAAGTTTGAAATACTCAAGGACGAGCCGTCAACCCATCAGCCAGGCAAAGTGAAAGTGATCGAGTTTGCCGACTTCTATTGCCCGCATTGCCATCATTTCGAGGAGACGGGGGTGCCGCTGCTCCTGAAAGAATTCGGGAATAAGGTTGAGGTCACTATGGTCGGATTCCCGGTAATTCCCGGGAAGCTGCCAACCCCGTTCGACATGTATGAGCAGGCGAAACTGATGGGCAAAGGTGATCAGATGAAAGCGGTGCTCTTTCGCACTATCCACAAAGAGAAGCTCGATGGAGTGCTGGATCGTTCGATTCGGTCACTCTTGATCAAAGAGGTGGGCTTGGATGTGAACGTGTTCGAAGCCGGGCTGGAGAGCGGCAAGCCGGCCAAGTTGTTTGAAGACGGGCGTCGGTGGGGAGAGCGGATCAAGGTGTCGTCGACACCGTCGCTGCTGTTGGACGGGAACATCAAAGTGGATGGTGTGAACATGACGCCGGACAATGTCGTGACCATCATCCGGAGCATTCTCGAAGCCGACGCGAAGAAATAATGGGGGACGACTTGTGATGGAGGAGAAGGCGCACGAGATCATTCAACGCCTTCTGGAGGATGAATCAGCCTTCAGAAAGTTTGTTCGCCGTCGAGTCGGCGAACAAACCCTTGTGGATGATATTCTACAGCAAAGCCTCACCCGAGCGATCGCCTCCGCTCACTCATTGCACAATGAGGAAAGCGTGCTGACCTGGTTCTATCGCATCCTTCGCCATGTGATAGCTGACCATTATCGTGCACAGGAAGCCGAGGTTCGTCGTCATCAAGCCTTCCTGGAGGAATCGACCATTTCGGGCACTCTTCAGGAGCCACCATTGGATGAGGTACGGGATACCGCATGTGCCTGCCTTCATCGTCTCCTCCCAAGTCTCCGAGGGAACTACGCGGAACTCATCAAACGCATCGATCTCGATGGCCAATCGCCGGCACAGGTTGCGAAAGAGCTCAAGATATCGCGGAACAACCTCACGGTTCGTCTGCACAGAGCACGTCAATCCTTACGGACTGCTCTGGAAGGCGCCTGCGGAATCTGTAGTAAACACGGCTGCTTGAACTGCGCCTGCGGGTAACCCGCCTGCGCCACTTACACCCCCGACTTCTCATAATTTTTATAGCTTTTTTCAAACGTCCACTCGTCTATCGGGTCCTCTGTAATAATTGAGGACCTGCTCCGTCTGTATTACTGAACGCGACAATACGTCGCCGTACCGGATACAATGAAAGGAGCAGCGAGATGGTTAATCAATTGTCGAGCGGCTGTTGTGGTAGGCCGCATACAGGACAGGACCACATGAACGAGAATCATCAAGACCATCGGATGTCTTCACATACTCAGGAAAAGGCTAAGATTGATCCCATTTGTGGAATGACCGTCGATCCGACGAGGGCAGCTGGTCAGTATGATTATAAGGGCACAACCTACTATTTTTGCTCCGCCTCTTGCCTGGAGCGATTTCGGGCAGATCCAGAGAAGGCGCTCAATAAAAAGCCGCTGAATCTGATCACAACCCCTTCTTCTCGCAAGCCGCTCCCGATGATGCAACCAACAGAGAAGGGCGAGCGCGACCCGGTCTGCGGCATGACAGTCCAACCAGCTACTGCCGCGGGCAAACACGTTCACCAAAGCAAGACGTATTACTTCTGCGCGACGAGGTGTCTCGAGAAGTTTCGAGCTGAGCCCGAGTATTACCTAACTCCACTGGAGCAGCGGACACTGAAACCGGCGTCGGTCCCAAGTGACGGTGGCACTACCTATGTGTGTCCGATGGATCCTGAGGTCAGCCAAAAGGGGCCGGGAGCTTGCCCCAAGTGCGGGATGGCGCTGGAGCCCGAAGATGTGACCGTTCTGCCGACTCGGACCGAATATACCTGTCCGATGCATCCGGAGATCGTTCAGGCCGAACCCGGGAGCTGTCCAATTTGCGGGATGGCATTGGAGCCGCGCACTGTGACGGTGGAAGAAGCCAACCCGGAACTCGTGGATATGACGCGCCGTTTCCGGCAGAGCGTGGTCCTTGGGGCGCCGATTCTTGCTCTGATGATTTCCGATATGCTGCCGGGGCAGCCGTTACAGCACCTGGTTTCCGGGCGGGCGCTTGTCTGGTTTCAATTCTTGCTGGCCACGCCGGTGGTGCTGTGGACCGGTCGTCCCCTGTTCGAGCGCGCGTGGTCGTCGATCGTCAGTCGTCACCTCAACATGTTCACGCTCATCGGACTAGGGACTGGTGCAGCGTATCTCTACAGTGTCGCGGCCACGCTGGTTCCCGGGATGTTTCCTGACTCCTTCCGTGCGCATGGAGGGGAGCTTGCCGTCTATTTTGAGCCGGCTGTGGCCATTATCGCTCTTGTGTTATTGGGACAGGTGTTGGAGCTCCGAGCCAGGAGTCGGACCAGCAGCGCCCTGAAGGCGCTCTTGGGGCTTGCGCCCAAAACAGCTCGCGTGATTCGAAGCGATGGCCGTGAAGAAGATATTCCCTTGGAGCAGGTGCAGGTCGGCGATCGGTTGCGCGTGCGACCAGGCGAGAAGATTCCGGTGGACGGTGCAGTCCTGGAAGGATCGAGTACCGTCGACGAATCGATGGTGACCGGGGAGCCGATTCCAGTGGAGAAGCAATCGGGGAACAAAGTTGTGGGGGCAACCGTCAATGGAACGGGCAGTTTAGTGATGCGCGCCGAGCGAGTCGGCCGAGAAACGCTGCTGGCGCAAATCGTGCGGATGGTCAGTGAGGCGCAACGTACCCGCGCGCCGATTCAACGGCTCGCCGACCTGGTCGCCGGCTACTTCGTACCGATTGTGATCGTGGTCGCCATCATTACCTTCGCAATCTGGGCATTCTTTGGCCCTGAACCGCGCATGGCCTATGCGTTATTGAACGCGGTGGCGGTATTAATCATCGCGTGCCCCTGTGCATTGGGTCTCGCAACTCCCATGTCGATCATGGTTGGAACCGGGCGGGGAGCGACGGCGGGCGTGCTGATCCGGAACGCCGAGGCACTGGAGACCTTGGCCAAGGTGGACGTTCTCGTTGTGGACAAGACCGGGACGCTGACGGAGGGGAAGCCTCGTCTCATGGCGGTCGCTCCGTTACCGGACTTCAGCGAGACGGATCTCTTGCGGCTCGCAGCCGGGTTGGAGCAAAGCAGCGAGCATCCCTTGGCGGCAGCGATCGTGTCCGGCGCCCTAGACAGGGGAATCGTTCCCGCGAAGGCACAGGATTTTCGTTCACTCACGGGGAAAGGCGTCACGGGGACCGTTGAGGGCCGTGTGGTGTCCGTGGGGACTGCCCGGTTTCTGAGTGAATCGAATATCGAGACCACGGCCTTGTCGGCGCAGGCTGAACCATTGAGACTTGAGGGCCAGACCGTGATGTTCGCGGCGATCGACGGCAAGCCGGCCGGGTTACTGGGGGTGGCCGATCCCATCAAGTCCACCACGCCGGAGGCCATCGACCTCTTGCACAAGGAAGGCCTGCGGATCGTCATGCTGACCGGCGACAATCGGGTGACTGCGGAGGCCGTGGGGCGACGGCTTCATCTTGATGATGTTCGTGCTGAAGTGTTGCCCGACCAAAAGACGGCGGTCGTCAAGCAGTTCCAATCGGAAGGACATACCGTGGCGATGGCGGGAGACGGAATCAACGATGCGCCGGCCCTGGCACAGGCGCACGTGGGGATTGCCATGGGAACCGGGACCGATGTCGCGATGGAAAGCGCGGGAGTGACGTTGGTCAAGGGAGATCTTCGAGCGATCGCGCGGGCACGTCGGTTGAGCCGAGGGACGATGCGCAACATCCGGCAGAATCTGTTCTTTGCCTTTGTCTACAATACCCTCGGTGTCCCTATCGCAGCCGGAGTCCTCTATCCGTTCGTCGGGGTGCTCTTGAGTCCCATGATCGCCAGTGCCGCGATGACGTTCAGTTCCGTGTCGGTGATTGCGAACGCCTTGCGGCTACGGCAGCTGGACTTGTGACCGCTCGGATTGATGGAGTTGGAAAACTGTGTTAGCTTTGGCCCAGAATGGACTTGCGACCTGATAGGACATCGTGGTCTCGTGTGGCGGTGCTGACATGGGCGTCCCTGTGGATGCTGGCCGCTCCGTTGTTCCATGTTCATCCCGAGGCCGATCACCGGCATGGAGAAGTCGGACATGTTCATGGAGGAACGGTCCATACGGTTTTTTCACCCGACCTAAGCTGTGAGTTCTCGTTCTACGATCATGGCCCAGTTGCCGCTACGGAATCCCGCTGCCCGCTTCATTTGATTGAACAACCGCTCCATGTAGCGGAACATCTTGAAATCGATTTCGTTTTCGCCTCATCCGTCGGGTCGCAACTCGGCAAAGGCACCGCCTTGGATGTAGCGGCACATTCTTTCTACGCATATCAATTTACAAAGCCCCATGCCACCTGGTGGCCGCAACCCGGGCTTCCACTGACGAATCTTTTCCTCGCAACCAGTCTTCCATCTCGCGCGCCTCCTTCCGTCTGATCTCGTTTTTCCACAGTTACTGACGTTTCGATCTATGTGATCGGCGCTCCCTGCCTGTCTCTTACGGAGACGAGTCGCCATGGTGCCGATAGGGGAGGACAGCATGAGACCTGCACTTGTTTGCAGAATCATCGTCGCGTTCGGATGCGCGATGATATTCGAGCTTTATCCAGGCTATGCCGCAGAGCTTAACTCAACCGAATACACACTGAGTCAAATCATAGAACTCGCGCTTCAACACAACCCCAAGATGAAGGGTGCGGAGGCAGTGTTGGAACAGAGCCGGAGTCAACGGGTTACGGCCAACGCCTATCTCAATCCTATCATCAGTGGAGCTGTCGGCCGAGGGTCGATTCGTGATCCTCGGACGGGTGTGTCTATTGCCGAACGGACAATTACGGTAGAGCAGCCGTTGGAGTGGCTGGGCAAACGCACAGCCAGACAACGCGCCGCTGACGCGGGCGTAGGGAGCGCTCTGGCAGGCCTCGATCAAGCCAAAGTATCGGTCATCGCTAATGCAAAAGCGGCGTTTTTTCAATTGCTCTTTGCGCAACACGATGTGCAACTTGCGAACGAGAATCTGAAGACGGTCGAAGACCTTGTGAAATTGGTGAGCGCGCGTGTCGGTACCAAGGAGGCGCCGAAATTCGAGTTAATCAAGACGACCGTCGAACTCCAGAAATCTCAAAAAGATCTGGCGAGAGCGGACAATGCCCTTCTTGTAGCTCGTACCCAACTCAATACGGTGACGGGGAAGGCTTTAGGAGAATCGTTTATCGTCCAAGGAGAGTTTGAGACGGTGAGGGTCGGCTTGGAACTCCCTACACTCATGAATCAAGCAGTCGACCGACAGCCCGCGCTTCGCCGACAGCAGAAAGTGGTCGAGCAAGCCGAATACACGATCGAACACGAACGCGCATCGCGTATCCCGAATGTCTCAGTGATCGGCCAATATCATCGGGAAGCCGGCGATGAATCTGTCACGGCAGGATTCAGTATGGCACTGCCCGTTTGGTATCGCCGACAGGGAGAAATCGGGACGGCGATGGGAACGCATCGAGAAGCACAAGCGGAGCGAGATCGAATGCAGCAGGAATTGGAGCAGACCGTCACCCAGCATTTTCAGGAGGCGCAGACGGCGCAAGCCCAAATGAAGGTTTTTGAACAAGGACTCCTGCACCAAGCCAAAGAAGCCCTCGACATCGCACAGTTCAGTTTTCGCCATGGAGCAACCAGCTTGCTCGAAGTCATCGACGCGCAGCGTGTCTACCGTCAGACCTTGCTCGAATATGCCCAATCGCGAGCCGATCATTCCATTGCGTTGGCTAAGCTGGAGGGCGCAGTCGGAGGATTGCCATGAGCGTTCATGTTGCCATGCGTACCTCATTGAGGTTTCTCCGGATCGTTTTGGTTCACATGATGGTCATGAGCCAGCTGTCGTGTCAGTCAAAGCAGGAGGATGCTCCGAAGCCGTCTCCCCCGGCAGCCACGGCACCCTCTTCTGAGCCGAGTATCCTCGAATTGCCGGACCAAAGTCCGACCCTTGCCCATCTTCAGACCGAACGAGTCGCTCTCCGCCCGATCCGGACGACTCTCAAGGCACAGGCGGGAAAGGTTTTGGCCAATGAAAACCATCTTGCGCATCTGAGCGCGCGGGTCCCCGGCCATATTGTGGCGGTTTATGCCAATCTGGGAGACCGAGTTAAGGAAGGTGACCGGCTCCTGCTGCTCGATAGTCCTGCCTTTGGAGAAGCTCAACTGGAATATCGCAAGGCGCGGAATGCCTTGGGTGTGACGGAAAAATCCCTGGAACGGGCTCAAGCGCTACTGGAGCGAGGCGCAATCGGCGCGGGTGAACATCAACGGCGCGAGGCTGATTATGAAAACGCCAGAGCCGATGTGCACGAAGCGGAGGAAAAGTTGCATTTGCTCGGCATGACGGAGCGGGAGATTCAGCGCTTGGCAGCCAAGACATTGCCTCATGCCGAAGTCGCACAAGTCTCCCTCCGGGCCCCCTTTCGTGGCGAAGTGATCGAGCGGAACGCGACGATCGGCGAAGTGATCGACCCCAATAAAACGCTGTTCACGGTGGCAGACCTCTCGACCGTCTGGGTCCGTGCCGATTTCCCGGAACAACAGGCCGGGCGGCTGCAGCCGGGACTGAGTGTTGCGGTGCGTGTGGTGGCCTATCCTGATATCGTCTTCCGCGGTGCCGTCAGCTATGTGGGCGCCATGGTTGATCCGACGACGCGGACGGTCATGGCACGTTCGGACATTCCCAATCCCGACCGACGCTTGCGTCCTGAAATGTTTGCGGACGTGACGCTGATCATGCCGGAACAATCGGTCTTGAGCGTCCCGCACACGGCGATCCAACAAGTCGGCAGCCGGACAGTCGTCTTCATCGTGCGGGGACCGCGTCGGTTCGAATCCCGCGAAGTTGTCATCGCTCCGACCGCAACCGAGTATGTTCAGGTCATCACAGGGCTGGCTGCCGGAGACGAAGTCGTGACACAGGGAAGCTACGCGCTGAAATCTGAGGCGCTCCGGGAGCAGATGCCGACGGGAGGCCCGCTATGATCGAACGGCTGATCCGTGCCGTCTTGGAACAGCGGCTCATCGTGCTGCTCTGCGCGCTCGGGCTCATCGTGGGCGGCGTGGTGGCATTTCATCATCTACCGATCGATGCCTTTCCCGATGTGACGCCAGTCCAGGTCCAAGTGATCACCAAAGTGCCTTCTCTGGCGCCACCGGAAGTCGAACGGCTCGTGACCTTTCCGCTGGAGATCGAGTTGACCAATCTGCCGCGTAAAACGGAACTCCGGTCGGTGTCACGCTTCGGGCTCTCAGTGATTACAGTGGTCTTTGAGGACCGGATGGATATCTACTTCGCTCGGCAACTCATCCTGGAACGGATACTCCAGGCTCGGCCCCGGCTGCCTGCCACAGCCGAGCCTGAGTTGGGACCGGTCAGTACGGGATTGAGTGAAGTCTTCATGTATCTCATCGAGAGTTCGACGCACAGCCTCATGGAGTTGCGGACCCTTCAAGATTGGGTCATCCGTCCAATGTTGCGTTCGGTCCCAGGGCTTGCCGATGTGGATACATTGGGCGGCCAGGCGAAGCAGTACGAAGTGCTTGTCGATCCCAATCGCTTGACGAGCTTTGGACTCACATTGCGGCAAGTACACGCCGCCGTCGCAGGAAACAACCAAAATGCTGGGGGCGGATACATCGAGCAGGGCGGAGATAAGTTGGTCGTCCACGGCCTGGGGCTGGCCCGCTCTGCAACGGATTTAGAACAGATCGTCGTGGCGGCGCACAAAGGCACGCCGATTTATCTCCGGGACGTCGCGCAGGTTCGCCAAGGCACGGCGATTCGGTTGGGTGGTGTGACGAGGGACGGGAAAGGCGAAGCGCTTGAAGGCATCGCGGTCATGCTGCGTGGTGGCAACAGCCGGGAGGTTGTCTCGGCGGTGAGAGACAAGGTCGCTCTGATCAACCGTGTCCTGCCTTCCGGCGTTTCGGCCGTCCCGTTCTATGACCGCATCGAACTCGTCACCAGGGCACTCGAGACAGTCGAGCGCGCCCTACTGGAAGGTGCCGCGATCGTGATTCTCGTACTGTACCTCTTCCTGAGGAATATTCGTGGCGCGTTTGTCGTTGCTCTGACCTTGCCGTTGGCCACGTTGGCCACGTTCGTCATCATGCAGCAAGTCGGCCTCTCTGCGAATCTGATGTCTCTTGGCGGTTTGGCCATTTCGCTTGGCATGATCGTTGATGCGGCGATTGTGCAGGTTGAGAATGTCGAACGCCATCTGGCTGAGCAGACGAAGGATCGCGTTCTCTCCGTGAACGACCGTTTGCCGGTCGTCTTGCGCGCCGTCCTAGAAGTGCGGAGGCCGAGCTTGTTCGGAGAGTTGATCATTGCGTTGACCTTTGTCCCGCTCCTGACGCTTCAAGGGATGGAAAGCAAGATGTTCATTCCGCTGGCTCTCACGGTTGTAATAGCGCTCCTCAGTTCGTTACTGCTCTCGATGACCGTCATTCCCGTGCTGGCGGCAGTGCTGATGGAGCCTCGGGCCACGGAGAAGAGCAGGCCGCTGTTGGAGCGCTGGCGGCGAGGATATCGCCGCCTGTTAGAGGGGGCCATCCACCGCACGAGTCTGATCGTCCTCGTAGCGGCTGGGGTGCTCGTCGGGGGAGGGGCACTAATCCCGTTCATCGGCCGAGAGTTCGTTCCCATCATGGATGAAGGCACAATTGTGGTGAATATGATGCGGCTTCCCAGCATCAGCTTGACCGAATCGCTGAAGATTTCCGGGGAAGTCGAACGGATGTTGCTCGAAATCCCGGATGTGCGCTCTGTGATTTCCCGTACCGGAGCGAATGAACTCGGTACCGATCCGATGGGGATGGAACTCAGTGACATGTATGTTTTGCTCAAGCCCAACTCCGACTGGCGGGCCAATTCTAAAAAGGGCATTGAAGAGCAGGTCCGTGGACGTCTGGAGCAAGTGCCCGGCATCGCGTTCGGGTTATCGCAACCGATCGCGATGCGCGTGGATGAGTTGGTGTCCGGAGTCCGGTCTCAAGTCGCCGTTAAGTTGTTCGGTGATGATCTGGAAATCTTGCGGGCCAAGGCGGACGAGATAGCTCGGACATTACGGCAGGTGAAAGGCATGTCCGATCTTCGTGTGGAGCAAATTTCAGGTCTCTATTATCTGAAGCTCGACATTGACCGATCCAAGATTGCGCGTCACGGCATCAATGTGGCCGATATCACGGAGGTCATCGAGGCCGTCGGTGCTGGTCTCGGCGCCGGAGAAGTTTTTGAAGGGCAATGGCGGTTCCCGATCATGGTGCGATTTCCGGATGACCGGCGTGCCGATGTGTCGACGATTGCCGCCCTATGGGTGACCGCGCCGGACGGCTCCCGCATTCCGCTTCGGGATCTGGCCGACATTCGAATTGTGGACGGCCCGGCGCAGATCAGCCGTGAGCATGCCAGCCGTCGAATTGTGATCGAAGCCAATGTCGTTGACCGCGATCTGGTCGGTGCAGTCGAAGAAGCGCGAGCTGCCGTCGATCGGCTGGTGAAGCTTCCACCAGGCTATTATGTCACTTGGGGCGGCCAATTCGAAAACCAACAACAAGCGATGGCCCGCCTGGCCATCGTCGTGCCGATCGTTATTGCACTGATCTTCCTGCTGCTCTTTTTCACCTTCGGGAACCTGAGGCAGGCGGCGCTCATCCTCCTCGCGATTCCGTTTGCGATGGTCGGCGGTCTCGCTGCGCTGCTGATCGGTGGACTCTATCTTTCGGTCCCAGCCTCCGTGGGTTTCATTGCGCTGTTCGGAGTGGCCGTGCTGAACGGGGTCGTGAAGATCGCCTACATCAATCAATTGCGGCAGGGGGGAATGTCATTGGACGAGGCGGTACTTACCGGCATGGTTCTGCGGTTGCGCCCCGTGCTGATGACGGCGGTGGTTGCAATGATGGCGCTCGTTCCACTGTTGCTGGCGACCGGGCCCGGTTCTGAGATCCAACGACCGCTGGCGACGGTGGTCATCGGCGGATTAACCTCATCAACGGTCTTAACGTTGATCGTCTTACCGGTCCTATATCGGTGGATCGAACAGCGTGCTGCGAAACGGAACAGGAACACGCAGCAGGACATGTCGCTAGCCACCATTTGCAGCCTATCGTGAAGGAGGAATCGATGCCCTTTGCTGGTTCGCTCGCGCTTTATGTACTTGCAGGATTGTGTGAAATTGGTGGCGGATACCTCATGTGGTTAACGCTCCGGGAAAGTCGGCATTGGGGTTATGCTGCGGCAGGCGCCGCCATCCTGATTCTATACGGCATTATTCCGACCCTACAGCCTGCCCACTTTGGGCGTGTCTATGCCGCGTACGGTGGAATGTTCATCGTGTTGTCCTTGTTATGGGGTTGGGGTGTCGATGGCATGCGCCCGGATCGCTATGACATGATGGGAGCCCTGCTCTGCTTGGGCGGTATGATGGTCATCATGTATGCGCCCAGAACATGAGAAGGAAATTGAGACCCCGTCCTGTCGGATGTGCTTCGGCTCCGGAGAATCGCGTTGTAAGCAATTTGTGATTTTGATCAGGAACCGCTCCCTGCGTTGCAGACCCGCTACGCTTTATCGTTTCGCTAACAGTGCTTCTATCGTAAGGCGCCTCAGCTCAAGAACCTGGTTCCTGCGTCCTCTTGACTCCGTACCATGGTACAGGGTGTATCGTCGAAGCCGAGGTCCATATGACGACAGAACTCAAGATTGGGCAACTCGCGAAACAGGTGGGCGTGAATATCGAGACGATCCGCTATTACGAGCGATTGAACTTGCTTGGTCCTACGTCACGACTTCCATCCGGCTACAGGCTCTACAATAGAGATTCCCAACGGCGGCTGCGGTTCATCAAGAACGCCCAGGCGTTGGGTTTCACGCTCCATGAGATCGAGGAACTCCTCGATCTTCGGGTCAGCTCAAAGGCTCGGTGCGGGGATATCCAACGAAAGGCAGAGGAAAAGTTGAAACAAGTGGAAGCCAAGGTGAGTGACTTGCAGGCGCTGGCCCGAGCGCTTCGATGCTTGATCCGGACGTGTCGAGCCGGTCAACCCACCGGTCACTGTCCGATACTGGCAAGCCTGGAGAAGGAAGACAAGATAGCGAACCGGGCAACTGGTGACCGGGGAAAGGCACCGTTCAAAGCCCGATTGACGAATGACCGATGACGAATAATGGTTTCTGAAGGAGGTGAGTCCAATGTGTCCATATCAAGAATGGTTGGGATTTTGTCCGTTCACTCTGGTGAGGCGGCTGCGGCGATTCCTCGTCGGGCGACCGACGGAAACGAGTTGTGCGCCAATCCAATGGACTGCTCGGGGGTAATCCATCGGTTGGGCCCGCAGCTTCCATCAGATCATCCTGGGTGCTGAATTTGCAAGGCAATCAAGGGACATGGAGGAACATATGGCACACACATGCTGTGAAGGCGTCAAGAACAACGACAAGGGTACAAGCTTGGCAGCTGAGACCGGCACGACTCAAGTAGAGAGAGGGCAAAGACCGGTTCTCCCGACGGCAACCGAAACGGCCGAAGGGGTCGTGACGGAAATCGTGTCCATGTTGGGATGGGACAGAGTTCGAGGTGATCACAAGGCAGAGGCGGTCCGACGATACATCCTAGGGCAATATCCGCAGTTCGGTCGCGCCCCGACTCGCCAAGAGATTGTCACTGCGCTCGAGTTCGAGAGTCCGGAGAACGTGGAGGCAATCTTAGAACGGCTGGACGAACTCGACCTCCTGTACTTGGACCCTGAAAGCCGCGAGGTTCGCGTCGCGTACCCATTCTCCAGCATGCCGACCAGGCATCTTGTGTGTTTCCCGCACTGGGCCGACGCCAGGCCAGTCTACGCGCAGTGTGCTGGCGACGCACTGGGCATTCCATTCATGGTACGCCGAGACGTGTCCATCGAGTCGTCGTGCGCCCATTGCGACACGACCATCACGATTATGGTTCAGAATGGTGCAATTGTCACCGCCCATCCCCCCACGACTCTGATGTGGGCAGGAACAACTTGGGCAGGACATGCTGCAACTTCAGTGTGCCCGGCCATCAATTTTTTCTGTTCTGCCGAGCATGCGCTCACATGGCAACGGGATCAGCGGAATGCAACCGGACATCTGCTGAGTCTGGGAGAGGCGCTGTATGCCGGCAAGAGGATATTCGAGGATCAGTTGCAAGAGCGGACGAGCTAGCCCCGAATACAATTTACGAGGCCTTTCTTGTGGTGAAGAAACCAGAAGGAGCGATCACCGTCACTTCGATCAGCGGGCTCATCGCGGCGTTCTTGGCATCGTTGTGCTGTATCGGCCCGCTGGTGTTCGCCGCGCTCGGTGTCGGAGTCGGCGCCACCGGTACGCTGGCCGGTACAGCCGGGTTCCTGAAATCCTTGTTGCCCTACCGGCCGTGGTTCATCGGCCTGACAATACTCCTGTTGGGCATGGGCTTCTATTTTGCCTATTGGAAACCGGAATCAGAGCAATGCGCGCCAGGAGAAGGGTGTGCACAAGGACATTCGAAGAGTGGGAACAGGACATGGCTTTGGATCATGGCGTCGTTGGCGGTAGTCCTGGTTCTCGCGCCTTATTGGTTGGGCCTGTGAAAATGGGGGCGACGCGTGATGAATGAGAGTTCAGCCTGATGCGGCCGGCACGACGATTCGCTCTGAGTTATCTCTTGAAGGGAGGTGATCAGGTATGTGGCAAATGATTCGGACATGTCTCCTTGTTGGGGTGGCGATGCTTCCGCTGACTGAGTTCTCTGGTCTTGCGGCTGAACGCCAAGGGCTTCAGACGGCGACCTTGCGCATAGACGGCTTGACCTGCGGAGCTTGCGTCAAGGACGTGAAATCCGCACTCACCAAAGTGGCTGGTGTCAGCGCCGTCGAGATTACGGTGGGAACGAAATGGGGGGTCTTCTCCGATTACGCGGATGCCCGCGCATCGGTGACGTTCGATCCGGAAAAGGCTGGTGTGGAATCGTTGATCAAGGCGATCGAAGGCGCCGGCAACCCGCTGTCGGCGTACAAGGCGCGGCTGCTTGAAAAGTAACTGAGGGGCAGACACAAGGGGTCCGAGACAAGAGAGAAGAAGGAGATACTATCGTGGAACAAACGACAAACGGTGAAAGCGGGGTATTTGCTGAATTAAGGAAGTTGAGCCCGAAAGTCACCGGCGGGCTCTTGCGCATGTGCCAGGAGGCCTATCGAGACGGGGTTGTTCCCGCCAAGTACAAGCTGCTCACCGCCATGGCGATCTCCATTGCAATCCGATGCGAACCCTGCATTCGAGCCTACGTCAAGATGGCGTGCGACAAAGGCATCACGCAGGAGGAATTGATCGAGTTCCTCGAAGTCGCCATGACCATGCAGGGCTGTCCGGGGGAGGAGTGGGCGCTCAAGGCCTACGCGGCGTATAAAGATTGTGTAGATGGTCAGACCGGCTCAGAGACGTCCGCATGTTGTAAGAATGACGGGAGGAGTCAGACTGATGAGGAGATTGGGTCGTGAATGGGTATGCCGTTGGAGCAGGGTTCTCGCCAGCAGAAGGGGCGCAGATTTGTTGCGTCGGCCGACTGAGTGATTGTGTATTAGAAATGCCGTTGACGGGTTAAGGTTGACGGGTAACATGGACGAGGGATAGACTGACACTATGCGAGTATATTCCCATCATTCCCGATCTTTTCTCGCCGTGACCATCGTGGTGTTCTTACTGGCGTTCAGTTTCAATGCGTACGCCTGTGTCCTGCCGTTATCAGACATTAGCGATGCTTCGATGGCCAACGGTTGTTCAACTCCTGTCGAACAACCTAGTCGGCAATTGTGTGACGCCTTCAAAATCTTGGGAGTTGAATCCCAGTCAGCATCGTTGCTCGTGGACCATCATTGGTCGGCAGACCATGCGTTGCCCACGCTTCTGACGCTGAGCAGCCAGTTCCAGTGTACCTTGCACTCATATCAGTCTCTAGAATCGAGTTCTCCTCCGCATCAGTCTCTCGCAAGCACAGTGCTTCGTATCTGATCTCCCCGGTTCTTCCTTCTACCGCTTCATCATTGCGTAATCTGCCCGGCACTCTGTCCCGGCTCATTCAATCGCTTCTTCTGTAGCAGGACGAGGCCAGCGACAGTCGTGGGCAGGAAAGCTTTTGGGGAGGACCATCCCATGACTCGTTCAATTCGATTTTTGCTGTGGACCATAACAGTCCTGAGCATGACCTTCGCGATAGATAGACGCCATGTCGTCCATGCCGCCGATCAAGCTGCGCAATCGTCCTTGGCGTTGCCAGATTTGATCCCGGAAGCCTTGGCCAGAAATCCAGAGCTTGTGGCGGCACGCAAGCAATGGGAGGCCGCCACGAATCGGATTGCCCAGGCTCGGTCGCTGGACGATCCCACTCTGTCCGTGCACTTATGGAACTTTCCACAGACCTTCAACGTTACGCGGTCGGACAACAGCATCTTCGGTCTCTCACAGAATTTCCCATTCCCAAGCAAATTGACTCTGAAGGGCGAAATAGCGAGTCGGTCAGCCGAGATGACCGAGCAGGCGCTGCATGGGAAAGAAAGGGAGTTGATCGCCCGTCTCAAGCAGGCTTACTACGACCTGTTTTTTGCGCACAAAGCGATAGAGATTCATCATGCACAGGTCGAATTGCTCAGACAATTCGTCGAGATTGCGAACGCGAAGTTCCGGACAGGAAAGGGATCGCAGGCCGATGTGCTCAAGGCCCAAGTCGAACTGTCTGTGTTGTACCAGCAACTTCCTGTGCTGGAACAACGTCGAGAGACCGCTGCAGCGCTGCTGAATACGCTCCTGGACAGGGACCCCCTCTCACCATTGGGCATCCCTCAGGAGCCGTCTCTGATGTCGCTCGATACCACCATCGACGATCTGCACCGGCTCGCGCTGAACGCCAGGCCGGAGTTGAAAGCCGCGGAACTGGCGGTCCGACACAGTGAACAGTCTCGCGCACTCGCCCAGCGTCAGTACTATCCGGACTTCAACGTGGCGTTTCAGCGTTTCCAAAACTTTCAGGCCAATGACGGATTCGGCGCCTACGTGGCGATGACCATCCCGTTCAGCTTCTGGACCAAACCGAAGTATGACGCGGGTGTGCAAGAAGCCGCGGCATCGGTCGCAGCCGCGCGGGCACAACAGCACCAGCTGGAAAATTTGACTCGTTTTCAGGTCAACGACCTGTTGGCGAAGGTCCGGGCGAGTGAACAGGTGGCCAGGTTGTATCACACCACGATCCTACCTCAGGCCGTACAAAACCTCGAAGCAGCGCGTGCTGGGTACCGCGTGGGAACGGGAGGGTTCCTGGATCTTATCGATACCCAGCGAGCCTGGCGAGGATTTCAACATGAGTACTACCGAGCGCTGGTCGAGCGGGAGCATCGTCTCGCGGAACTCGAACAAGTGATCGGAACCGATCTGAATGGAGCAGCTAAGAAGGAGGAATGGCCATGAATCAGAACAGGCGCAGAAAAGGTCTTGTTGTCGGTGTCGCAGCAGCCGGCCTGTTCGTCGGAGTCATCGCCGGATTCTTCGCCGGGCATCGGATGATGAGCGATATGTCGGGGATGCAGAGCAGTGGAGAGATGAAGAGCCATGGGATGGAAGGTATGTCCATGAAAGAGGCGGACATGAAAGGGATGCCGATGGAAGGCGCCAAGCCTATGAAAGGCATGGAATCGATGTCAGGCATGTCCGACGCTCTATCGGGCGCTGTGGCTGTTCCGGCTGTGGCGCGACAGTTGATCGGGGTCCGCAGTACCCCGGCTGCTCACGCGATGCTGGAGGAAGAGATCCGTACGGTCGGTACGGTCGGCTACGACGAACGGGGTTTCACGCAAGTGACACTAAAAATCTCCGGGTGGGTTCGAAAGGTCTTCGTCGATTCGATCGGTCGACCGGTTCGCAAAGGTGAACCGCTCTTCACCTTCTACTCGCCGGATCTTCTGGCTACGCAGGACGAGTATCTCCTTGCTCTGAAAACGCGTGCGCAACTGGCCGAGAGCCCGCTCGACGAAGTGAAAACCAACGCCGATGCGCTTGTAGCGAGTGCGCGGGAGCGTTTGCGGCTCTGGGACGTGACCGATTCACAGATCGCGGCTTTGGAGCGTCACGGCAAAGCAGAGCCGGTGCTGACGATCTATGCCCCTTCCTCCGGCATCGTGCTGAAACGAGAGGCTTTGCCGGGGAAGTACGTGGAGCCGGGAACGACACTGTATGAGATCGCGGATCTTTCCACAGCCTGGATCTCTGCCGATATTTATGAATCAGAAGTGGCAGCCACCAAAGTTGGTCAGGCGGCAACGGTGACCTTTGCTGCCTATCCCGAAGAAACGTTCAGCGGCAAGGTGGCCTATGTGTATCCGACGCTGAATACCGAAACCCGCACCGTACGGGTGCGGTTGGAATTGCCGAATCCCGCATTGAAGTTGAAGCCAGGCATGTATGGGAACGTGACCTTGCAGACGGGTGCAGTTACGACTTTAGTCGTGCCAAAGGAAGCTGTGCTGGAGACCGGGCTTCGTCAACTTGTGTTCATGGATCGTGGGGAAGGCCGGTATGAACCTATTTCCGTCAAGCTTGGTCGTAGGGGACAGGATTCAGTGGAAGTGATGGAAGGACTCAAAGCAGGAGATCGGATTGTCACCTCGGCCAATTTCTTGTTGGATGCGGAGAGTAAATTAGCCTCGGCTTCGAGCATGCAGAGCATGATGGGCCGGATCGGCATGGCCGACTGGCAAATGCGCGGCGCACGCGAAGGCAAGATGGCCATGGGAGAAGGGGGCGTCTCGGCGCCCCCAGGGCCCTCGGCTTCGCCGCGAGGCGAGCGGGCGGGTGAGAAAGGTGGCATGGAGGACATGCAAGGCATGTCAGGAATGAAATGATTGCGCGTCTGATCGAAGCGAGCGCTAGAAATCCAGTCCTCGTCATCCTCTGTGTATTGTTGTTGACGGGTTGGGGCCTGTGGGCCGTATTGCAAGTCCCGCTAGATGCCATTCCAGACCTTTCGGACGTTCAGGTGATCGTCTACACCGAGTGGCAGGGGCGCAGTCCCACGCTCATTGAGGATCAAATCACCTACCCGGTTGTGACCTCTCTGCTCGCTGGACCTCAAGTCAAACGGGTCCGAGGTGTGTCGGAATACGGCGTCTCCTATGTCTATGTAATTTTCGAAGACCGGACCGATCTCTACTGGGCACGAAGTCGTGTTCTGGAATATCTCCAGAAGCTTACCGGTAAGTTGCCGATGGGTGTCACGCCGACACTTGGACCGGACGCAACGGGTGTGGGGTGGGTCTATCAGTACGCATTAGTGGACGAGTCGGGGACGCACGACCTCGCACAGCTTAGGAGTCTTCAGGATTGGTACCTGCGGTACCAACTGGAGAGTGTGCCCGGCGTGGCAGAGGTGTCGGCGATCGGGGGATTCGTCAAACAATACCAAATCGAAGTGGACCCTAACACATTGGCCGCTTATCGGCTGCCGATTCAGAGGGTCATTGAAGCCGTCCGCAACAGCAATGCGGAGGTGAGCGGCCGCGTCTTAGAGATGGCAGGCACCGAGTACGTCATTCGGGGACGTGGCTATCTGCAGTCGGTTGATGAGATTGAGCTGATTCCCGTCGGCACGGATGGAC
>CAZAKX010000001.1:0-66190 GCA_964485915.1 uncultured Nitrospira sp. | reverse complement strand
GCAGGCGGTTTCACTATAGTGAATGGGCGCTGCTCAAGGGCGCGTGGAGAGCGAGGCTGTGCGGTTTTTCGAGCCATGGTGAGAAAGGGTATCAGGAGAGGGGCTCCCCTGTCGAGACGTCATGCCTGGGGAATTCGTCACAAGTCTAGGGTCAACATACGAAGGGTACCCGCATCAAACTGGAATAGCCTCATCTTCAGGCACAGGAAGATTCGGATCAGGCGTGACCGCTAGCCATTGTAGAGTGGCGAGATTGCGAATAGTTGAAGCGACCGTTCCTCGATCGAGCGGAGGACGACGTTTTTGCTTCCAATGCATGACTGCATCCAGCACCGCCGTTTCAGAAGGCCTAAGATGATCGCTCAGTTCCCCTGCCGCAAAGAGAACTGTTGCGATGACCTCCGCTTGATCGGTGTTCACCCTGCTGAAGAGATCGACCGTCTTATCGATGATCCTGTCCCACTCTTCAAATTGGGAGGTGTACTTCTGACGAATACGAGTGAAGTTTGGCCCAACAGTGACCATGAACATCTTTCCCCGCCGCTCTTCTTGCAATAAACCGTTATTGACTAGCTTGGCTTCCAGGGCCTTCAGATCTCCCGAAAACGGCCCGAAACTGCCACGTTGATAGTGTAGGCCTGTCGGTAGGCCTTCATTGGTGGCAACATAGGCAATTTTCTGGAACAGCGTTCTTCCAACTGGCCAGTGATAGGGTTGTTGCTCGATACGAGCTAGTATCTCAACGAGGGCCACCCACGCTGGATTCAGAGCCGACTGCCCATTCTTTACAGCAGGTTCTGTATGCTGATCGACAGCTTGTTCCAAGAACTCCACTGTCAGTTCCTTTGGATGTGTGCCATAAGGAGCATACACTTCAACGGGAATACCAATGCCCTGTACGAACCGATAGATCAAGGGACCAACCACGCGCCACTCCAATTGGCCATTGCCGCATCCGAGCGGGGGTATCGCTAAGGAAGTGATTCCCCATTCTTGGTAGTGCTCTGCTAGGTGCTTTAATCCGCGCTCAATGTCACTGACTTTGGAGATCGACTTCCAGTGGTCCTTCGTCGGGAAATTGATGATCTGAGGTGAGAACAACGTTTTGTAGAGATAAGGAATGCCGGGCTTCACTTCGCCACGTTGGCATCGCTGGACGTAATCCTCATACATGTCCGGGAATCGATTCTTGAATTCCAGCGCAATGCCCTTCCCCATGACCCCCACGCAATTGACCGTGTTGATCAAGGTGTGCGCTTTCGAATTCAGTATGTCTCCAACTAAAATTCTCATGCTCAACCTTTCAGAAGAACATACTACCGTTAATCGCCACCGGCAATCGAGTCCTCAATTCCTTAAATGCAGCTAAGGCTCCCTGGTTCGCCACATAGGCTCCGATGACGAGATCAGGACTGACGGAGTCTGGGGCCAGAACCTCAGCACACTTCACTCCCCGGCGGTATTGTTCGTCAAAAGGATCATCTCGGTTGAGCCAGAATTGAGCAAAAACCAAGTCCCTATTGAGAGCTTGCAAACCATCAGTGACAGGATAAAAACGGACATAGTCCTTTGCTGCATTCTTGTCCGTCACAATCACTCCTGGCATGTCGATGACGCTTTGGCTCACCCTCAGGACACAAATACTATCATTGTGGGCTCGGCACTTGCTGAGCATTGGGTTGTGGGCATCGAAGTACAGATTGACATATTCGTGCAGCGGACGTGCGTTTGGGATTCGTTTATCCTGTCGCCTCTCTTGAATTTCTTGCATAGCTACGGACCTGTGAGGCAACGGTGAAGCACGCTGATTTGAGAGGATACCATGTTCCAGAATCGATGGAACATTATCAATTGGCGCAATGTAGTGCAGCTCCGTAATGTCAGACCGATTCACTCCTGTTCCTCGGGTGTATCACGCACAGTCCGTCAGGAAACTTCGAACACCTTCAATACTTCGTCGCCACAGCTAAACACGATGAGTTCTAGTACTCGCCGAACCTTTTGAGCGGACTCACTCTGGCGATGTCCCCGGACGACTATCATACGTAATCCTGAACACCGTATCCGTCAGCCAGCGCTTGAATGAGTCATTGTCCATGAACTGCTTGAACAACTCCGTGTCATCCTTCAAGACGGCGGTCATCACCCTAGCTAGTGCCTTGTCGTGTTCGATACGAGCATTCTGCTTATCCGAGTTCTGCTTCGCATTTTGGTAGGCAGTATCAGCCGCCACGCGGCTTGGGATATCCTCGGTAATGAGCTTGTGCCCACGATCGGCATCGGTCCACGGAATGTTGCCAAATTGGTCGTTAAACATCTTCAGAATATTGGAAAGCCGGTCAAGTTCTGGCTCAGCCTTACTCCCTCCGCCGGTCATGGGGACGGGTTCAATCGCTGCATCCTCATCAGGCAATTGAATCTTCATCGCGGCTTTCTTCTCAACGCGATAACTGTCCATGTCGATTGAGTCCACAATGCCTTTTGACAAATCCTCTTCCATTGGCGCCGGCAGCTTGGGCACAAGGAAAGTGAGGAAGATCGACAGCCTTTCCCACTCAGCATTGGTGTACGGAAGAATCGAAGAGAGGAAACCATAGGCACGTAGGAACGTCTTGGCTTTTCCCTTGAAGTCTACCTGTCCATCCTCATTGAGTTGTTGTTTGTAGACGGCAACACAAGCGTCCAGGATAGGGTCGAGCTTGTCACGGTCGGCCCCTCCAAGATACAGTCCCACAAGTTGTTCGATCTGAGCAGGGGCATAGACTTGATAGCCGTCGAGCGCTGCCTTCAAGTCGTGGAGCTTATTGGGGTCGGTCTCTTCAGCAAGGACCGTCGTGCGGTAATAGTCGGCAAACGCTTCTTGGATCGTGTCGCTGTCGTTCATGAAGTCGAGCACGAACACATCATGCTTTTGCGGATGGGCACGGTTGAGGCGTGAGAGAGTTTGCACCGCTTTGATGCCGGAGAGGACCTTGTCCACGTACATCGTATGCAACAAGGGCTCGTCGTACCCGGTCTGGAACTTGTCGGCACAAATCAGAAAGCGGTAGGGGTCCTCCTGAATCTTGTCCGCGATCTGGCTCGATGGAAAGCCGTTCAGCGAGGCTTCGGTGACTTTTGCGCCACCGTACTCATGCTCGCCCGAGAAGGCGACAATGGGCTGGTGTGGGCTCTTGCGTTCGACCAGATAGTCACGGAAGGCATGGAAATACTGGATGGCGCGCTCGACGCCACTCGTCACTACCATGGCCCTGGCCTGCCCGCCGATCTTGTTCAGCGCCAGCACTTGTTCATGAAAATGGTCCACCATGATCTCAGCCTTCAACCGGATGGCGTGATCGTGGCTTTCCACATAACGACGGAGCTTCTTCTTCGCCCGCTTCGTATCGAACTCCGGATCGCCTTCGACCTTCTTCACGAGCTTGTAGTAACTCTCAACCGACGTGTAATGCTTGAGCACATCCAGGATAAAGCCTTCCTGGATCGCCTGCTTCATCGTATAGCTGTGGAAAGGTCGGTGCCGCACCTTCCCCTCGGCATCTGACGGCAGCGCCTCGCCGAAGATCTCCAGCGTTTTGTTCTTGGGCGTCGCGGTAAAGGCAAAGTAGCTCGCGTTCGGCAGGAGCTTCTTGGCCTCCATGATTCGGTTGATCTTGTCCTCCGTCGTCTCGTCGTCCTCTTCAGCCCCGGAGGTCGAAAGCGCCATGCTGATCGCGGCCGAGGTGCGCCCGCCCTGGCTCGAATGGGCCTCGTCGATGATGATCGCGAAGTTTTTCCCCCGCTGCTCACTCCCGATTTCGTCCAAGATGAAGGGAAACTTCTGTACCGTGGTAATGATGATCTTCTTTCCCTCGGCGATGAACTTGCGCAGATCTCCAGAGTGTTCGGCGTGTCCGATAGTTGCACCTACCTGAGCAAACTGTCTGATTGTGTCCCGAATCTGTTTATCGAGGATCTTCCGGTCGGTCACAACGATGATCGACTCAAACACCATCGCGTCATCTTTGCTCAGTCCGATGAGCTGATGGCCCAGCCAGGCGATGGAATTGGATTTGCCGCTGCCGGCTGAATGTTGAATTAGATACCGTCGCCCCGCACCATGCTGTCTCGCATCGACAAGTAGTTTGCGTACCATGTCGAGCTGGTGAAACCGTGGCCAGATCTGCACCTTCTTAGGTCGGCCAGTTCTCTCGTTTTTCTCCTCCACGATCTGCGCATAGTTCTCAAGAATGTCGGTCAGCCCGTCTCGGGTGAGGATCTTCCGCCACAGGTAGTCGGTCTTGATCCCGTGTGGGTTGGGCGGATTGCCCGCCCCGTCATTCCAACCCAGATTAAAAGGCAGGAACCACGAGCCTTTCCCCTTGAGGTGCGTGCAGAAACGTACCTCATGATCGTCCAAGGCGAAGTGCACCGCGCAACGGCCAAACTCGAAGAGTTTTTCGCGGGGATCACGATCACGCTTATACTGTTCTACGGCATCTTCCACCGTTTGCTTGGTCAGACTGTTTTTCAGCTCGAACGTGGCGATAGGGAGCCCGTTGATGAAGAGACCGAGGTCTAACGCCCGCTAGGTTTCGTCGCGGCTATACCGCAATTGTCGCGTCACCACAAAACGGTTCGCCGCATGGAGAGCCTGGGCCTTCTCGTTGCCCTCCGAGGGCGTACCGAAGAACAAGTCGATATGGTTCGGCCCATCCTTCACGCCATGGCGAAGCACGTCGATGGTGCCGCGCTTGGAAATCTCACCTTGCAGCCGAGCTAATAACTTTCGCCGCGTAGGACTGTCATGGTCGAGATTGAGCACCTCAGCGATCTTCTGCTGGGTCTCGCTCAGAAAGGTTCGAAGTTGTGGAAGATCGACGCAGAATTCGCGATCGTAGTCCTCAGCCTGCCCAAGAAGCCAAACGGTTCCACCGTAATGAGGCCGAACAAGACTGATGCCTTTCCCGGGAGGAGGCTTCTCCACATACGGATGCCCGGTCATGGCCTCGACGATGAGGTTTTCAAGGCCCCGTTCGCTGGTGTCAGTGCTCACAAGGAACCCCTAATCAAGCAGCCACCAAGTACCAGGGACTCTCTTACCTATTGATTTCAAAGGAGCAGACCTTCCGTTTCGTTTATCAATGGCCGTTCTAATCAAGCAACCATCAAGCAATGCTGGGGAAACACATATCACGTTATATCAATACGTTATGAAGAACGATGTCTCTGAACCTAGCTAGAGGGAGGCAAAGCATCAAGCAATCCCTTCCTTCGCTGTGTTCGCTGCTACCCAGAAAGGTAAATAGGTCCGATTCCGTGTCCCAGCCTCGGGATCGCGTACCAGAATCACCCTGGCCTCGACTGCCTCATTAAGCAGGCGGGAGGCCAGCGCCGCGTTCTTCTCGCCGATCCCAAAACGCTCACGGAGTGAGGTGTTGGTCATGGACTCATGGGTCACATAGCGCAGGCACGCATGCAGATAGCACGCCCGTATACGATCCGCCTTCTCCATGTCCTTCAATGTGCGATGTCCGAAGAGCACGACACGCATGGAGTCGCCTGGAACCTCGAACAGGGGTGCAGGGAGTTGGAATAGCTCAATCTGAAACACGACCTTGTCGATGCCGCTGCCGCGCTCTTCACAGATACCGAACCGTCGCATGAGCGAGGCAAGCTTCTCATTGCGCGAGCGCGGCGGCTGATCGAGCAGGCGATCGGTAGGAACTAACGGCCGACCGGGGTTTGTGATCTCCACGCGATCGTCAAATACCTCGACCATCGGCCCAGCACCTGTGATGGAGAAGTCCTGATGGATGAGCGCGTTCGCGACCACTTCTCGTATGACAAGCGGGGGAAACATCGGCGCAGTCTTGCGCAGCGCCTGCTCGATCACCTCATTCGTCGGAAGCACCGCAATCACACTTTGAATGAGCGACTCGAAGCCCACGGCATAGCCGGGCGAAAACGATCGCTCCTTCGTCGTGAGGATGCGCCCCTTCCCGGCATACTGGACGACACGCACAATCTTCCGCCGAAGGCCATCGAACCTCGAAAGGTCCTTGGCGAACAGGATAGCTCCGAGGTGTGTGATGTTCCACATTCCACCCTGGAATCGCTGAACGAGGCCATCAGATTCTAATGCAGCGAGGATACCAGGTTGGGTAGGTGGGAGCGGAACCTGGAGAAGGTCGAAGTACGACGGGAACGCCAGCAGCTGAAGAACCTCGTCGCCACTTAATCGCTGCGTAGCCAGTCCATCCTCAAAGGCGATTGCCGTGAAGCGCCCCCAGAGAGCGCGCTCCTTCTCGGGATGGTCCTTGAGCTTCTTTGTATACGAGCCGACCCGGATATACTCCTCACCGTTAAACCGAATAGGCTGATGCAGCGCGCTGTCGATCTCCAAAAGTACGACACGTCTGTTATCGACCTCAGACATATGAAATCGGAAGGGAACTTGCGGCTGCAGCAGACGCGTAAGCCAGTGCTCCAAATCCTCATTCCCCTGCTTGACTGTCGTAGGCCTAAAGGAAGTGCCAACGACTTTCCTGGTCGCATCCTCGACACCCCATAAGACATAGGCTCTGGGCTTTTCGAGCAGAGTAGCCGAGTTCGCCAGCGCAGAGATGTATTCGCCGATCTCAACGGGGTTCGCGTTGTTCACCTTGAACTCGACCCACTCGGTTTCCTGAGGTAGCATGATTAACTCGCGTACCATTGCAACGAGATGGTCATTGGTCCGATCAGCGCTCACGCTTCGGCCTCCTCGGTCACCGCGTCCAGATCTGCCTCTTCAGTGGCCTCGTCTGCCTCGGCAAGAGTTTCCGCATCATCGAGCGGTTCAGGTTGATCAGCCTCTTCCGGCAGCTTGGCCGCAGCCTCTCGCACATCAAGCTTGCCCGTGACCACGTCGGCGATCAGGCGTGTGCGGTATTCGCGTAGGAGTTCAATTTCTCGGTAGGTATCGGCTACTGCTCTGTCAATGGAGGGGCCTTCTTCGGCGATGCACGCTAGAATTGCACGCTGTTCGGTGATAGGTGGCACAAGCAATGGGACTCCCTTGAGGATGCCGGTGTTAAGGCTGTCCATTGTTGCACCAACAGAGAAGAGTGAGAGGTACTCGCCGACCCATCGGACCTGCAGCAACTTGATGAGATATTCAGGCTCAATGTCCTTGTAATCGACACGAACTCGGATGCTACCAGTACCGCAGAGCCATCCAATTTCGCGATCTCTCACAAGGGCACACCGACCTAGCTCGCCCCGCCTCGAAAAGATGAGATCATGTAGTTCCAAACGGTAATTGAGCAGTCGGTCTGTCACAGGGGGCGATACACTACAGTGTATGTCCTCGACGATCCTTCCCCGGGTCATGTGCGTCGGATTTATTACTGGCGTGCCTCCCTCAACGTAGTCGGACTGGTGCAGAATGCTGCCAAAAGGACCGGTCCGGAACGAGACCGCGATCTGTCCAAGCTTCCTCACTCCCCAATGCTCCGGCACATCGCCGGGCCATTCGACGCCGGAGGGCTTGAGGGGGACGTTGGGATCGAGACCACGGGTAACAGCGCGGTGAATGATGGCCTGCTTCTGTTCCTCCAGCAGCTTGATCAGCTTCTGCTTGGCATGGATGTAGCGCCTGATCTGCCGATCGGCGTGGTGGAGAAAACGGACGATGGCGGATTGTTCGTTCTTCGACGGTACCAAAACCGGCATGCGCTTGATGTCCACAAAGTCCAGATTCTGGCGAAGCCCTGAACCAAAACCATAAATGATCTTGAGTAAGTCATAGGCGTTTAGGAATTGATGGCCGAACTCGTTCAAGACTCGATCCGTGGTTTCCAGGCACAAGTAAGCTGAAGTGATAATCCCGCGATTCCGAGAATGTCCTATCCGAAGGCTGGTGCGATCGTTCTGTAGGTCGGTGGTACGAACGATGATGTTTCCCGGCTCAATTATCTGGTACGTCTCGAACGACTCGGGAACCAGCCAGCGGAGCTTCTCCGGTGGTTTCACGATGATGCGGCCGTAGCTAAGAGAGAGGACCGTCTTCTCAATCATGCCGGCATTTTTCACCAGCTTCGGCTTGTAGGTTGCCAGAGCTGGCAAAATCTCCCATTGTTCCGGCACCTTCCCCAACCACGGCACGCCAGAGTTTTTGTAGCCCAGATAGGGTTTAAGGTTGGCGGTCATCTGCGATCACTCCTGATGATCTCGCCCAGCAGCCCCTCGGCCTCCTTCTCTAGCGCTAGGATGTCGGAGCGAATCTCCTCCAGCGTGCGGAGCGGCTGAGGCTTGTAGAAGTAGCGAGTGAAGCTGATCTCATAGCCGGTCTTTACGCTTTCAGGGTCATACCAGGCGTCTGGCACATGAGGGAGGACTTCTCGTCGGATAAAAGCTTCAATACCACCTTCCTCCAGCAGCGGGATCTGCTCAGTATCGCGAAGCTCAGTATCCGGCTCGTACTCAACCACGCCTGGCTTTCCATCGAGTTTGACCTCGAAGAGCCCGCGCAATAGATCAGGCTTAGCACCCTTCTTATGAATCTTCTTGATAATCGGTGGCGCGTTTTCGTCACGGAGGCTTGATTCCCTCAGCCCCTTGATCTCTTTCGGTGTGCACACACGGTTGGGATCAATTCCCTGCAACCTCAGCGGCCGTTCAACTGTCACCTTCCAATAGCCGAACGCCTGATTGGGAAATAT
Organism: uncultured Nitrospira sp.; assembly: GCA_964485915.1. GTDB lineage: Bacteria > Nitrospirota > Nitrospiria > Nitrospirales > Nitrospiraceae > Nitrospira_D. Next base: position 57,506 of record CAZAKX010000001.1, on the reverse strand, counting down.
CTTCGATTGCTCGGACTCTTTGAAATCGATGAAGGTATCGCAGATCCGCGTGATGTCGCCGTCCGACAGCTCGCAGTTCTTTTTGCCGAGATTCTTACGTAGCGGCTTGAACCATTGGGTAGCATCGATGAGTTGCACCTTGCCCTGACGATGCGCGGGCTTGCGATTCGTCAGCACCCAAATATAGGTGGCGATGCCGGTGTTGTAGAACATGTTCAGCGGCAAGGCGACGATGGCTTCCAACCAATCGTTCTCAATGATCCAACGGCGAATGTTGCTCTCGCCCTGGCCGGCGTCTCCGGTGAAGAGCGATGAGCCATTGTGAACTTCGGCAATCCGGCTGCCGAGCTTGGTCTTGTGCTTCATCTTCGAGAGCATGTTGGCCAGGAACAGCATCTGACCATCGCTCGACCGTGTGACCAGAGAATATTCAGCCTCGCCGGCATGCTGAATCACAAAGCGGGGGTCTTTGATACCTTCCTTCCCGCCCAGCCGATCAAGGTCGCTCTTCCAGCTTTTGCCGTACGGCGGGTTGGACAGCATGAAGTCGAACTCACGGGAGGGAAAGGCGTCGTTGGAGAGCGTCGAATGCTCCGGCCCACCAACAATGTTGTCCGCCGCTTCGCCTTCCCCTTTCAGCAGGAGATCGGCCTTCGCGATTGCGTATGTCTCCGCGTTGATCTCTTGTCCATAGAGGTGGGTGGCCACCTTCTTCTTCTGTGCGGCTGCAAGTTCCTGGAGAGTCTCCTCGGCAACGGTCAGCATACCGCCCGTCCCGCAGGCTCCGTCATAGAGGAGGTACGTGCCGGACTGAATCTGATCGGCGATCGGTAGGAAGATCAACTTGGCCATCAGCTTCACTGCGTCACGTGGGGTCCAGTGCTCGCCAGCTTCTTCGTTATTCTCTTCATTAAACCGCCTGACCAGCTCTTCGAAGATGGTCCCCATCGCGTGATTGTCGAGGCCTGGATGTTTCACCGAACCGTCGTTGTTCTTGACAGGATTGGGACTCAGGTTGATATCCGGTGAGAGAAACTTATTAATCAGGGTACCGAGGGTGTCTGATTTGGAGAGGCGCGGGATCTGATTGCGGAACTCGAACTTCTCTAAGATATCCTGGACGTTCGGTGAGAACCCATCGAGGTAGGCTTCGAAGTCGGCTTTGAGTTGCTGCTGGCTCGATCGTGCTTTGAGATCCCGAAGCGTGAACTTGGACGTGTTGTAGAAGGCTTGGCCTGCGGCCTGCCTGAGCGCCTGATCCTGATGGACGATCTTCGCTTTATTGAGCGAGATCTTCATGTCGAGGACCGCTTGCTTCGTCGGTTCTAACAACGCGTCAAGGCGGCGCAAGACCGTCATCGGCAGGATCACATCCCGATATTTCCCTCGCACATAGAGATCGCGCAACACATCGTCAGCGATCCCCCAGATGAAGTTCGCAATCCAGTTCAGATCCCCATTGCTCATAACCATGCTACCGTCAGAGATCCTTGACTTGACGCGCGGAAGGATACCGGCTTTTGGAAAAGGGAACAATAGGGCTCAAATGACATGAATTGCCGGCCACGCAGATATCAAGAGGCTCTTTGAATAGCAGGAGGTCAAGAGGCTTGATGAGTTTGATCAAGCGTCAGACCTTGGCCGACCGTTTTAGGAATGCGCTTGATCCAGATCGAAGGCAGTATGGAGAGACCGCATGGCCAATTCGAGATATTTCTCATCGATGACGCAGGAGATTTTGATCTCGGAGGTACTGATCATCATGATGTTGATGCCCTCGCGGGAGAGCACCTCAAACATTTTAGCCGCCACGCCGGAATGCGACCGCATGCCGACGCCGATCAATGACACTTTGGCAATAGCTTCAGTGATCGACACGGACTTTGCCTCAATGGCCTTCGCCACCCCTTGAATGAGCGGCTCAGCCTTTTTTAGATCGGCACGCGGGATGGTAAACGAGAGATCCGTCATGGTGGCTTGGCCGATGTTTTGAATGATCATATCCACATTGATATTGGCCTCTGCCACAGGTCCAAAAATTCTGGCGGCAATCCCAGGTTTATCCGGCACCCCAATGATCGTGACCTTTGCCTGATTGCGATCCCCGGTCACACCAGCGATGGCCGCTGCTTCCATATCCTTATCTTCCTTCGTCACGAGCGTTCCCTTTCCTTCCGTGAAGCTGGAATTCACTTCCACAGGGACATTGAACTTGGCCGCGAACTCGACCGACCTGGTTTGGAGCACTTTCGCGCCGAGGCTGGCCATTTCAAGCATCTCCTCATAGGCGATCCGATCGATCCGCCTTGCCGCCGGAACAATGTTCGGATCTGCGGTATAGACACCATCAACATCGGTAAAAATGATGCACCGATCGGCCTTCAGGGCTGCCGCCAATGCGACCGCGGAAAGGTCGGACCCCCCGCGACCGAGCGTTGTCACATCGGACTGTTCGTTGATACCTTGAAAGCCGGCGACGATCGGAATGACTCCCTGCTTCAGCGCGTCCTTGATACGATCCGCCATGACGCGCGCGATTCGCGCCTTGGTGTGCGCACTATCGGTCATGATGCCGACCTGTCGACCCGTAAACGACCGCGCATTGATGCCACGCCCCCGCAACTCCATCGCCAGCAATGCGATGGTGACGCGTTCTCCCGTCGAGAGCAGCATGTCCAGTTCGCGTTCATCGGGAGCAGCTGTCACCTCGTGAGCGAGTTTGATCAGCCGGTCCGTTTCACCGCTCATTGCGGAGAGCACGACCACGATGCTATTTCCATCTCGCTGAGCCTGCGCCACACGGTCGGCAACTCGATGTATTCGCTCAATGGTACCAACCGAAGTTCCGCCGTATTTTTGAACGATTAGGGCCACAGGCTTCAGCTTTTGGAGAAGAACTTGTTCGCAAACTTAGTGGCATCACGGGCAGGGATGTTGGAAGCAATCGCATCCGCCTCGGTGAAGCGGCGGCTGACAGTCCCGGCCTCTTTTCCGCCACCTTCACCAAACGCGTATAGGGCCGGACCTTCAATTCCTGCGGTATGGTCGCATATCACGAGAAAGCGATAGGAGCCTTGCTTGTCCAAGCCTTCAACCAAGGGACCGACCAAGTCACGATCGAAGGCTTCGATTCCCTTGACCTTCGCCTTGATGTCGGTGCCGTGGATGACCTCATCCGTCAACTTGGTATGGACATAGACAAAATCCTTCTTGGCAAATTCCTCCAATGCCACGGTGGCCTTTGCACGGAGATCACCACCTTCGAGTCGTTCTGAATCCACGGCTTCAAGGCCCGCGCTGATCCCTACACCACGATGAACGTCGTTGGTGGCAACGACCGCCCCTGCCACTTCGTATTGTTCCACCAGGCTCGGCCACGTGACGGCTCGTCCTTCGCCCCAGAGCCAGAGACAATTTGCCGGTTTCTTGCCGGCAGCGATCCGTTCACCGTTGACTGGATGATCGCGCAAGATAAAATAGGCGGCCTCCATCAGCTTCCGGAGAATATCCGCACCATCCCCAGAGGGTAACGCATCGGCGATCGAGTGACCAATGAGCGACTGCGGATCGGTGCAGATCGCCTTCGATTTCCCATTCACCCAAACCATCAGATGGCGATGACCCGCTCCCGGATAGAACTGAATGGTTTCGGAGCCGAGTTGTTCGTTGATGGCATCGATCAGTTCACGAGCATCTTCGGTCTCAATCAAGCCGGCCGTAGCGTCGTCCATGATGACGTGTGGGCCCAATTTCTTGATGTCGCCGCCCTTACCCCCTTCCGGTACCAAGGTCACCATCGTGCAGCGATACACTACATCCTGTTCCGTTGCGGATACACCCAGACTGGCAGCCTCAAGCGGCCCAGGGCCTGGATAAAACTTCCTCGGGTCATATCCAAGGATCGCCGTGCCGATCAACCCACCTCCAGGGTGAACTCCGCCGGCGGGAATGATGAGTTGACCAAGTTCACCGCTCTGTGCCAGGCCATCTAGGTGGGGAGTCGCGGCGACTTGGAGGGGTGTCCGGCCACCCAGTTCTTCTTGTGGGTCATGGGCCATTCCTCCGGCATGTACGATCACATATTTCATGGACTCTACGCGCCTCTCATACTTTCAACAAACGGGCAACGTCCTCGCGAGTTGCTTTGACAGTTTGCGGTGGCTTTGACACACCGATCGCCGTATCCGCATCCTTCAAGCCATGCCCGGTAAGGGTACAGACAACCGTCTCTCCCTCTTGGAGAGCCTTGTTTCGATGGAGTTTGGCCACGCCGGCCACAGACGCAGCCGATGCCGGCTCACAAAACACCCCTTCCGTAGCTGCCACGGTTGCGTAGGCTTGGAGAATCTCTTCATCCGTTACCATATCGATCGCACCGGCGGATTCTTCCACCGCCGTCAAGGCCGATGACCAGCTGGCAGGATTGCCGATTCGGATTGCCGTGGCGACGGTCTGCGGCTGTTCGACGACTCTGCCCAATACGATCGGGGCAGCCCCTGAAGCTTGAAATCCCATCATACGAGGCACCCGCATGATCTGATTCGCCGCACGATATTCTTTGTACCCCTTCCAATAGGCGGTAATATTGCCGGCGTTCCCGACCGGCAAGACATGCAGCCTCGGAGCGTCGCCGAGTTGATCGCAAATCTCAAAAGCCGCGGTCTTCTGTCCCTCAATCCTGAAGGGATTCACCGAGTTGACGAGTTCAATATGGAGCGACGAGGAAAAGTCTTTCACGAGCGTCAACGCTTGATCAAAATTTCCCTCGATCTGAATCACCGTCGCTTGATGCATCATCGCCTGGGAAAGTTTGCCCATCGCGATCTTTCCGGCTGGAATCAACACGTACACCGACAACCCCGCACGAGCCCCGTAAGCCGCGGCGGAGGCCGAGGTATTACCGGTCGAGGCACACATGACGGCCCGCGCACCACTCTCAACGGCCTTTGAGATGGCTAATGTCATTCCCCGATCTTTGAAGGAACCGGTTGGATTGACCCCCTCAAACTTCAAATAGAGTTCGATGCCCGGTGCGATCGCCTTGGCTAATCTTGTGGCGCGAATCAGGGGCGTGTTGCCCTCTCCCAAACTGATGACCGGAGTCTTCTCAGTCACAGGGAGAAATTTTCGGTACTCCTCAATGACTCCGCGCCAGCAATTCATCGATCACTCGTCCTTGCCTTCGACTCGAATGAGCATCGTCGATTCGGAGACGAACGGCTTTTGGTTGATTTCACGGAGCGCGGTTTGTACATCGCGCTCTTTCGCGGTATGTGTCTTAATGACAACCGGCACTGTCTGCCCTTCACGGCGTCCTTGTTGCATCATCGAGGCAATGCTGATCCCACATCGCCCCAGCTCACCGGCGATCTGTGCCAACACTCCTGGACGATCCACAACGGTAAACCGCAGATAATACAGCGAACTGATTTCCTCCATCGAACGGAGGCGAATCGGCCGTCTCTGATCCTGTTGAAACGACGCCACCGGCACTCGACCGACGTTGCCTTTGAGTACATTCCGTCCGATCGCGATCACATCACTGACGACGGCGCTCCCGGTCGGCATAGATCCGGCTCCCCGCCCATAGAGCACGACGTCACCGACAGCATCACCTACTAATTGAATGGCGTTGTACACACCCTCGACTTGGGCGATAGGCGACGTGGAGGGAAGCATCGTAGGATGCACACGAGCTTCGATTTCTCCGTCGACAAGTTTTGCGATCCCGAGCAACTTGATCGTGCAGCCAAACTGTTTCGCATACGCAATATCAGTGGGCGTGATGCTCGTAATGCCTTCCGTATAGATATCCTTGAAATTGACCGGGGTGCCATACGCGAGGTTGACGAGAATCGCCAGCTTGTGCGCCGAATCGATCCCCGCAATATCAAACGTGGGGTCGGCCTCGGCATATCCGGCATGTTGCGCATCCTGGAGAACCTCTTGGAAGCTGTGCCCCTCATGCGTCATTCGTGACAGAATGTAGTTGGAGGTTCCGTTGATGATCCCGTAGATGGATTCGATCGTGTTCCCGGCAAGCCCCTCCGTCAACGCTCGAACGACAGGAATCCCGCCACCGACACTGGCCTCAAATCCCACATCCACACCCTTGCGCGTGGCGGCGTCAAAGATTTCCTCTCCGTGGAGCGCCAAGAGCGCTTTGTTGGCAGTGACGACGTGCTTCCCGGCCGCAATCGCATCCATGATGACTCGCTTCGCCGTGTCGTATCCGCCGATAAGCTCGATCACTACATCGATATTGGGATCAGTGAGCACTGCCCTGGCATCCGTGGTCAAGAGCCCTGGGGTCAACCGCAGCCCCCGGTCTCTCGTGATGTCCAGATCCGCCACCCGAATCAGCTCGATCGGCGCACCCACCCGACGGCCGATGAGAGCAGCGTTATGCAGAAGGATCGTGGCAACTCCGGTCCCGACCGTCCCAAAGCCCACGATACCCACTCCGATGCGCGACCTCACTCCTCGTCTCCATCAAGCTTGAGGGCCTTACGGATTCCCCTGACCGCTTGCCTTGTTCGATGTTCGTTCTCGACGAGTCCAAATCGCACGTACTCCTCGCCACCCTCACCGAATCCAATCCCGGGAGAAACGGCAACCTTCGCCTCCTTCAGCAGGAGCTTTGAAAACTCCAGTGAGCCCATGTGGCGATAGGGCAACGGTATGCGTGCCCAGACAAACATCGTGGCCAGTGGCTTTGCGACTTGCCAGCCGATCCGATTCAACCCACCGACCAACGCATCCCGGCGTTTCTGATAGCGCAGCACGGTGTCTTTTACGCAGTCCTGAGGACCGTTGAGCGCGATCACGCTCGCGATTTGAATCGGCTGAAAAATCCCGTAATCCAAGTAACTTTTGATTTTTGCCAACGCGCCGACGACCTCGCGGTTGCCGACACAGAAGCCCACGCGCCAACCCGGCATATTGTAGGCTTTGGATAACGTATAGAACTCTACCCCACAATCTTTCGCTCCTGGGATCTGAAGAAAACTCGGAGCCTTGTAGCCGTCGAATACCAAATCAGCATAGGCAAGGTCGTGGATCACGATCACGTTGTGTTCCTTGGCAAACGTGACGATCTTCTTGAAAAATTCCAGATCCACGATGGCTGTCGTTGGATTGTGCGGAAAGTTGATGACCAGAATCTTCGGACGCGGAAATGTCTGCCGGTAGACCCGAGTCAGATCTTCGAAAAAGTCGCTATCCTGCCGGAGCTCAATCCCACGGACTTCGCCTCCCGCGATGATAAAGCTATACATATGGATGGGATACGTCGGGGTTGGAGTCAGGACCACATCACCCGGACCAATCATAGCCAAGGCGAGATGCGCGAGACCTTCTTTTGAGCCGATGGTGACAATGGCTTCAGTTTCCGGATCCAGATCGACATCGTAGTTTCGCTTGTACCAGCTACAAATCGCATGGCGCAGCTTGGTAATTCCGCGTGACGCCGAGTAGCGATGATTCTTGGCTTTGCGAGCCGCTTCAATCATCTTTTCGACGATATGAGGCGGCGTGGGTTGGTCGGGATTTCCCATCCCGAAATCGATGATGTCTTCACCACGTTGCCGCGCTTCAAGCTTCAGTGATTGAACTTGCGCGAAGACGTACGGCGGGAGCCGCTTGATCCGATAAAAGCCGTCGCCCAACCCCATGAACTTCCCTTGACCGTTACTAGAAAATTGCCAACGGACTCTTCATCAATGCGTGAGAGGATACGAGAGGGGCCTATTCTAATTCAGGGCTCTGGGCGAGTCAATTTCCCTCATTTTCTACCTGTTTCTGGCAAGCGGAAATTGAGACTTGTGCCTGCACATATTCGCGATGGGTCGGCAATGCCGTTCTTGCCCCTCTTATTCCTTTCTGTTACTAATACGGGCTGGTAGGTCCGTTGATCTCCAAGCAGTTCCATGCTCGGAGGATCCGATAGGCACTCAAGGTGAGGGTAAGGAGGGGCGATGGCTCGGCTCGGTGTAAATGTCGACCACGTTGCGACGTTGAGACAGGCTCGCGGAGGAACCGATCCTGATCCGCTCGCGGCAGCGGTGCTTGTTGAGCTCGCAGGAGCCGACGGCATTGTCGTCCATCTACGGGAAGACCGACGTCACATTCAAGACCGCGATCTTCGGCTTCTTCGCGAAATGACCCGCACAAAGCTCGACCTGGAAATGGCGGCTGATGGAGAAATGGTTAAGATTGCTCTCAACATCAAGCCGGACCTGGTCACATTGGTGCCGGAGAAACGACAGGAACTGACCACCGAAGGCGGTCTCGATGTTGCCGGCCAGCGAGATCGGATTCAAGGTATCGTATCGCTGTTACATAACGGCGGGATCCCTGTCAGCGTCTTTATTGAGCCGGATTTGACTCAGGTGAAGGCCGCGCACAAGATCTCCGCAGATTTTGTGGAACTGCATACAGGGCGCTATGCAAATGCCACACGTTCGAAAGAAGCCGATATGGAATTCGAGGCGATCACGCAAGCTGCCCGGCTCGCGTATAAGCTTGGGATCGGGGTCAATGCCGGTCATGGACTGAACTATCGCAACGTCAAGCGACTGACGCATATCCCTGAAATCGTTGAGTACAACATCGGCCACAGCATCATCGCGCGTTCCGTCCTCGTCGGCCTCGTCCAAGCTGTGAAAGAAATGAAGGCCTTGCTGAGTTAGCGTCGTGGACCTGCTGGTCCGTCCGTTCACCACTCTCGGTTCATCATGACCAAGATTATCACCGCTGCACAGATGCAGGAGCTTGATCGTAGAACGATCGTAGAGGCCCGCATTCCCGCCACAACATTGATGGAACGAGCCGGACTCGGCCTCGTGTCTTCCCTTGAAAAGCGATTCGGATCCGTTCGCGGCAAGACGGTGACCATCGTCTGCGGCAAGGGGAATAACGGCGGAGACGGATTTGTAGCGGCGCGCATACTCCGCCGGCACCATGCGAAGGTACACATCCTCGCACTGGCATCTGTTTCTGAACTAAGCCGCGATGCCGCCGCGATGTATAAGCAATTTGTGCGTGGTGCAGGCAGGTCTGGTGTGCGCGTTTACACTTCCAAGGCACAGGCACAGGCTCTTTTGCACGACAGTGACATCCTCGTGGATGCCCTGCTCGGAACTGGACTTTCCTCCGCTGTAACCGGACGCTACGCCGATGCCATAGACAGCATCAACGAAGCCCTTCGCCCTGTTGTGGCCGTCGACCTTCCCTCAGGCCTCCATGCCGATAACGGAACCATCCTTGGCCGAGCTGTCCGTGCCTCCCTTACCGTCACGTTTGGACTTCCGAAATTGGGTCTCTACCAGAATCAGGGGATTGATCACGCGGGGGAAATCGAGATCGTTGATATTGGTATCCCGACGGCGTACGTCGAGGCGGTGGTCAGTCGTACCAGTTTGATTACGCGAGCAGCGGTGCAGATGTCCCTACCGACGCGACGCTCTTCGAGTCACAAAGGAACCTTTGGGCATGCCGGTATTATCGCCGGGTCCGTCGGGAAAACCGGCGCCGCAGCCCTCGCCGCCCGAGCGGCGCTCCGAGTGGGAGCCGGCCTCGTGACTGTGGCGATTCCTTCAAGCGTCAATGACGTATTGGAGGCAAAACTGTTGGAGGCTATGACTGCTCCGATGCCGGAGACCAAGGCGCGGACCTTGGCCCGGACAGCATTGGACCGACTCGTTTCGTTCATGGCAGCTCGAACCGCCATCGGCATTGGTCCAGGACTCTCAACAGCCCCCGAAACTGTGGAGCTCATCCAGGCCCTGACAAAACAGCTCGATCGACCGGCGGTTTTTGATGCCGATGCCCTGAACGCACTGACCGGCCGTACCGCTCTGTTGGCATCTTGCAAGACCCCTCCAATCATCACGCCCCATCCTGGTGAGATGGCGCGGCTGGAGCCGGATGCAACATCTCAGACCGTCAATAGCGATCGCATCGGTAGCGCGACCCGGTTTGCGCGAGAGCGCGGCCTGTTCGTGGTCTTGAAAGGAGCGAGAACTGTTGTGGCCCGGCCAGATGGTGCTGTGGCCATCTGTCCAACCGGGAATCCAGGAATGGCGACAGCCGGTACTGGTGACGTGTTGACCGGCATGATGGTAGGACTGTTGGCCCAAGGCCTGCCTTCCTGGGACGCGGCTTGTGCCGCAACCTACCTCCATGGAGTAGCCGGCGATTTGGCTGCAGCCAGTAAGGGCCAAGCTGGGATGATCGCAAGTGATCTGGTCGAACAGATTCCCTATGCGCTCAAATATGTCGACGAGACAACCCAAAACTAATTCAATCCTGTGTGCGAAGAGCTCATCCGCTCTCGTTCCTATGGCTAAATCTTTCGACCTCCGTGATATTGTCTTGTCATCTCCTCGAGAAACGGATTCGTTTGGACATACGATCGGTAAGGTCCTTCGAAGAGGCGATGTACTTGCCTTGGTTGGAGAATTGGGCGCCGGCAAAACTGCCTTGGTCCGTGGGATCGTAGCCGGACTTGGTGGTTCAGTGGCGTCGGTCACTAGTCCGACGTTTACACTCGTGCACGAATATCAGGGGAGGCTTCCGCTCTTACATCTGGATCTTTACCGGTTGAAACGAGTCGACGAGGCCGAGTCAATGGGACTTTCCACCTGCTTTACAGATGAAGCTGTTACCGCGATTGAATGGGCCGATCGATTCCTGGGCTTACTTCCTGCTGATCACCTGGAAGTGCGATTGATTCATCGAACCCGAACTACCAGAAGGGTGAAGTTAGAAGCCCAAGGGGCACGTTCTCGGTCGCTCCTAACGCGGATCACTAGGGCTTGCCTCGCCATAGGTCCATCAGCCCGATTGCCTCGGTCGCGTACAAGGCCCCGTCGGAAGGCTTCACAGCGATGACACGCGTTATTCTGATCGGCATTCTCTTACTCCTTTCGCTGGCTTTCGTCCTTCAAAATCAAGAGCAGGGAGTGACGCTGAGGTACTTCTTTGGCTTACTTGAGGCCTCAACCCCTATTTATCAACCCATTATGGCCGGCTTCGTTGTTGGTGTGTTGGTCGCGGCCATTCTCCTCTTCCCTCCCTGGGTACGAGCACGAATCGAACTAAGACGAAAAACAAAGGCATTACAACAGGCCGAAGTCGATCTGGAGCGCCTCCGCCAATCACTTGAGAAAATTTCGGGACGGTCCTCTTCCACTCAAATTGAACATGCGGGGACCTTCCGCGATGAGTGATCTCAGCTTGAGTCCATTGATGCAACAGTATCGCGATATTAAGCAGGGTTATCCCGAGGCAATCCTGTTTTTCCGTGTTGGTGATTTTTATGAGATGTTCTATGAGGATGCGCAGGTGGCTTCGGGAATTCTCTCGATCGCCCTGACGTCCCGCGATAAGAACAGTACTGATCCTGTTCCTCTTTGTGGTGTTCCTTTTCACGCCGCAACCGGCTATATCGCGAAGTTATTGAAGGCCGGGCGGATCGTCGCCCTGTGCGAACAGGTCGAGGACCCTAAGACAGCTAAAGGTCTGGTTCGCCGTGAAGTCGTCAGACTCTATACCCCAGGCACATTGGTCGATACTGAGTTTCTTTCTCCTACCGAGTTCAACTATCTGACCGCGCTCGCGATTCGACCAGATTTGTCTCGAGGATTAGTCATCGGCCTGGCTGCCCTTGAGGTCTCCACAGGCGATTTTTGGGTGATGGAGACGGATGGTCCCCAAGCCGTTCCCCAAGTTGTGAATGAGCTTGCGCGCTTAGAGCCTCGAGAATTACTGATTCCAGTTGGCCTTGATCGCCGACGCTTCCGGTGGCTTGATGAGGTCCCGGGAGTCCGCCTGTGTGAACGTCCTTCCGTCTCATTTGACCGCAAGCACGCCGAGCGAGTGCTCCATGAATACCTCGGTGTCCAATCTCTTGAGAACTTGGGATGCCACGATCTATCCATCGGCATTGGCGCGGCTGGTGCCGTGTTGGAATACGTCCGTCAGACCCAACCGACCACGCCCCTCACTCATATTCGCCGGATCATGCTCCGTGGTACTGACGAATTCATGCAGCTGGACAGTACAACGATCCGTAACCTTGAACTGCTGAAACCAATTGCATGGAATGAGGGCTATTCTAGTTCGAAGGCAACAACACTCTTGAGTATTCTCGATCGAACCAGCACGGCGATGGGAAGTCGCCTTCTCCGCCAATGGCTGATCAGACCTTTAATTCGCTGCCAAGAGATCCGCTCCAGATTGGATGCAGTTGAGGAACTTAAAGACCACATGATGGTGCGAACGGCTCTGCGTTCTGCTTTGCGAGAGATTCAGGATATTGCTCGACTAGGTAGTCGCCTTGTTCTGGGGCTGTCCGGCCCGCGTGAACTTCTTGCACTCAAACAGTCGCTCGGCGCTTTGCCTGAGATTCTTGTACGGTTAGACCTTCTGAAGAGCCAACTGTTCCGTGAGGCGCGGGCTTCTTGGGATAACGCTCAAGATCTCTATGAGCTGATTGAACAGTCTATCCGTTCCGATGCCCCGATCTCAGTTCGTGATGGAAATATCATCAAAGAAGGATACGATCCTCATATTGACGAGTTGCGAAAGGTGAGTACAGAAGGCAAAGGGTGGATTGCTGCCCTTGAGGTTCGTGAACGGGAACGAACCGGCATTGACTCCCTGAAGGTTCGCTACAATCAAATCTATGGATACTATATCGAGATTACCAAGGCCAATCTTACCCGTGTGCCGGCGGACTACATCCGCAAGCAAACCCTCGTCAATGCCGAACGGTTCATGACGGCTGAGTTAAAGGATCTTGAAGAACGTGTCATGGGAGCTGATACGCAGCTTCTTGCCAAGGAGCAAGAAACGTTTAGTCAGCTCCGTTCTCGATTGGCCCAAGAGGCTCCTCGACTGGATAGAATAGCCGCCACCCTTTCGCTCATTGATGTGTTGGCTGGGTTGGCAGAAGTCGCCGCTCTCCATCGGTACGTGAAGCCTACGGTCACTGAGGATGATACGCTCACTATTCGAGACGGTCGCCATCCTGTGGTGGAACGCCTCTGTACGGATTCCACCTTCGTCCCTAATGATACGCAGCTGGATCTCGGCTTGAACCGCCTCTTGATCATTACCGGGCCAAACATGGCAGGAAAGAGCACCTATCTTCGTCAGGTGGCCCTGATTGTTCTGATGGCACAAGTCGGCAGCTTCGTTCCGGCAACGGAGGCTCACGTTGGGGTAACCGACCGCATTTTCACAAGGGTGGGAGCCTCAGATAATTTGGCCGGGGGCCAGAGCACGTTCATGGTTGAAATGGTTGAGACCGCGCATATTCTACGAACGGCGACACAGCGAAGCTTGATCTTGCTGGATGAAATTGGTCGAGGCACAAGCACTTATGACGGTCTCAGCATTGCGTGGGCCATTGCCGAGTACATCCATGACTGCACACGGTTAGGAGCGCGTACCTTATTTGCCACACACTACCATGAAATGACCAACTTGGAGCAGCAACGGACTGGGATCAAAAATTACTGCGTCGCTGTTCAGGAACAGGGCGATGAGGTGGTGTTTCTCAGAAAAATTGTGCCAGGGAAAGCAGATCGAAGTTATGGTATTCACGTTGGGAAACTTGCGGGGCTGCCCATAGAGGTTATTCACAGAGCTCAATCCGTGCTGTCGCAGCTGGAACAACCGGAGTCTTCCTGTTCCAACCCCTCACAGGAACAGCCCCACATGGATTCTCCTCCTCTTCCCAAACCGCATCCCATTATTGATGAAGTGAAGCAGATCGATCTCTTCTCGATGACCCCGCTCGATGCGATGAATCGCCTTGCCGAGCTGCAGCGCATGGTCAAGTAGGATTCCCGTCTATAATTGGAATTGGTAGCATTCAGGGAGGTTGAATTTGAATAAGACAGGGCGGCCTCCCCAGGAATGGAAGACCGCCCTTTGCATTCTCTCGTCAGGTTCTTCTAGTGAGCCTGATTATACGATGCGGTCCAGGGAATCAAGCCACCTACCGTTTTACCACCAGGAAGCATCACATCATATTGCATGCCCACGTTACTCCCATCCGGTGTTACCGGGGATTCATTGAGGCTTGTCTTGGCCTTTGAACAGGCCGAGTCAAACTCGTTTTTCCCAGCGCATTCCTTCAAGCGAAGGCCGGAAATGCTTAGAGGTTTTCCCATGTTACCAGCAACTTCGGGAATCTTTTTCACCGATGAGATCACGCGATGGTTCTGCTCACTTTCCACGGCAACGAATTCAATCAAATCCGTGGTACTACCGGGAGGCACTTCCTTTGCCGCTGCCGGTCCCGCATGAGGTCGCCCCATCTTTTTGAGCTCTTGCCAGGCAGACTTCTCGGCGTAAAATTTCAACGTCTTCCCTGGATGAACCTTTTGCCAATATAAGCCACTCTCAGCATTGCCACCAAAAACGGCGACATTGATCCAGACTGCTTCATCGTACGGATCCAGTACGATCACCCTACCTTGTATGGTGGTCGGCTTACTCATATCTCCCCATTCGAACCGTTCCTGGAATGACTCAATCGCCGAGGCAGTCGAAGCCATCCCGACGACCAGCGCGACGGCTGCCAGAACGGCTGCACCTTGCTTCTGCAACATCATGATCGCATCCTCCTTACGGCAACGTCTTTGCGTATTGAGAGTGGCTAGTCCTTCAGCACCTTAAAAGCGGTAATGGTCCTGCCACTCAATGTGACCTCCATAGCCACCAATTCTTGTGAAGCTTTGATGATCTGATCCATCAACGCCTTGTCTTTGACAGCCAACCGAACTGTCGAGGCGGCATGATACCAACCTGAATACGTTGAGTTCTTTTCAGTTCCTCCGGAGAATCCCCAGGCACAACAACTGAACAATGGATCTGGTGGCTTGACGTCAAGCATGGTCGAGGATCGGCCTCCGGTGTCACCGGATCCTGGTTCTCCTGTATTCCAATATTGAATCCCGAATAAGAGTTCTCCGTCAGGATTATCCGCCCATTGCGACCAGACACGCCCTTGCAGCGTCTTGAGCCCAGCTTCGGCCTTCAGCGGCTTCCCTCCGACGACCGCATCAGCGAGACCCACTTTGTCGATGTTTCCGTCGGCGAATGAAAACTCGGCCGCTAGCAAGCCGAATCCCCAAAACACCGCCACGGCAGCTAGAACGACAGCCCTTTTCATACCTAATCCCTCCTTCATCAAATTGAACGCGATAGTTCTACCTGTCGATAATTCTCAAGTACTTATGATGTACCAAGTAAATGGCTTTCACAGTTTTTTGTTCGTGCGATCCTTCTTACATGGATTCCAAAAACTGAGCACAAATCCATACCGCCAGTACCGGAACGGTACTGAAACCGCGATGTCCTGTCAAGGAAATGTTTGCTGGAGCTGGCTCGTGAAGCATGACACAAAAAATCAGTTATAAAACAATTTGTTATGAGACAGAACCCTACGTATCCTACGCGAGTAATTATGAGAATCTCGTGCTCAATGCACCCACCTGGCGAGAGGACAACGGTCCCAAGCCTGTCAACGCGATTTCTTTTGACGTGAATGAATCCTGTGCCACATGAAAGACCTGTTGTTCCGTCACCGCATCAATTTCTAGAATCATTTCCTCCAGAGTCGTGTGACTTCCAGCAATTAATTCATCCTTTGCAAGTTTATTCATACGACTATGAGAACTCTCCAGACTGAGCATGAGTCCACCCTTCATTTGATCCTTCGTCCGTTTCAGCTCATCGCGATTGATTCCCTGTTTAGCAAGCTTCCGAACTTCACGACACACTAGATCGAGGACCCGCTCAACCTCTCGTGCTTGAGTTCCTGCATAGACTGTCACGGTGCCACTATCAGAGTAGCCCGATAAGAAGGAGTAGATCGAATAGGATAAGCCACGTTTTTCTCGTATCTCTTGAAAAAGTCTGGAACTCACGCTCCCACCCAGGACACTATTGAGCGCATAGACTGCGTATCGATCTTTATGACCAGCAGCCACTCCCGGCAGTCCTACGCAGAGATGGACCTGCTCCAATGGTTTTTGCTTCATGGTCACGCCACCACAGAGTTCGGCGGGCCAGCGTTTACTCGGTACAGCACGACTTGAGTTCCGATACTTTCCGAATGTACGGGCGATGGTTGCCTCTAATTTCGGTGGATCAAAATTTCCCGCGACTGCAATGACGATCTTTTCAGGACGATAGTGCATCGCAATGTATCGCAAGAGATCTTGCCGGCTGATTTGAGCGACCGTTGACTCCCGCCCAAGAATCGAGCGACTCAACGGATGTCGTCCCATGACTAATTTAGTATGAAGCTCTTGAACCAGATCTTCCGGGTCGTCTTGGACCATGCGGATTTCTTCAAGAATAACCTGCTTTTCCTTCTCAATTTCTTTCTTCCCGAGCCGTGATCGGAGGAACAGATCCGAGAGCAAATCCAGCGCCTTAGGCAAGTGCTGATCCAATACCTTGACGTAGAACGTCGTCGTCTCCCGTGTAGTGAAGGCATTCATTTCGCCTCCTAGCGCATCGATTTCACGGGAAATGTCGGTCGCTGACCGCGTCGTCGTACCCTTAAAGAACATATGTTCAATGAAGTGGGAGTACCCGGCCTGCGCTGGGCCCTCATCACGCGAGCCCACATCGACCCAGATACCAATGGTGACGGATTTGAGGGTCGGGATTCGCTCGGTGACGAGGCGAATCCCGTTATCGAGAATACGCTTGTGATACAAGAGTTACTCGCCGGATGAGTCTTTTGTGCTTCCCGTCGGCACGGGGATGGTTTCTTTTCGACTGAGTCGAATCTTGCCCTGCCTATCGATTTCCAGAACCTTCACGAGAATTTGGTCCCCTTCCGATACTTCGTCAGCCACCGCTTTCACACGGTGATGCGCCAGTTGCGAAATATGAACCAGTCCGTCCGTCCCAGGCAATACCTCCACAAATGCACCAAAGTCCATGATCTTTCTAACCGTCCCCGTATAGACTTTCCCCACTTCCACTTCCTCGGTCAAGCGGCCGATGATGTCTTTGGCCTTTTGCAACGACGCTTCATCGGAAGAGGCGATCGTCACGACACCTGTATCCTCCACGCTGATTTTGACTCCGCAATCTGATTGAATTCCGCGAATGGTTTTACCACCCTGGCCGATAATGTCTCGAATTTTATCCTGTTTGACCTTCATCGTGTGGATGCGTGGGGCAAAGGGTGAGAGCTGAGTCCGCGGGTCGAGAAGCGCCTTCGACATATGACCGAGGATATGCAGTCGTCCCAAACGAGCTTGCTCCAAGGCTTGCTGCATCAGCGCCGTCGTAATCCCTCCGATCTTGATATCCATCTGAAGCGCGGTGACGCCATTCTTTGTCCCACAGACCTTGAAGTCCATGTCGCCTAAATGATCCTCCAGACCGAGAATGTCCGACAAGATAATGACGTCGTCGCCTTCCTTGATCAGACCCATCGCGATGCCGGCTACCGGTTCCTTGATCGGGACACCGGCATCCATCATGGCCAATGTTCCGCCGCAGACCGTCGCCATTGAGGACGATCCGTTTGATTCCAGAATTTCAGAAACAATCCGCAGCGTATATGGGAACACATCCTTGTTCGGAATAACCGGTTTCAACGCCCGTTCCGCCAAGGCGCCATGCCCGACTTCACGTCGACCCGGCGTGCGTAAAGGCCGCGCCTCACCGACACTGAAGGGTGGAAAGTTGTAGTGGAGCATGAACGTGCGCGTGTACTCACCTTCCAGCGCGTCAATGCGTTGCTCATCGTCGGTCGTTCCCAACGTCACAACCGCCAAGCTTTGGGTTTCGCCTCGTGTGAAAATCGCGGAACCGTGCGCTCGCGGCAAGGCGCCTACCTCGCAGGTGATCGGACGAATGTCGGCTGGTCCCCGTCCATCGGCCCGTGACTGTTTCTCTAAGATCATTTTCCGAACTTCCGTGTACTCCAGTTGGTGGAAGACGATCTTGACGTGCCGTTCACGCGAGAGCTCCTCTAGCTTTTTCAATTTTTCAATCGCGTCAGCCAGGACCTGATCCAATCGCTCTTGCCGTGCAGTTTTATTAGAGATCATGATGGCGTCACGAATGGGCTGCGCGACCAATGCCTTGACCTCGGCCTGTAATTGAGGATCGATCGACTCAGCCACCACCACTCGCTTTACCTTTCCGACCTTCTGTGCCAACTCAGAGATCTTCTTGACGATCTTCTTAATCTCGGAGTGTGCCAGTTCCAAGGCTTCAAGCATCGTCTGTTCGGGCAATTCGTTGGCCCCCGCTTCCACCATCATCACGGCGTCCGCGGTCCCTGCAACCACCAGATGAAGATCGCTTTGCTCCATGGACTCAAGGTCAGGATTGACGACGAGCTGACTCTTGATCCGGCCGATCTTCACGCCAGCCACGGGGCCATTGAATGGAATATTCGAGACCGCAAGGGCGGCGGAAGCCGCCGTGATCCCGATGACGTCGGAAGAACCGGTCTTATCGGCTGAGAGCACTGAGGCAATCACTTGTGTTTCGAAATAATATCCTTCCGGAAAGAGCGGACGGATCGGGCGATCGATCAATCGACTTGTCAGCACTTCCTTTTCAGCCGGCCGACCTTCGCGTTTGAAATAGCCACCGGGAATTTTCCCCGCCGCGTAGGCCTTTTCCTGATAGTCGACGGTCAAAGGAAGGAAGTCTATCCCAGGCTTAGCCGTTTGGGCAGCCACGGCGGTCGCGAGGACGACCGTATCCCCATACGACGCCCAAATTGATCCGTCCGCCTGTTTGGCGACCCGACCAGTTTCAAGACGGAGTGTCCGACCTGCAATGTCGACTTCTACGACGTGTACCATCTATGGTCTCCTCTGGTTAGATCCACAGATGCCCACTGAGATACGCTCGAACCAGGCATATGCAATGATATGCCGAAGGGCTTGAACCGTCGGTATGGTTCCACCGGGTCATACCCTGTCCGCATTGAGCATGCAGAGTCAGAACGCATGTCGGTGTTCATCTGTGGGATATGTGAGCTCCGCTATGGCAACGGCCTACGCCGCGCTGTGGTTGCGACCACTTACTTGCGAATGCCGAGGCGATCAATAACCGCTCGGTAACGTGCTTCATCCACGCCGCGAAGGTAGTCGAGTAATCGTCTTCTCCGGCCGACTAGTTGTAACAAGCCCCGACGGGAATGGTGATCCTTTTTATGGGTCTTGAAATGCTCGGTCAGATAGGTGATTCGATTGGTCAACACCGCAATTTGGACTTCCGGTGAGCCGGAGTCCTTATCGTGCTGCTGAAATTGCTTGATGAGTTCTGTCTTTGCTTCTTTCAGTAATGCCATAGCGGCTCCTTCCATCTTAATGAGTCACGAGACTGAAAACTTTACGAATTTTAATCGACCCCACGCTCTGCGTATCGTGCGTCCCAATCGCCAACAGTTGACCGGCTTCATTCTTCAGGCGTACCGGCATGGGATGGGGAGAAGCAGGGAGTTGACTGATTCCCACCGGGGACACGGGCGTTCCATGGACAACCCGTTGGGCCTGCTCTGCGTTGACGATCACCGTCGGGAGCTGGGATAGGAGTTGGTCTAGCGAAACGAACCGCTTTCTGAGCGTGTCCATGGCGAGATGGCTTACGATTTCATCAATCGTCATTGCCTCATCGATTGAAAGAGGGCCCACTCGACGACGTTGAAGCGCATACAGATGGCCACCAACCCCCAAGGCCTGACCAATATCGGCACACAGCGTGCGCACATATGTTCCTTTTGAGCATACAACACGAAGCGTCACATCACACCCTTCGAGAGCCAGGACTTCCAGCTCGTGAACGGTGACAGACCGCTCGACCCTATCGATGGTCTTGCCGGCTCTGGCTGCTTTGTACAGCGGTTGCCCGCCGACCTTCACGGCCGAATACATCGGAGGCAATTGCCGTTGCGCCCCTCGGAACTGCGTTACGACCATGCGAATCATCTCCTCATTCACCTGGCAGTGATCAGCTTTTGTCAACACCTGACCTGACGCGTCCTGCGTGTCAGTCGTTTCCCCAAGCCGTAAAACAGCCCGGTACTCCTTATCCCAATTCATGAGGTATTCGGCAATTCTTGTAGCACGTCCGACCAAAATAGGCAGGACACCCGTGGCGCTAGGGTCCAGCGTACCGGCATGACCGACTTTGCATTCACCCAGTAACTTCCGTATCTTGGCCACAACATCGTGCGATGTCCATCCGGCTTCTTTATAGGCGATTAGGACGCCGTCTACGCTATCCTGGTGTTCCATCGTTATGTACGCCGTCTTCTCTACCCCTGAGAGGGCGTAGTCCGTTCTCTCTCACTCTGAGTGTCAGGTGTCTCGTGTCCTTCGGTGTCATGATGGAGTCCGTCCAGCAACTGCATAATGCGATCCCCGCGTGGCCCACTGACATCCTTTTTAAAGATGACATCCGGAAGGTAGCGGAGAGAGAGCCGCCGACCTAGCTCCGCTCGCACAAAGCCACTGGCCTTGGAGAGTCCGATAAAGATATTCCGCTCTGCCTCGCCCGTTTCCATGGTTGTGACAAAAACATGAGCGATACGTAAATCTCCGGTGAGCTCCACATCGGTGACGGTGACATCATGCACCCGAGGGTCCTTGATTTTTCGCATGAGGATGTCGGCCACTTCCATCTTGATCTGATCCGCCACCCGATCTGCTCTCTTATAGGTGGTTTTAGACATCTTACTCGCGTGACACTGGCGATCGCCGGTTTCGTGGGAGACTCTAGAGCAATTCCAGTTGCGTCCGTACGACTTCGACTGTCGGCATACTTTTGATCACATTCAACGCTTGTTCAAGCACCTGATTCACATAGCTGCCGTCATTGGCCACACAAGCCATACCGAGAACCGCCTTCTGCCAGAGGTCTTGGCCATCCACTTCGGCAACGGAGAGGTTAAACTTACCTCGAAGTCTGTCTTTAAGGCCGTGAAGCACCTGCCGCTTGTCTTTGAGCGATTGGCTCCCTGCAATGAATAACTCTACCGTACAAAGCCCCACCACCATATCGAGCACTCATCTACATCACGCTTCCGACAGGACCCCAATGCGACCGTGTTCAGAGTGTTCCACCTCACATCGAGAGAGGCTCTTTGGAATGGATGCAAGGCTTCCTAAAGCTTTGTCGCGATCTTGTCGATCGCATACGCTTCGACGATGTCACCGGTCTTTACATCATTGAAGTTTTCAACGCTTAATCCACACTCATAACCCTGTTGGACTTCGCGCACATCGTCTTTGAACCGCCGTAGAGAACCAAGCTTGCCCTGATAGACCACGACGTTATCGCGAATAACTCTGACTCCTGCGCTCGAACGGGCAATCGTCCCATCGATGATATACGCCCCAGCCACCGCTCCAACCTTGGGAATCATGAACACCTGGCGCACTTCAGCTCGCCCCAACACTCGTTCCTTAAGCGTGGGCTCAAGTAAGCCTTCCATTGCGGCCTTGATGTCCGCAATGGCGTCATAAATGATCGTATAGAGTCTCACGTCAACGCCCTGCTGTTCGGCCAATGCAGTTGCCTTAGGCTCAGGTCTGACGTTGAAGCCGATGATAATGGCTCGTGACGCAGCTGCAAGCAGGACATCAGACTCCATGATGCCCCCGACTCCGTTATGAATCACACGAAGCTTGACGGCGTCGGTCGAGAGCTTTTCAACGGCACCTGCCAACGCTTCCGATGATCCCTGCACATCGGCTTTGATCACGATGGCTAATTCCTTGACTGACCCCTCCTGAATCTTCGCAAAGAGATCATCCAACGTCACCTTCGCCGGGCCAGCTAGCTCTGCAGCCCGCCGCTTTTGCGCTCGCTCTTCGGCGATCTCCCGAGCCACTCTCTCGTTGGAGACGACTTGGAAGACATCTCCAGCCGATGGCACCCCCGGTAGGCCGATCACTTCCACTGGAATCGATGGGCCGGCTTTCTGGGTTTTCTCTCCCCGATCATTAATCAGGGCCCGGACGCGCCCGCTAAATGAGCCCACCACATACGCGTCGGCTACCTTGAGAGTCCCACTCTGTACCAAGACTGTTGCAACGGGACCCCTGCCACGTTCAATTTTGGCTTCGATCACAGTGCCTCGAGCCTGTCGGTGTGGATCTGCCTTAAGTTCAAGCACTTCAGCCTGAAGCAGGATCATCTCAAGCAAGGTATCCAGCCCCGTTTTCTGCTTCGCGGACACCTCCACCATAATGGTGTCCCCTCCCCAGGATTCTGAAATTAAGCCATGCTCGGAGAGCGCATTCTTCACTCGATCAGGGTTGGCATCAGGCTTGTCGATTTTATTCATTGCCACGATCAGTGGCACCCCAGCCGCCTTGGCATGATGAATCGCTTCAATGGTCTGCGGCATCACCCCGTCATCAGCGGCGACAACCAAAATCACGATGTCGGTAACCTTCGCTCCACGAGCCCGCATCGCGGTGAACGCCTCGTGGCCAGGCGTGTCGAGGAACGTAACCTGCTTGCCACGCACCGAGACGGTATAGGCGCCAATATGCTGCGTAATGCCGCCGGCCTCTCCTTCCGCCACATTGGTTTGGCGAATCGCATCGAGTAAGGATGTTTTGCCGTGATCGACATGACCCATGATGGTGACAACGGGAGGTCGAGGCTCTGGCCGTTCGTCCTCACCCGTGTCGACGAGATCTTGCAATAATTCCTCTCCCACCTTCTCAATCGCGATTTCGATTTTGACACCACTTTCTTCGGCAAATATTGTTGCCGCATCCAGATTCATCGGCTGCTGAAAGGTCAGTATCTGGCCCATATCCATCAATTTGCGAACGATGTCCGCCGGCCGCTGGCCGATCAACTCGGCAAATTCCTTCACTGTGGTCCGTGGTGTGACTTTGACACTTTTCCGACGAGGCTTTGTGATTTCAGCCGGCGTGCTGTGGTGCAAGTGCTTGGATCGATCATCGCGTCGCTGCACAGGGATCGCACGGAGATCCTGCCACCTGGCGGCATCTTCACGAAGCTTCACATCCTGCTGCTCATCTTTAGGGCGACCCGTCTTGCGCGCTTTTTTAAGCTTATCTTTTTGACTTTCCGCTTCAATAGCCTCAAACGCCATGCTTTTCTTTTTTGCGGCCACGGCCTCCACGGTCGACGCCACGAGACCTGGTGGAGGTACCATCGACTTCTGTTGCACCTCTTCCGGAAGCGGAACCATAGGAGCCGGAGCCGATGGCAGGCCCTTTTCCGAGACTGCCTCTGCCACAAGACTGCGCTCAGTCTCTACCTCCTCATCTGGCTGGTCGGCTGATGCAGGGGAGGCTGGTACGGAGCCCACCGCTCCGGCCTGGGCCGAACGGACATCTTCGAAAACGGATACCGCAGACGCAATCTCAACTGGTTCATCTTCCTTCTTTCGCTTGATCAGAATACGACGCTTATCAGGCTTAGGAGACTCCTCTCCCAAATGTCCTTTAGTCGCCGTTCCTTTTCCGCGGGTTGCCTCAGGAGTTGATTTTGAAGAGAGATCTTCTTCGGTGACCGACGACTGCCCCATGGATTTCGACGCAAGCTTTTCCATTACTTTCTGAACAATCTCATCATCCAGGGCACTGCTGTGAGACGTAATCGGCACACCCATTTTTTTGAGCTCAGGGATGAGCACACGATTTTCCATTCCTAACTTCTTGGCAAGTTCGTAGACACGCATGGCCATTGACTGGTTCCGTCGGTTATCCGCTCGTCGCTTCTTCTGCTCTGGCAGCTTGACGCGCTTCTTCCTGGAGTCGCTGTGACTCGGCCTCTTCGGCAAGCGCCGCTTTAATTTCCTTATCGCGCTCAACCTTTTCTTTCTCGTATTCCGTTGCGCTGATGATATCGATTTTCCACCCTGTCAAACGCGCGGCAAGTCTGACGTTTTGCCCGTTCTTGCCGATGGCCAGCGACAATTGTGAGTCAGCGGCGACCACGAGCGCCGATTTTTTCTCTTCGTCGATCCCGACCTTTTCAATTGTTGCCGGGTTCAAGGCCTCAGCAATGAATACTCGAGGGTCCTGCGTCCAGGTAATAATGTCGATCTTCTCGCCCCGCAACTCACGGACGACCGCCTGGACACGGGACCCCTTAATTCCGACACAGGCTCCGACCGGGTCCACGGCTTTTTCCCGTGACGTGACGGCAATCTTCGTGCGATCTCCGGGCTCTCGAACAACCGACTTGATCTCGATGATCTTCTCCATCACTTCCGGCACTTCCAGCTCAAACAGCTTTGCTACGAATTGCGGGTGACTTCGAGATAGTATGACTTGAACATCTTTTGGCGTACGACGGACTTCCAGCAGCATGGCCTTGACACGATCCCCACGCCGATAGGTTTCGCGGGGAATCTGTTCCTGGATGGGTAGAATGGCTTCCGTCTTTCCAAGATCTACAAGGTAATTGCGGCGCTCCATACCCAGAATGATGCCGGTGACAAGATCTCCCTGTCGCGTGGAGTATTCTTTTTGAACCGCTTCCCACTCTGCCTCACGAACCTTTTGAAAGATGACTTGTTTCGCCGTTTGTGCGGCGATTCTCCCCAACTCATTCATCTCGATCAGCGATCCGATTTCGTCGCCCACTTCCGCTTCACTGTCGTATTGACGCGCCTCCTGAAGTGAGATTTCAGCTTTGGGATTGCTGACCGTCTCTACGATCGTTTTCTTCGAGACGACAGAAATTTCTCCCGTCTTTGAATCAATCTCCACCTGAATGTTCTCGGCCTGGCCAAAGCGCTTCTTGGCGGCTGTTTGCAGGGCGGATTCAATAGCTCCGATTACCCGGGCTTTGTCGATCCCTTTCTGGCGCCCGATTTCATCGATGACTGAAATCAGTTCTCGGTTCATACCTCACGCTCCTGCATCCGGTTACTACCATAACGCCCGACTTCACATGCCTAAACTTTTACGACCAGCTTCGCTTCGGCAATCATCTCTCGATCCAGGCTCATCGTCTGCGCCATCCGCGGTGCACCGATGGCCAGCACGACGGCACGCTCATCGACTTCCATTAGTCGTCCCGTCATCTTCCACTGACCTTCGACCGGTTGGCGAAGCTTGAGGCTCACCACTTTCCCAACCGCCCGCTGATAATCTTGCAGTCTCTTAAATGGCCGATCCAGACCTGGCGAAGAGACCTCAAGCGTGTAGGCGTGGGGAAAGGGATCGGCGACGTCAAGGGCCGGCCCGAGGGCCTTATGTGCCTGTTCACAATCTGTGATGGTAACTCCACCCGGTTTACTGATCAGAACACGAACGACCGAACGAGGACCTTGACCGACACAAACCACATCAACCAACTCAAGTCCAAGCGTCCATAAAATCGGTGAAATAATTTCCTGCAACCGGTCGGCAACCGTCTGCAAACCTTCACCCGGCATGCTCAACCTATATTTTGCTCGACATGTGCCCAAACAAAAAAGTGGGCATGAGCCCACTTACAGAGGCAGCACCATAGCACGCACCCTGAAGCAAAGCAAGAGCACTAGCCGGTCAATAGCGCCCACCGGGCAGCCAGCATTCTCGTGATTGGACCTGGCTGGCCGGACCCAATGATCTTCCCATCGATCTGGACTACTCCAAGCACTTCGAGTGTGGTCCCGGTCAGGAACACCTCATCTGCTGAGTAAAGCGCCTCGAGCGATATAAACCGTTCTTCAACCGAGATGTCTGCTTTTTGAGCCAAATCCAACACCACTGTCCTTGTGACACCAGACAGGATCCGCGGACCTTCGGGAGCCGTCATAACCACTCCATCTTGAACCGCCATAACGTTACTTAAGGCACCTTCCATCACGAAACCCTCTCTAATGAATATTGCCTCGAACACCCGAGCCTTTCTCGCCTCTTCACGTGCAAGAACGTTGGCAAGCAAGTTGACGCTCTTGATATCGCATCGTCCCCAGCGAAGATCTTCACAGGTGCATGCGGTGACGCCGGTCTGGCGCAGTTCAGTGGGCAGGGTATGTAACTCTTTAATCGTCATGACGACAGTCGGGCAACTTTCCGAAGGGAAACTGTGCTCCCGAGGAGCCACGCCTCGGGTAATCTGGATATAGATCTTGGCTTCTTGATATCCGGCCAGACTGAGTCCGTGGGTGATCCACTGCATCCATTGCGCGCTTGAGTATGGCTGGGCAATAACGAGCTCCTTCGCACTTCGCTCAAGTCGTGCGAGATGCGCTCCCAGCTGGAATGGTGTCCCACGATACGTCCTGATCACTTCGTAGACGGCATCACCAAACTGGAACCCCCGATCATCGATAGAGACGGTCGCATCCTGCCATGGAATGAAACGACCATTGATGAACGCGATATCGGGCATGCAATCACTTCCCAGTCACAGGCTGGGCGTCTATTCTAAAAACTCGACGTTCCTCAGCGGTAAATTTCCACCCCATGCGTTTTTCAAAAACTACCTGATACACACCTGGTTGGACGGCCTTAAGCTCAAAGATGCGTTGCCCATTCTCCACTGCGTTATTACTCGCGATGCGGAGGAATTCATCGCTGAGGAGCGCAAGCCCTTTCGTGTCATACGCGGGCACCCATTGCTCACCTCTGGTCCGGTCCTCCCACAGGTGGATGACGAACGGCTCATCAACTGTGACCTTGCGGCAATCCGTGATATCCAGAGTTGGGTTGTGGTCTGCGCTAGACAGGCTCATGTCTGTTCCTGTTCGTGCACAACATCGTCGCGGTGATTTCTTTGCTCATATTTTCCTACGCGGACCGATCATGACCTCGGATCCCTCAATCCTGACCTCATAACTACCCACACAGTATCCACCGCCGTCAGTTCCTTGCCCGTTTCGGATATCAAAGGCGAGATCATGCCAAGGGCAAGCGATGACATATCCTTTGAGTCTCCCCTCAATAAGCGGTCCTCCCTCATGCGGACAACTGTTATGGATGGCATAAAAAGTGCCGTCAATATTGAACAAGGCGATCGGTCGGTCATTGACCGTCACGATCTTCGATGTGCCCGGCGGCACTTCTTCGATCTGCGCAACTTTCTGGAAGCCACTCATCGTGCTGGTATCCTTCTTCACGTTCCGCAGCATCTACATGCGGAGGGTGTATTTGAGTTCATCCTCTTTTGCAACTTTTGCCTTCTGAATGAATCCCGATTCAGCCTGTATGACGTAACGAGCTGGTTCAGGCGGCGGCCCGAAGATTGGGCAGGGGTCTTTGCTACACGGTTCCGCGTACTCCAGCATATGGACGACATGATGACTCTCGTCTATCCAAAGCATATCGACCGGAAATCGATACTCTCTCGTCGTGAGGCGGTGCAACCCGTTCTGCTCAAAAATGTAAAGCATTCCGCCGTTTGAAGGCAGTGTATCGCGGAAGGCCAGCCCAAAGAGCAATTTTTCAGGAGTATCCGCCACTTCAGCTTCGAGCTGCATTCCACTGGGGAACGTCACGACAATGATGCTTGATTCCTTGCGCTCGCCCAGAAAGACCGATGCGCTCATCAGAAGAAGTGCAAGCAGGACCATCATAATGATCCGCTTGTTTCGCTGTTCCCGGCTGCCAGGTTCTATCTGACTAGTTGGCATATGGCGACAGCCACATTCCTTTTACTGTTGGGCCCAATGGCCCATACTTGTGACCACGCTAGGCCTTCTAACCGCATGGCGTTCTGTTGACTTAGAAAAGAATCGCAGAATAAAATATCACTTCTAATTTCTCTGTACCATGACGTGCGCACTATGGTGGGAGCGGCGTGAACTTGTCAATATTGTTTAGTCTTCGGGAGTGAGAAGGAGGCTTAGGTCATGGCTTTATTGATTACGGATGAATGTATCTCTTGCGGAGCATGCCTGCCGGAATGTCCTAATGAAGCGATTTTTGAGACCAGAAGCGATGCCGAGACCAAAGGCAATCACGTTGGTGATGGACAGGGTGTCGGCGACAATATTTATGTCATTGCCCATGATCGCTGTACCGAGTGTGTTGGTCACTTTGATGAACCTCAGTGTGCAGCCGTGTGCCCTGTCGATAATTGCTGTATCTCAGACCCCGCTTATCCTGAAACAACAGACGCACTTCTTGAAAAAGCAAAGACTTTGAATCCTGATAAGGAGATTGATTCTGCCAAAGTGTGGAGTGGTGTAAGAAACTAACTCATTTCTGAATTGGTATCGTGAAGGCCCCAGTTTCTATAGAAATTGGGGCCTTCTTCATCTGATGCACTGATCTGAAAAAACAAAAGGCCTCGGTGAGTCTCACCGAGGCCTTTTCTATGACTATTTTAACTGAGATATATTACTTCAGCATGAGCAACTTGCCGCCGACATGGCCTGCATGCAAGTGACAGCGGTACTCAAGAACATTCCCCGATGCATAAAACAAATCACTGGTTGGAACACCGATATATCGCGTCTCCCCTGGCTTCAGCACAAGCTTGGTATCCAGAACCGTTGGCGCTGATTGATTCACG
The DNA here is from genome assembly GCA_964485915.1 of uncultured Nitrospira sp. GTDB lineage: Bacteria > Nitrospirota > Nitrospiria > Nitrospirales > Nitrospiraceae > Nitrospira_D. The sequence goes on along the minus strand of CAZAKX010000001.1, from coordinate 29,000 downwards.
GCTGAGCTAAGGTGAAATCCATGTTCGGCCGTTGCATTATTCGTTACCTTTAAGAGAACAGGCGAACCTGGGCGCGACTTAAAATCGATGACGGTCATCGGAGGATACCAAACCTTCATATTGCCGATTTCTATAGCAAAGAACGAGACATCGACGGTTAGTTCCTTAAACGGCTGTCCGACGACCGATCCGGATTCTAGATCGCCGATTTCAACACCACCTGCTTGGAGCGCATACGAACCTGAAGCCCCAGCCAACAGCACTCCAAGGCCGAGGATCATTGCTAACATTGACTTGCCCATGACTACCCCCCTTGCAAGAATAGAAGAGATGAATAGAGGCTTGAATTTATGTGTCGCCGAACTTTGGAGGACGTGCAGGCTTTCTTGTAATGTTTACCTTTGGTCTGTATGTATAAGACCTAACCCTTCAACACGGTCCGACATATGATGCGGCAGTTCTTATATCACAGGGGTTAAAACGGAAGCAACCAATTAGGAACTGCTTGGGCTTGAGGAGTTGCCTCATCCTGATCCAGGCCGTATTTCGGCTACTCGCCACCTTTCAACACGAGCACATAATGCATCTGAGATGTCAGTGTCTGGCATGAGATGCACTGGCTCATATTCTTGCAGTGCAGCCCCTCACCTCTTCTACCATTGTTTTCAAGCCGATCATTTCCTGCAGAGCGCGCTTAAGTATTTCCCAAAAGTTCCGATACGGTCGGTGAGGGATTGCCAGATGCCTATTTTCCTCGCAGTCAATGGAATCACCGAGACCTATCCCGCAAGACCATCGGCCTCACGGCCTAGTCTGGTTGAGCCCGTTGCGGAGAGTGAACGTCGCGGCCAACACTCTCCTTCATTGGATCATTCGGCCTTGAATGCGCAGACCGCTTATCAACAACAAAGTGCCCAGCAACCGCATCCAAGACCAGCGGTGCTTGCGCGGGATTTAATGAAAGCCCCGGTCCTTTCTCTTCCCTCAGACGGTACGTTGCTCGACGCCTGGATGCTGATGTCACAAAAGGGTTTCCATCATATCCCCATCACTTCCTTGCATGGCACTCTGGTGGGAATGGTATCTCATCGTGATCTGCTAGGGCACGTACCTGAGCTGGTCACTGCTGGTGATAGTAGCCAAGCTTCTGCAAGGCGATTAGCCGAGATCATGACCTCTAGAGTGATCTCTTCAACTCCCATGACTGAGATTCGAGAAGTTGCGCGTGTCATGCTCGATGAACAAATTCATGCCGTTCCTATTTTGGACAATGCCCGCCGTCTAGTCGGCATCCTTTCGACACAAGACCTGCTCCAAGGCATCGCCAACCATGGTCCACTTGAGCTTTGGACTTGAGTTCCCCCTTCTTAAGCTAACCGCCTCATTCTGCCTAGAGAAACGAACTCTCAATTTGATCAATATGTTGATCTGCCTCCCTCGAAAGGCTGCTCCACATTCGTAGGGCTAGGCCGGCCAGCGATCCCGTAATAGGGTGGTACCCATCAAGGGGATGGTTAGGAAGTTTTCCTCAGGACCACATTCAACATGACGCTGATAGACAACTTTTTCGACACTCCTATCGCAGCAGGAATTTCTGCTCTGGCGCTCCTGGCCATAGGGCTGCTCCTCAAGAAAGACCAAGGACGTCGGTGGGTCCTGAGCTTAAGTCTCCTCTTATATATCCGCTACATGGTCTGGCGAGCACTCTACACAATACCCACCGACGACGTGAGCAGCCTAATCGTCGGATGGATCGTCTATCTCGCCGAGCTATACGGACTCTGTCAATTTTGCTTCTTTACCTATCAATCCTGGTCACCGACCGACCGTCAACCGGCACCGATCACGAATTACCCGACTGTCGACATCATGGTCACAGTCGTGGATGAACCGCTGTCACTCTTGCGGCAAACGTTGATGGGCTGTCTATCACTGGAATATCCCAGAGATCGATTTAATGTGTACGTTCTCGATGATGGCCGTCGCCTCGAAGCCAAAAAGATGGCCTCCGCACTGGGATGCGGCTATATCAGACGCCCAGATCATCCCCGCCATGCCAAGGCGGGAAACCTCAACCATGCTCTTCGCTTGACCGACGGCGACCTCATCGCCGTGTTCGATGTTGACCATATCCCTGCTCGTACGTTTTTGAAGGAGACCGTGGGATTCTTTGATGACGAAAAAGTAGCCATCGTTCAGACTCCCCATCACTTCTACAATCCCGACGTTTTTCAACGCAATCTGCGCGTAGGTGATCTCGTCAAAAACGAGCAGGCATTGTTCTTCCGCTCCTTACAAGCCGGGCGGGACGCGCATAACAGTGCCTTCTTCGCCGGCAGCGGTGGTCTCTTCCGACGGCAACCCCTTGAGGAGATCGGTGGCTTCCAAACTCAGACTATCACCGAAGATATCCACACGAGCATGAACCTGCATGCGAAGGGGTATACATCCTGCTATCTCAATCGCGTGCTGTCGGCCGGTCTGATGCCGGAGACGTTTGAGGGTTATCTCAAGCAGCGAAAGCGGTGGGCCATGGGTTGCATTCAGGTCCTCCTCCGTGACAACCCCCTTACCAAACGTGGTCTGACCTTGTCACAGCGAGTGGATTATTTCGGGTCGATCTTCTACTTCTTTTTCGGTCTTCCTCGCCTTATTTGTCTGGTCGCTCCGCTTTCTAGTCTCTTATTCCAGACACCACCAATTCATGCCGATGTCGTACTGCTTGGCCTTCATTTCTTTTCTTTCTACATCGCGTCAGCACTAGTCATGCGTCCGGTAAGCCGAGGCTCGCGCAACCCATTCTGGTCAGACATCTATGAAATCGCCATGTGCTTCGCGCTCACCTGGGTCGCGCTGAAGTCCCTTGTGGCGCCCCGGAAAGAGCGCGTCTTCGAGGTGACACCGAAAGGGCAACGGATTGGAAGAAACACGTCCGCTGAATTGACTTTGACCTGGCCGCACTTATTGACGTTCGGATTGTTGGTCGTAGGTTTGACAGTGGGGATTCAGAACTTTCTCCACGGCACTGGAGATCCAGGTCTCCCAGTCAGCCTTTTTTGGGGATCCGTCAATCTCTTGCTGTTGACAATCGCAATGTTCGTTGCCAGTGAACAGACGCAAGGCCGACAGGCATTTCGACTGAATCGAGATTTTGTGAGCGAGTTGTTTCTCGATGACTATTCCGTCGCCGCGCGCATTCTCAACATTAATGAACACGGCGTCGCATTGTCACTCGAACACCCCGTATTTACTGCGCGGGACACCGTGACCCTCCTTTTGACCTCCCCCCAGGGCACGATCGTACGATTGCCTGGTCGAATCATTAGACAGGAACGGCTACCATCCGGTGGCGTCGGAGCCGGAGTTCAGTTCCAAGGACTTGATGAGGCAACGAGAGAGGTGCTGGTTGATAAGATTTTTGGTGATCCTGCCTCATGGGAAGAGACGTATCAATTCAAACCCGGTATAGCGAGTAGTCTACGATCACTCCTGTATGCCCTTACCGCTCCGTGGAGGTCCTTCAACTGGGAACGACGCCGGATGCTACGAGTTCCTCATGAAACCTCTTGTCGGTTAAATACCTCGACGTCCTTGCTGCCCGGCAAGTTGGAAGACATGTCCTTCACCGGTGTGAGCGTCCTCTTCCCTTCGGTTCCGAAGGGATCGTTAGTCGGAGGTCTATTGGAACTGCCTCGCATCACCCTTAAGGTCAGTCCTGTATCGATGATGCACCGCCTCCGCACGAGCTGTATTCGTTTCAGAGTCGAGAGCATCGAACGAGGCGAACAGCACTGGAGAGAATTACACCAGAAGCACTGGAGACAGTCCTAAGTCATATCGTAGCCCGAATTGCCCTCCATCCTGCGATACGTTTTGATCGACTTGAATCACCGACCACTACCCCGACTCGGTCCGATGGATCGTCTGTCAAGAAAGCTCACATACAGCGTCCAGGATTCTCGCCAATGATAGGACCCGAGAAGGGAGCCACTCTAGACTTGTCCTCGAACGGATGTGCCGTCGTATTTTCTGATTTTTCTCCTGATAATCTGCGGTGTGCACTATTCTATATCAAGCACGACAAGCTTACCGCCATGCCTATTAGGGTCTGGCATCGTTCATTGTGCCGCTACCCTGTTGTTCGGCTTTGTGTTGAGTCCGTGTAGAAGGGGAAAACCGATGACGCGATATAGGTCATTCCTACTGGCAACACTTATCCTGATGCTCTTACCAGCTCGTGCACAGGCGGGCGATGTGTTCACCGGATTTCAGATCGACAATAAGAGTCAATATTTTGGTTATTTGGGCGTGCGGACACCGATCTTGCTAATGTCAGGTGAAACAACCATTTTTGCTCAGGCGATGACCGCTGGTCTTGGGTATAGCTTCAAAAGCAATGGGCAACTGCTGGATGCCAACGTCCAGTTTGTCGTTCCGTCCCTCGGGATTTCACAGACACTCGGCAGGTGGACGTTCATGGCACTTGCGGGTCCGCAACTGCGCCGAATCGAGGAAGACCGGTTCAACACAAGTTCAAGGGTCGATCATCAGGTCGGAATCTTCGGACAACTTGAAGCGCTGTACTGGCATGAGAAAGGCAGCCTCCATGCGATTGGATCCTATGCCGACCTGGACAATTTCTTCTGGGGCCGGTTACGCGGGAAACTACTGGCCTACAAGTCCGAGAAAGGTTGCTGTCCCCTCTATGCAGGGTGGGATATTGCCGGAATGGGCAATGGAGAATTTCGTGCGGTACAGACCGGACCAATCTTGGAGGTGCCGATCAGTAAGGTGTTCTTTCTAGTCAAGGGTGGGTATCAGAATAGCACCTCTTTCCATAGTGGCGGGTATGGAGGAGTTGAAGTGTATTTCCCGTTTTAGCTCACCTTAACATCGACCAATTCGAGAAAGTCGCTGCCTGACCGATCGATCTTCCAGCCGGATCGATAACGGTCCAGATCAATGCCTGCTCTACCAGAAAACGCCTGCCCGTCGAAGAAATTCTGACCCCACGATATCCATCGAAGTACCCTTTAGCATTTGCCTGCGCCAACATACGTCCTCGTTCAGCACGATCATCTGGCTCAGCTGTGAGTCGCGACGGCGTCTTGATGAATTGATCCCAGGAGAGCTCCCACAGATCTAATGCCGTTTGGTTCCCGTAATTCAAGATCGGATCGGGCTCTACCCCATGTGAGACGACGACAAAAGAGGCTTCAAACAGCACCCGCGCGCGCTGAGCCGTATCACTTGTTCGTTCGATCAGTTCTCGTCCTGTCCAATGACAATAGCTGTCCAGTAGTCGCTGACTCCACTGTATGATATGGGGTTGGTTCCACTGTGAGGGACTCATACGCGTTGTGGTAGCACGTCTTGCAAGACGGGACAAGGCTCACAGACGCCTTGTCAACCGCATGGTCCTTCTCTGTATAATGTACATTCCTTCTTACCAAAACCCGCAGGAGTTGTGATGGCCGCCAAAACATTATTCGATAAAATTTGGGACTCGCACGTCGTGCGTGCTGAATCCGATGGGACGACGTTGCTCTATATCGATCGCCAGTTAGTGCATGAAGTGACTTCCCCGCAAGCATTTGAAGGATTACGGCTCGCCGGACGGCACCCGCGACGCCCGACGGCCACACTCGCTGTGCCGGATCACAATGTTCCAACCACAGACCGCCGTCTAGGAATTATGGATCAAGTCAGCGCTCTTCAGATTCAAACGCTTGAAGATAACTGCAACCATTTTGGGATTCCTTTGTTCAACATGAGTGACATCCGCCAGGGCATCGTTCATGTCATCGGTCCTGAACAGGGGTTTACCCTCCCCGGTACCACGATCGTCTGCGGTGATTCGCACACATCCACTCACGGAGCGTTTGGCGCCTTGGCATTCGGAATCGGGACCAGTGAAGTGGAACATGTACTGGCCACTCAATGTTTGGTGCAAAAGCGACCCAAGACAATGGAAATCCGTGTCTATGGGGTGCTTTCAGACCGTTGTTCAGCCAAAGATATTATTCTGGCGATCATCGGAAAGATCGGTACGGCAGGTGGGACCGGCTATGTGATTGAGTATACCGGGGCTGCGATTCGCTCGCTAAGCATGGAAGGCCGCATGACCCTCTGCAACATGTCGATCGAGGGCGGAGCTCGTGCGGGCATGGTCGCGCCCGATGACAAGACGATTGCTTATATCAAAGGACGTCCACTTGCTCCAAAGGGAGATCAATTTGAGCAGGCCGTCCAGGCATGGCAAGACCTCAAGACTGATCTTGATGCCAAGTATGATGCAACGGTCACCCTACAGGCCGAACACATCGCTCCGCAGGTCAGTTGGGGAACAAGTCCGGGCATGGTGAGTGGTGTAGATGAACATGTGCCAGATCCACGGACGATGGTTGACGAGAAATCGAGAGACGCCACCGAACGGGCTTTATCTTATATGGGACTATCCCCCAATATGCCGATCACCGATATCAAGATTGATAAAGTGTTCATCGGCTCCTGCACCAATTCTCGAATTGAAGATCTTCGCCTTGCTGCGAGCTTCGCGAAGGGCAAGAAAGTCGCCAAGACCGTGCACGCCATGGTGGTACCAGGCTCCGGGCTCATCAAGCAACAGGCGGAGGCAGAAGGGCTCGATCACGTATTTCGTGAAGCGGGGTTTGAGTGGCGGGAGGCAGGATGCAGCATGTGTCTGGCGATGAATGCCGATGTGTTGAAGCCTGGCGAGCGCTGTGCCTCAACAAGCAATCGCAATTTCGAAGGCCGACAGGGCGCAGGGGGCCGAACTCATTTGGTGTCACCAGCCATGGCGGTCGCTGCGGCGATTGAGGGCCACTTTGTCGATATCAGACACTGGTCTTGATCCTTCAAGATCCTACACGGCACATTCGCTTATCGAGACAAGGGGATACACAAAATGAAACCTTTCACGATACTGACCGGTCTTGTCGCTCCATTGGATCGTGTCAACGTCGACACCGACCAAGTGATTCCTAAGCAGTTTCTGAAGACCATCAAGCGCACAGGCCTGCGCGAGGGCCTCTTTTTCGATTGGCGGAAACTGTCGGATGGCTCTCCCGATCCATCGTTCTTCTTGAACCAGCCTCGGTATCAGGGAGCAACCATCCTCTTGACTCGCGACAACTTCGGCTGTGGCTCATCCCGTGAACATGCACCGTGGGCCTTATTGGATCAGGGATTCCGCTGTCTCATTGCCCCAAGTTTCGCTGATATTTTCTATAACAATTGCTTTCAGAACGGAGTCCTCCCAGTGGTATTGAAAGCAGAGGAAGTCCTCTCACTCCTGAATGAGGTGATCAACACAGCGGGATATCAGCTCACCGTGGACCTGGAGCGTCAGACAGTGACCACTCCTCAGGAAGTCACCTATCGATTCGAGATTGATCCATTTCGTAAAGATTGTCTGTATCGAGGGCTTGATGCAATCGGCCTCACTCTCCAACATGAGAGCGCGATCACGGCCTATGAAACTCGCCGAAAAGACGAAGCTCCTTGGCTCTTCGCTGATCTACATCCCTAGCCGAGAAGACGCCCGTGAACTGGTCTTCCCTTCTGTTTCCGGTGCAGTGGCTGTGGCGTCCTAGATTATTTTTGACCCTCCTCTTTTTCGTGGGCGCCGCCTATTTGACGATCGTATTCAATTGGACCTATTCCGATGGAAATCGAGCCGGCTACATTCAGAAGTTTTCTAGGAAAGGCTGGCTCTGCAAGACGCACGAAGGGGAACTGGCGATGACGACCGTACCAGGCACCGCCCCGGTCATTTGGTCGTTTACGATCTCGGACGATGCCGTCGCGACTCAACTGTCAGGAATGTTGAGGAAGCGCGTCATCTTGCATTACAAGGAGTACCGATATATTCCGTCCAACTGCTTCGGCGATACCGTTTATTTCGTGGATAAGGCAGAGATTCAAGAATAGGGTTCTGAATACTCGCCTACAGCCATTTTTTCCAGCGAAATCCCAGGAGCATGGTAGCCGCCACGAGTCCCATGACCCCGACGGCCATGGGGTACCCCCATGGCCATTTCAGCTCAGGCATATAGTCGAAATTCATCCCATAAATACCGGCAATAAAACTCAGTGGCATGAAAATCGTGGTGATCACTGTCAGCACTCGCATGACGGAGTTCAGCCGATAGCTCACGCTGGAGAGATAAATGTCGAGACTCGCCGAGACCATTTCCCTCAACGTCTCGATGGTGTCCACGATCTGCACCACATGATCATAGACGTCCCGGAAGAAGACCTTGGTCGGCTCATGTAAAAAGGGGCATTCCGACCGTGATAGGTTGTTGATCGCCTCTCGCAAGGGCCACACAGCTCGACGCACGAACAGGAGCTGGCGTTTCAGAGCGTGAATGTCCTTGAGCGTCTCCGGCCTGGGATCGGCCATCAGGCGCTCTTGCATCGCTTCAATGCGCTCGCCGAGCATTTCAAGCACCTCGAAATATTGATCCACGACGGCATCAATGAGGGCATACACGAGATAGTCTGATCCGTTTTGTCGAAGACGTCCTTTCCCAACTCGAAGTCGATCCCGGACGGACTGGAAGACGTCGGTTCCGTTCTCCTGAAACGAGAGGACATAATTTCGCCCCAGGACGAAACTGATCTGTTCGACCAGGATGTCCCCTTGGTTCGAAGCCGTAAGCACCTTCATGACGAGAAATAAATAGGTGTCGTAATCGTCGAGCTTGGGCCGTTGATCAGTATTGGCAATGTCTTCCAGCAGTAAAGGGTGGAGACCGAAGTGCTTTCCGAACGCTTCCAATACATCGGTCTTATGCACTCCATCGACATCCACCCAGCTCACCGTTTCGTCGGACGGCGGACGAAGCTCGTTCACATCGCAGATGGGCTGTTCATCACAGTGGGTGCTGGAGTAGTTGAACAGGGTAACCGTGACAGCCTCTGTTCGCTTCTCACCGATGTGGATAAGCGTGCCAGGGGATAGACCCTTCTTCTTTGAGCGTTTCTGCATCAGTTTCATGGTATGGTGCTTGTACGCAGATTCGTCATCCAGGTCAAGTTCGCGAGACGATCATTCCTTTTCTTCTCCCTCCAGGCTTGTTACTCTTCCTTTATGGCATGGCAGTATGAACTCAATATCCTTACCGCGGCGATTCGAGCGGCCGGCAAAGAAGCCGTACGAATCGCCGCTGCTGGATTCGAAACGGTGCAAAAATCCGATCATTCCCCGGTCACCTCCGCTGATCTGGCGGTGAATCAGATTCTCCAAACTCAGCTCCAATCGGCTTTTCCTGAGGATGGGTGGTTATCAGAAGAGTCACCGGATGATCTCAACCGACTTCAGAGGGCGCGAGTTTGGGTGGTAGATCCAATAGATGGGACAAAGGCCTTCATCAAGGGCGAACCTGATTTTTGTATCTCCGTGGCCCTTATTGAGCAGAGTCGACCGATCGTGGCGGCTATCTTTAACCCTTCTCTGGATGAGCTGTACACGGCAATCAGAGGTGGCGGCCTGTACCTCAATGCCGAATTGGTCACGCCACCCCCGACCCACGGTGATCAGCAGCCGATCATCGCCATGAGCCCATGGGAACAACAGATTGGTCGCTTTCCGTCTCTCGACGGAATAGTACGGAGTCGTCCGATGCGGTCGATCGCATGGGCACTTGCCCTTACTGCCGGTGGACGCATCCAGGGCCTCGCTACACTCGAACCGGAAAATGAGTGGGATATCGCGGCCGGAACGCTCCTCATTGAAGAAAGTGGTGGTGGTGTCTACGATGGGAGTGGACGTGCCCTAACCTTTAACCAAACCAAGCCTCGCTATCAGGGGACGATTGCCATCAGTGCGCGATGTCCCGAATCTCTGAGGCAAAGACTCACACTCCTAACCCAGGTGGGAATGGATAGTGCGGAGTAGTGGTTTGCAGCATTGGATCAAGGTGGGGGAGGAGTATCGCGAAGACTGGTGATGGACGTTTTCCTACTTAAATGGAATGTGCCGCCCTTCTCGGATGGTGTGGCATTGGGACCAATTCGGTCATACCACCATCTGCCTTCACCTTCAGCAGAATCGGGAGAGAGCCGTACGAGGAAACCACCTTCTCGATCATTTTCTTTTTGATACCATTTGCCGGTCCACGTTTTGCCGTCGAATTGTCTGGTTTCGAATCGCCCATCCTTATAGGTATAGGTTCCGTTGCCCTGGGCATCGAGCCGCAACAGAGCTACGCCACCGTCTTCATATTCCCATTCCCCTGCTAAAATGGATCGATCACCGGCGGGAAGGTCGGACGGGATAGAGAACTGCTCCTGTGTCTGTTGCCCACATCCCGCGATCGTCAGTACCGCAGCTACCGCAAACATGGACATGAGGCCCACATTCATGGGCGAAATTCATACCACGGGTGTTTTCTCGTGGCAAGTACGAACCAGGCGTGATTGGTTGGGTACTAGAAATTGATCTGGGTTAATCGACGACAGGCTTCGTCAAGATCAGCGTCCGTCTTTGCGTAGCTGAAACGAATGAAGTTAGCTCCGGTCTTTCCTGAAAAAAAGGCCTCTCCCGGTACTCCCGCTACACCGGTTTTTTCTAATAAATACATGGCACGAGCTTTCCCTGTGTCACCAGGAAGGCGAGCGACGTCGGCCAATACGTAATAGGCCCCTTGCGGGATGGACGGTGTCAGCCCGGCTTTGGTCAGCGCGCTGCAGAACCGGTCACGCTTGAGCCGATAGTCGCGAGCCAGCTCTGTATAGAAATGGTCCGGTAGTTGCGTGATGCCCCGAGCCACCCCGATCTGGAGTGGCCCTGGAGCACAGACATAGAGTAGATCATTCATCGCGCCAACGGCGCCTGCCCATGGCTTGGCTGCCACACTGTACCCGATCCGCCAGCCCGTCACACTAAACGTCTTGGAATAGCCACCGATGGTGATCGTGCGCTCAGCCATGTCCGGCAACGTCGCCATGCTCACATGGGTTCGCCCGTCATAGAGAAAGTATTCGTAAATCTCATCCGTAAAGACGAACAGATCATGTCGACAGGCGAAGTCGGCGAGCGCCTCTAACTCCAGTCGGCTAAATACCTTACCGGAGGGATTACCCGGCGAATTGACGATGATCGCCTTGGTTTTCTTGGTCACGACTTGTTCAAGCTGATCCAGAGAATAGGTCCAGGCCGGTGGCTGCATATGAACAACCACGGGAATCGCCTCAACCGCGGCAAGCGCGCTGATATGGTACTGATAATACGGTTCAAACAAGATGACCTCATCGCCGGGATTGAGTAATGCGGCACAGGCACAGTGAAAGGCACCTGTCGCTCCAGCGCTGACCGTCACCTCCGTTTCAGGGTCGGCGTGAATCCCATTATAATGCGCGAGCTTATTAGCAATAGCTTGCCGTAACTCCGGTAACCCATCGAAACGGGTGTAGACGTTGTACCCGTCTCTGATCGCCTGCTCGGCTCCTTCAAGGACGATTGGTGGAACCGGTGTATCACAGACTCCTTGCGCCATATTAAGGCCCTTCAGATTCACGCAGGCCTGTGTCATCGCCCTGATTTCCGATTGTGCGAGATCCGCCATTCGTCGACTGACCGTTCGTGTCACGATGCATTCCTCCTTGTGAGACTCCTTTGTCGCAGAGGGCTCAGCCTTCGTCAAGCCAGTGTCACGTTCTGGATTCCAGTGGGATAAGGATTCACGACTACTCGGTACAAAAGCACAGTTCTCTTTGCCGGGATGATCTCATCGCTTATACTATACGCATGCGACCTTACGATGAATGGTTTAGTGCTACAGCTAACAGTCGGCTCGCATTCGGCTGCTTTGTGTTTCCCGAGAAAGGACCAGAAGGATGACACCGAGGCCATCGAGCAAGCGCTCTCTTGATCCTCAGAACAATACGGCAGGCCTACAAGACCGACGAGGCAGACGAATTGCCCATTCCTGCCGCATGTTTTTCTTCGGCGACGACGACTTTGAGGGTGAAGCAGCCGTCCTCGATGTATCGACGAACGGCTGCAGGGTCGAATCATCGGTTGAGGTCAAGATCGGGATGGTGTTGAAGCTGTCGCTGTTTCTGTCTGACTTTAAGTGGCCCCTCCGAATCGACCAAGCCATTGTTCGGTGGATCGACGGCAAGCAATTCGGCCTGGAGTTCACCAGTATCCGCCTGGCCCAGCGAGAACGGCTGAGAAACCTCATCATGAAAACCAGACCTTGACTGAGCGATTCCTTGATACCCACAGGGCTTCCAAGGATTGCCACTTCGTTTCATACACGTGCAACATTAGGAACAACAAGGGATTGGCCATGGACGTTCTCATAAGCTGACCGTCACGCCGTTCTTTTCTTGAATGGAATAGAGCCCACCATAATACATAGACATAATCGATCGTCTTCTCGCCTGTGCCGACCCTTGTCGAAGCGCCGATGGTTTTGCTGTGCCCAATTGGTGAGTTGGCGATGCACGAGACAAGATCTGATGATCATCTAGAAGGCTCCTCGCCTGGGCAGTACAGTTGGGAGACTGGTCAAGAATCTCTCAACCTTTCCAACCCAAGGAGGAGCCATGACGAAATTGTACGGTGGGATTGACCTCCATGCCAACAACAGTGTGATCGTCCTGGTTGATGATCAGGAGCAGGTCGTGTACGAACAGCGAACGCCCAACGACTTGTCGAGAATTCTTTCTCAACTCAGTCCTTTTCAACCACGCATTCATGGCCTCGTCGTGGAATCCACCTATAATTGGTATTGGCTGGTTGACGGGCTCATGGACGCCGGGTACGCAGTGCATTGGGCCAATACCGCCGCGATTCACCAATACGAAGGCCTGAAGCATACCACTGATCACAGCGATGCGCGGTGGTTAGCCCAGCTCCTTCGCTTGGGCATTCTCCCCACGGGTTACATCTATCCGAAAGAAGACCGAGCGATCCGTGACTTACTGCGGAAACGCAGTCAATTGGTGAGACAGAAGACGAGTAATCTCCTGAGCATTCAAAATCTCGTGACACGCAACACCGGCACCTCCCTCACAGGCAATCGCATCAAGACCCTAACGGCAGAGGCGATGCGCGACGTGCTGCCCACCCCTGACCTCGCCCTGGCTGTCACGAGTACCCTCGCGGTGATGCACTGTGTGGCCGAACAGATTGCCGCCATCGAGCATACGATCAAGGCACGAGTCTCCCTGCGCCCGACCTTTCGCCACGTACTCACCGTGGCCGGGATTGGGCAGACCTTGGCCTTGACCATCATGCTCGAAGCCGGGGACATGCACCGCTTTCCCACCGTGGGCCAATGGGCCTCCTATTGCCGTTGCGTGAACAGCACCAAACTCAGCAATGGCAAACACAAAGGCCAAGGCAATACCAAGAATGGCAACAAGTATTTGGCCTGGGCGTGTATCGAAGCGGCCAATTTCGCGGTGCGGTATTACCCGGACATTCAGCGCTTTTATCAGCGCAAGAAAGCGAAGACGCAGGGGGTCGTGGCCATCAAGGCGGTGGCGCATAAGTTAGCCCGGGCCTGCTATTACGTGCTGCGCGACCAGGTCCCCTTCGACATCAAGAAGGCGTTTGCCACACAGCCGGCGTGACGATTGGGCAGGCAGCTGAGCCCGCGTTGGGGTTGGGAGAACCACGAGATCTGATTGGACAGCTGTCTGCCCTCAGTTCGTCCTCACTGAGCCAGTGAGGATACCTGAGCTGCCTCAGGCATGAGCCACAAAGAGGTTGGAGCCATCTGGCAACCACAAGATCTGTGATCGCCTCGTCTGGACATGCGTGGGTACCAACGGTTTTCTGGGGCCAATCATTGGCCAGGGGCGGGAGTGCCGACATCTCTTCGCCTTGATCCTGATGGGTGACTGGTGCGACTCAGGATACAAAGTCGACACCGCACCAGAGAAAACTCGGATGCAGCGAACAGGGATGGCACGCGATCGTGAGGGAACGTTGTTGGAGTACAGGAGAACGTTCAGAACCAGAGGTGATGTGTGCCCACTTGACCGGAGCCTTCTAATGGGTGACCCCATCAGCTGATTCTGATTCAGCCGGTCCACGGCCATCTGCCGAAAGGCTTTCGGAAACCTGCCCACTCGTTTCTTGGCCACCTGTCACCCCCTTCTGGTGCCAAGTGTGCCAATTCACCATGTCTCAATCTAAGGGTTCAGTCCAAAAGTACCTTGGATGGGGTAGGGCTGCGAGATTTGAAATCGTTCAATCCACCCAGATTATAGGAACCCACCCGCCCCCATCGTTTTCTTCTCGATCACTTCTACCAGATCCGTAGGAAGGTGAGGACCCGATAAAACATAGTCGGACAGGATAGTTCTGCCACAGCTTCGCCACAGGGGTTGGCATGTGGTCCAGCGCAACGAGCCAAGACCACAACGGTACCCAACCGTCTTTCTTGCCTTCCCTCCTAGTATCCTTTCGTGCCGCATCCAGGTTGTCACCTAGTTCTCTTGCCATACGACCTTCGGTATGTCCCCACCGTGAGCATCTGTGCTCGTCGACAGCTTCGTCATGGCCAGTCTTGAAGGGATGTGGACTGTGACCGAGGGGGGCGAGGGCCCGTTCTCTCTCGTGGCGCCTCAGGGAGCGGGGCCCGCTTCAATACTACGAGTCGAAAGGGTTCGGTGGGTGCGATTGACGTCAGAGCTGCAGATGGAAAATGACACATCATGGGGGGTTCTCTGATCAGAAATACGCCTCGTCTCATGCGTTTAGCCTGGGCGGCGATCGCGATGGCCCTTGTCCTCGGTGCGCTGTTGGCCCTTCGGTCTTGCGGCCACGAACCGGGAATGGCCTCATTAACCTGGGCCGGAGGGTCCCGCCTTTCGGCTCTGTCGGCGGTGCCAAGCTCACAAACCTTCATCGATTGTTCCACACAAGAGCGGGCCGTTTGTTATGCGCTTGTCACTTCGTGTTTTCTTGCCAATAAGCAATCAATGCCACAAGCGAATTGGGTTCGGGAGGTCATGCAACTCAAGGAGAGCTCATGACACGGATGGCCTGGCGTCGAACAATAGCACCTCCTCAATAGGTGGTCGGGTGGGTGTGCTGTAGTGCCCTCTTTTGCCCCAACGCACCCCATCAATCTGTAGCAGCTCTCACCACACCATAATTCTTCGCTCCTCCGGCCAAATGCCCGAAGTAGACCAGTTATCGTGATTTTCCTTACTCAATGAGTTTGTAGAGGGAGAGGCACGCTGGTTGCGTATACCGAAGAGCGTCGAACAACAATAAGGCCGGTTGAGGGGTGACGGGATCGTACATTCGGAGCACACGATAGCCAAGTTGGAAAGCGATTGGGTTGACAGGTGCGCTGTGCGGTGTGGCCCATGACCACCGACGGCAAGGATGATTGGTCGTACGAGCGAAGGGGGAGCGCTATGAATGTTGGGACGGGCTGGTATGTGGTCCAGAAGAACAGTAGAGCAATAGAAGGAGAAAGCGGTTTACGTGTCGAACATGGAGGTAGACCAATGAGGATCAGATCGTTTTCAGGTCTCGGACTAGCCACGTGCATTGCTGTGACAGGAATGATCTTGTTCGGTGCGGGAACGGGCACCGCGTACGCCCAAGCTCAGGAGATGGGCGGCCCACCATCGAAGGTGGAGATCACCATTAAAGATCGGAAGCACGGGTATCAGACTGTCGGTGTGACCCATCCGTCGCAAGACACGATCATCGTGGTTCGGAACGAGGATAACGTCACCCATGGGTTGGCATCGAGACTGTTTAGGGATATCGATGTCCAGGTGGAGAACGGCAAGGAGGTGTGGGGGAAAAATTTCCGGTCGTTCCATGTGGAGCCAGGACAGGTCATGACGCTTCGCTTTTCGACGGCGCCGACGAAATTGAGCCGCTACGTTGGCGCCGAGAGTATGCGTCACGCAATTTGGTGTGACCTGCACACCGAAGTCCGGGGGGAATTGTACATTGTAGAAACGAGGGGCGATCTCGGTGGTGGCTGAGCGCTCCCCATCAACGGCCTCAAGGTCGCTCGTCATTATTATATTTGCGATGCCCGTCCGGGGGGCGATGTACGAGGGGTCGCGGGGTGGATAATGTGAGCGGGAGAAACACAATGACGAACGGGAGGGTAGTCCACTGCAGGTCATCGATGGTACGCGTCGGGTTTCTCACATTGATGGGAGGAAATTGCCTGGTGTCGTCGATGGCTTTCGCCGGAGAGTTCCGTTTTATGGTCCATGATGTGAGAGACGATGCGGTGGCCTGGTCGCCGAGCGAAGTGATCATTCACACGAGCACGGACCTCGATGGGGACTGAGCTTCGTGGTCGAGAATGCGCCGCCCCGCACCCATGTGTTCGAAGCCCCTGGCTTCTTCGAGCAGATTATGGAGGAGGTGAGCGAGAATGCGACCGTGACGCCGATGCGTGTCTACGTCGCACCCGGAGAAACCGTGCACGTTCAGGGCAGCACAGCACAATTGAGCTGTGAGCCGGAAACAGATGGGTCAGAAGCGCAAACCTGCCCCTTTTTCTGCCCTCTGCGCAAGGAATGTAGGGGTCAAATCTTGAACTGTGTGTCATCCACCTCCCATGCGATCAAGACTTGGCTCCTCGTGAAAGGATGTGGACCCACGGCATGGTCCCTGCCATGCGGTGGATCCTGCTCTTCGGCATATACATCGCGCACTGTCCACCCGATTCTAGGAGCTTGATTCTAGAATGCAAGAATAGATGGTGATGTGGAATCGCATGACTCAGGCGATACGTGACACATGGCAGGGCACAATCGTTGGTTACGGCTTCATCGATGCCGTGTTACCATTCAGGTTGGTTGAGTGCTGCCCGCAGTCAGGTCTAGAATTCTACCCTCCAGACTTTCCCCACAGGGTTTCTAACCGCTTGGCGCGCCCGCAGCTGTACTTATAGTACTTATACCGCAGTGGGTTCTTCTTGTAGTAATCCTGGTGGTAGTCTTCCGCCTGGTAGAAGCTGGATGCCGGGACCAGCTCGGTCACGATCGGTGCAGGAAATTGCTTCGCCTGTTCGATGGTGGTTTTGGATGCTGCCGCGAGTCGCTGTTCTTCTTCCGTGGTATAGAACACGGCTGACCGGTATTGACTCCCATGATCGCAGAACTGCGCGTTGGGTGTGAGAGGATCAATGTTTTTCCAAAAAGCCTCCAAGAGCTGTTGATAGCTGACCTTGGCGGGGTCATAGATCACTTCGACGGCCTCAGCATGGCCTGTGCGTCCGGCCGACACCTGTTCATAGGTCGGATTGGCGACGGTTCCCCCCATGTAACCGGACGCCACCGACAGGACGCCCTCCACCTGTTCGAATGCCTCTTCCATGCACCAGAAGCAGCCTCCCGCGAAGTAGGCTTTGCCGGTGGTCAATGCGCTTAAAGCGCTATGTGAAGACCATACGACGAGGATCACACAGATTGCCAAAGGGACCATAAGGAGTGTCAGACGTCGATGAGTTGCCATGGGTACTTCCTCCTTCTCTATCGTCGCCTAGGTGAGGCGGTTCTTACATCCTACTACGAGAGCGGTTCAGATGTGGTGCTCGCTGTTATGTATGGGAAACCCATGTGGGCTGGAGCCGGGCGTGAATGCGTGAGCCGTTATACAGGAAGATACGCGTATCGATCCTGCACGGCACGGCGCGCGTGGCGCGAACGCCTGTCCATGAGCTTCATGATAAACTCGATAGCTTCCTCCGGTGACCCAGCCGCATTGACGAGTCGCTTGTCGAGCTTGCGGAAGAATGCCACGTCGGCCGGAGAAGCAGCGACCAGAATGACGGGCTTGCCCGCCTTCACCGCGAGCGCGACTTCTGACACGGTGCCCGAGCCCGTTAATCCGCACACCACCACGACATGGCTGGACAACACATTGATGTTGTTCCGTCCACTCCCCATTTCTGTGATGATGGAGACATCCACATGGCGCGATACCTTATCCTTCGCGGTCGGCAACACTCCAATGGTCAGGCTCCCGCCGACTCGTTTCGCCCCTTCGCACGCGGCATCCATCACACCGACGTCGCGGCCCCCCGTCAAGACGACCCAGCCGCGTCGTGCAATGAATTCCCCAAGAACCCGTGCATTGTCCAGATCTCGCTTTGGAGCTTTCGCCGGCCCCATGACGCCTACCACAAATCGCATGCCTTCCTCCTAACCAGACTCCGACAATCTTTCAAAATCGAGACGCCGTGAGTGTCACATCCGCGTGCACCCATGCCTTCTTGAATTGCTCCTCAATCCTCGCCGCCTCCCGCCCTTTCTGTTGAGCGCGGAGGCTTTGCAGCAACCCATAGTACGCCCAGCCGTTCTGTGGATTCTTCCCCAGATCTGCCCGATAGACCGATTCGGCACGGTTGGATTGCCCGGATTTCAATAGGAGCGCACCTAAGTAATGCCGAATGGGAATCGGCCACAAGGACGGTTCGCTGTACGGCAATGCGTCTTCAAGCTTCAGCGCCTCCGAGAGTGCGGTGGTCGCCTCATCCAGCTTGTTGGAATGCAGGGCGATTTCACCGGCCAACAATCGCTCGGCGATCTTTGCCAACACTCGTTCCGTCTTTTCCTCTGCGGTTCGATCACGCCCGATTCGCTTCGCCAGCCCAGCCAGTACAAAATGTTCCCCTTCGGCTCCAGGCAAGCGACCAGACGCCGCCAGCGCCATGCCCCTTCCCAATCTCCAGATGGCCTGCTGCAAGCGCAATGTCTTGGGCGGAGCCAGCTCGTGAAGTAGTACATCCCATTGGCCGAATCGAATCATGGACCACAGTGCGGCAGGGAGATAGAACTCTTTCCAGGTATCCTTCCGCGCCTCTTGTTCGGTAATCGTCTTAGTCAATTGCCGAGCCACTGTTAAGGCTTCCGTTTTTCTTCCCTCCATCATCAAGGAAGCCCAGAGAAAGTGGAGATTGTGTGTGTAGTAGCCATCGGCGTAGTCGCCGTTCAGCTTCCGTTTCGCCAAATACTCCTCATCGACGTGCGCCGCATGCGCATTCCGCTCCGCGACGTCATGGTATCGACCAAGACGCATGTAGATGTGAGCAGGCATGTGGACGATATGACCGGCGCCCGGCATGAGGTCGGGCAGCCGCTTTGCGCACTCCAACGCCCGTTCCGGCTTCGGCGAGGCCTCCACGCTGTGAATATAGTAATGGCAGGCTCCAGGATGATCCGGGAACCTCGCGAGAATCGATTCCAATGTCGACACGATTTCGTCGGTCCCTGGTCTAGGCTGTCCTCCCGCTGTCCAGAGATCCCATGGCCGGAGATCCATCAAGGCTTCCGCAAAGAGGACTCCCGCATCCGGGTCGTCAGGAAACTGGCGCCATACGGTTCGCATCGCCTCCGCATACGCCTTATCGAGAGGTCCCCGGGCCTGGGATTTTTGACTATACCGCTTGCTGATCGCGGCGATGTAGGCCCGTTCTGCGGCACTCACGTGGGCGCTCTGGAATGTAGCTTTCTGGACAGCCTCCCACGCACGTCGCTCGTCTGCTTTATCCATGGCCATATTGATATTGGGTCCCAACGCGAGGGCGATCCCCCAGTAGGCCATGGCTGCAGTGGGGTCCAGGCGAGCCGCTGCTTCAAACGCCAGAATGGCTTCTTCGTGGTTAAAGGCGTAGACCATCCGCAATCCTTGATCAAAGTATCGTTGTGCCCCAGTGGACGTAGTGGTGATGGGATGATGGTGAGTACCGAGATTGTCATAGAGCGGCACCTGAGTGAGAGGAGGTTCAGCAGCCGCAACAATCTCGCTCATAAACATAAACAGAACCAGCCAGAATGCGCTCCCCAATACGAGGCGAGAGATCGTCATGGACGGTTTTTTAACAGACCAGGCCAGGACCTGGCTAGAGGAAGGTATCCACTGGCGCCGTAATCGGCGATCTAGAGATTGAGGGACTGACTTTCAGGTTCTTGCGGTGGAAGCGATTTTTCTTTTGTGGTGGGGTTCTTCCGAACAATTCGTCCCCGCTTAGCCGGATTTGACCCCATGCCTGTCGCCACCGTGGGAAAGCTTTCGGCTTCCAGCTCCTGCCCGAGATGAACAAGCACCTGTTGTTGGGAAACCACCAACGATTTCAACTGAGCAATTTCGCTGGAGAGGTACGCGATCTGATCTTGCTGTCTAATGAGAAACGATCGGAGTTCAGAGATCATTTCAGGCTGGACCACCGTTGGGGTCGCTCCCTGTTGCGGGATGGCTCCTTCCTGAATAGCTGAATTATGCGTCTCGCTGACTCGCGCCGTTACTGCGGTTTCGCTATTCACACACTCACCAACCTGGTCAGATTGCGTAGTGACCTGAGCTATCGCGGAAAGAGCTTGGCCATTTTGTAGACCAGTTGTAGTCTGGACGGAGGACGGCGTCTCATCCTCATATCGCGTCACCCGCGCAAGAAATTCGACGACGCTCCGCCAACATTTGGCCCCAACGTCGAGGAGAAATTGGCCGTACGGGGTAGGGACCGGTCGGGCCTCGTCTATCTGCTTCTGCGAGGGAATTCGATCAATGAGGTTGATCGGCTCTTGGTTGTATCGAGGGGCCATAGGCTAATTCCTTCTCTCAAGTATATGAATTATTTACTCCTGAAGGACGCAAGAGTCAACCCTTTTATCTGGAAGGATACCAGAATCTATCAATATATTCGTATTTTTTAACAATAGCTTAGAAGCGGGTCACACTGGAGAAGCGGAATTGGGGCAAGGCCATCGCTGGGACCAGCAGCTTCCCGGTCTCCGAGTTCACGGCCTCCATTGGTGCAGTCCATAGGTCGATGTGCTGAAATACCTGCAGCGGGCTCTCATGAAATCGAAAGTTTTTCACCGCTGAAACAATCTCCCCGTTTTCAATCAGAAATGTCCCATCCCGCGTCATCCCGGTCAGCATGAGATGACGGAGATTGACGGGGCGGATATACCAAAAATTCGTCACGAGAATGGCTCGTGCGGTACTTTTGATAAGATCCTGAACTGAATGCACCGAGGGCCCCGCCACAGACAACATGGGCGCCTCCAGGGTGGGGATGGTTGCCACACCCTGGCTTTTTGCCGTGAATCGGTCGTAGGCCAGCTGTTTTAACGTTCCGTGATCGATCCACACCGATGGCAGACTCGGCAAGCCGTCGTTGGAAAAACTTTCGCCGAATAGGTCCATATGGTCGGGGCTGTTCTGAAGCGTGATGCGTTCATCAACAATTGTCCGCCCTAGTTTCTCTGCGAAGGGACTCGTCCCCTTTAGATACGACTTCGCATCAAGCGATCGGATCAGCCAGGCCCATAGTCCAGCCACGGCAGCCGATTCAAGAATCACGGGATACCGTCCTGCGGGTAACTCGCACACATCACGGCCACGTTTGGCTTTGCTGATCGTCGCCAACGTACGCTCCTGGACCTTCAAGTGATCGATCGATCGATGGGCAGCCGCGCTCCACCCGGTCGCATCGCCGGCCTGGACCGTCAGACTAAAACTCGCACCCGCTCGACGTTCATAGCCGAACAGTCCGTTGTCTGCAGCAATCCCGACGGCTGTCGCTGAGGACGAGACTATTCCTGCCCCCGTGAGATTCTCCATCCGGCACTGACCGATCGCTTCGCTTGCGTACTCCAGACGGCGCGAGGGTCCTGCCGCCATCGTCTCCGGTTTCGCGGTGTCCCTGATCGGGAAGACACATGGATCCGGAGGCGGAAGGTATTCAGGGTCTATGGGTGACACCGTGGCAATGCGCTCGGCACGAGCGAGCGTCTCCTGAATCGCGCCGGCGGTAAAATCGGTCGTGCTGGCAGTCCCCTGCCGACCTCCGAAGGCGACCGTCACCGCCAGTGAGCCCTGTCTCGCATCGACATTTTGAATGACTTGATTATTCGCGAACCTGGTTGTTCCGGCCTGGTGATCGCGAAGCCTGACGATCGTATGATCAGCCGACGAGCGCGTCAGGACCAGCTCACTCAGAAAACGAAATTCCTCTTGGCTGGTCAGGTTTGGCCGCCGGTCACCATTGGGTGTCATCCGTGGCCCTCTCCCTTGATTACCTGGATCCGCCGGAATCTCGCAGGTGATGCCGCATGGGTCATCCAACCCGACTGACCTGGCTGCCCTTTTCCGCACGTAATGAATCCATAGCGCCGCCGAGTGGACCGGTCGGCGACCCCGTCACAACTGTTCCAGAATTCCGGCGTGATTCCATGGTAGATCACATCCCGCAGCATGCGGGTCCGTCGCCCATTTTCAATCAGCCAGAACGCGTCGCCACCGAACTGAAAATTGTACCGGCGCTGATCGATGCTATAAGACCCATGCCCTTCGATGTAGATGCCGTGCTTCACGTCGGCAATCAGTTGATCGACGGTCGCTGAGCCGGGCTCTAGTCCTATATTCGCGATGCGGACCATCGGAATATTTCCCCATCCATCAGCTCGATTCGAGCCGCGCGACCGCGTGTCGCCGATTTTCACTGCGACTTCTCGATTGGTGCAGTAACCAACGAAGAGCCCGTCCCGGATGATATCCCACTTTTGGCACATCACTCCGTCGTCATCGTAGCCGGTCGCAGCCAGCGTTTCTGGTTCTGTGTTATCGGCAACCAAATTCACATGCCGCGAGCCATAGCGAAAGTTGCCCAGTTTGTCGGGTGTCAGAAAGCTGGTCCCTGCATAATTGGCTTCGTACCCAAGCGCACGGTCCAGTTCGCTCGGATGGCCACAAGACTCATGGATCGTTAACGACAGATGCTCTGGGTCGAGCACCAGATCATACTGGCCCGCATCGACCGCCGGAGCCTTGACCTTTTCGACCGCCTGATCGGCAACACGTGATGCCTCCCGTAGAAAATCGGCCTCCTCTATCAGTTCATAGCCTTTTCGAAGATGGGGTGTATTGAAGCTGCGCGACGCAAACCGGCCTTCATGCAAGGCGGTGGCTGTACATTCACCCTGGCTCGCCAACAAATCCCATTCTATGCGTGACCCTTCCGTCGAGACGAACAGCTTTTTGTCTCGCCGAGCCCACAGGCTCGCGCTGCTCCGCGCAATACCGGATTGTCGATGGAGCGTTTCCATCGTATTCAGCAGTAAGTCAGTTTTCTTTTCAAGCGGTATGGTGAAGGGATCGATGCGATATGGCGTGACGATGCGGTCACGATGTATCGGCTCTTCAGCGAACCGTACTTTTTCAAGGGCGATCGAAGCAGATCCTTTGGCAATCTCGACCGCCAGGTCCGTGACACGCGGCACTTCTTCAAGTGACAGGACCGAACTCGCGGCAAAGCCCCACGCGCCGTGATACAACACGCGCACGCCGAAGCCGATGTCTTGGATATCTCGAATCGACGCAATTCGACGATCTTCGGCTTCGATATGCTCCGTGCGGCTATCCTGAATGCGAATGTCGCCGTACTCCGCGCCTAATGCCGCAATCCGTTTCAGCGCAAGCTCGGCGAATTCATCCCAGGTTGGAGAGCTCATGCGGTGATTCCAGAATAACGATGGGATGGATCAGTATAACAGGTAGGGGTCAAAAGAGTGAGGGCATCGGGATCTGAAGAAGGTTAAAAGGCCCCACAATCCTGCTGGGGATCTTTTCTTGCACGATCGAGATGGCTTTAGGGATGTTCATATTGGAAACAGCTTCTCCGCTTGGCCTAGGCGTGAAATCACCACCTATTCATGAATGCGAACCCGTTTAGGTTCAATGATCCACAAACGCCCGTTCGTAGGCTCATTTTCAAGAACTCGTAACGCGGATTTCAGCAGCACCAGTGTGTTTTCGATACCTTGTGTATGTGGGCGCAATACCCATATTCCATGGTGACTTGCTGGAGGGTAGACGCGGATATCAGAGAAATCGAGATCGAACGTGACGAGAACTCTTTCCTCTGCCTGGGATGCACCAAACACTCGTGAATCGGGCTTGCCTCCCAGCTGCTCGGCCAGCACGGTATGGACATCGTGACCGGCCTGCTGAAGCAAGGTCCCAGCATCACGAGGAACATTCTCGTCGAGTTTGAAACGAGTCGGCATCCTGCGCGCTTAGGCGGGGATCGGAACGATGCGTTCTCTCGCTAAGTCCGCCGCGTAGCTGATCGCCGCGGGAATATGCTCAGGCCGGAGCGAAGGGTATTGATCGAGAATGCGTTCAGGCGTTTCGCCTGCAGCGAGATTGTCCAGAACGACCGATACCGGTATTCGCGTTCCCCGGAAGCACACTGCACCATGCATAATCTGCGGGTCAGTCGAAATGTAGGGTTTCCAATCCATCCCCGATCCCTCCCGATATGGCCATCACTATAACACTAACACTCTGCAGCCGTTCATACCTGGCAATTAAGTATACTGTCGGCAGACCTCCGTTGCCACGACAAAGGTGCCCATCTCCGGAACAGCGCATGGGCGATCGTGGGTCTACGTTCGAAAGCAGCTCGTTCTCAACGCACGTGGGATTGGGCGTGCGTCCGTCAAGCGGGCAGCTGATCACACCGCGACAGTGACCCCATTGCGCTGGAGCACATCAAGCAGCTTGGGACCATCCGGCGGTCCGGGGGGAATCTCCTTGTCGATGGCTGTGAACATCTGAGTTGCTAACGCCCCAGCCCCCGTAATCTCAAGCATCTGACCACCGCCTCTCCCATAGCGAAAACCATGAACGGTGCCTCGAGGAACGTGCACCAGAGTCCCCACAGTGCAGGCATAGTCTTTCCCGTCGCAAATGAAGTGAATCTCCCCTTTCAGGACGTAGAACGCCTCGTCCCAGTCATGACTATGCGGCGGCGGTCCTGTGCCTTCCTCGCCCTGCTGCAATGTGATGCCATAACTTTGTGTCGCCGCGTTCGACGCCAACACCGTCACCTGTGTTCCAACCACATTCAATGCTGGCTCACGCTGACCAGGTCTCAAGACAAAGGGTTGAACGTTCATGATCTCGCTGCCTCCAATAAAGATGGTGATTACCTGGGTTTTGCCTAACAGCCACATACCCTAGCGGCAGGGCTGTTCGGGGGATGCTAAGCGTCGTCCGAACGCCTGTACAGACCGGCACCGTGATGGATGCAGCGCTGAACCTCGTCCGACTCGAACGCGTTACAGCTGACATTCATTCATATGCTGAAGAGCCGCGGCACAAGCTCGGGCATGCCACTATCCATCCATTCCACAAACCCCTTATTGACCCTGATACCGCCCGCCCGGGGAAAGCAATACGCTAGCGTCGCGTATGTGGATTCAAGCTTCTCTTTGTTCGGTTCCACGATTACGAAGGATGCACTGCCGATCGGAACATTATCCTGGTGTGCCCTGAGTATGCCCAACAGTCCACAATCCATGTTGCACTCAAACGACATCCCGACAACGACCACAAGCGTCGAACATAACAAGAGGTTAAGTGCTTGATTGGCTTCAAACGTCGACTTCCGAACACTCGGGGAGTCGGTTTCCAGTAAAAACGGGCTGCGGTTTTTAAAATTCCCTTGTTCGACAGAGCCGTTCAGGTGGTAGACCGTGCCAGGAGTACTCAGAAATCGTGGCGCATAGCCAGGCGTGTTTGCCTCAACCCAGTCGAAGACATCGCGCTGAAGCAAGTTGTCCCAGTTCGTCGTAAGAAGTCTGTGATGACCATCAGAAACAGTTTTCGTCGACATGGCGTCGAGCAACCGACGATATGGGGTTGCGCAGCGTGTTCGTAATCATTTGGACGTGAGCGTCGCGTGTCACTTGCTCTGCGATGAGATCGTCTTTCCACAATTGAGGCACAACCCATGGAAGACCATTGGCGATTGATGCCCCACGGCCAAATATCCATGTACAATCTTGAGGCATGGTTACGTGTGGTGAGAATTCACGGCCTACCTATGTTCAGACCGATCCGCATAGGTGTGGGATCTACCCATTGTGTTCGTGATGGGAGTGGCTTCGGGAATGTCTAACCTTTTTTGGCGAACGTGGCCGACCATTCGCATCAGTTGCACCTTTTCACCGCCTGATGACTGACCGCTGGTCGCCCGACCGATGGACTTCCCGATCTTTCGGTCAGTAATTTGGACGTCAGCAACGCACAGGTAGGTCACGCCATCTTCCTTCGGTGGTGGCTGGATAGGCTTGTTATGTTTCATCCCTTCCAACCCAGTAGTCCGGCTTTCGGTGTTGATGGGCGACCGCGATGACGAGAATGTGGTCTTCTTCCACGGAGTACATCAACTTATATGGGAACTTGTGGAGGAGACACTTCCTGACTTCACCCCGCTCTAAGGACCATGCTTTGGGATACTCGGCAACTCGTAAGGCAGCCTTTCTCACTTCCTCTTTGAACTTACTCCCGAGCCCTACATATTCGAGCTCATAAAAACGTATAGCATCTTCCAATTCTTGCGTCGCTATTCTGGTGAATACGACGCGCATCAATTGTCCTTGAATAGTTCCTCCATCGGGACGCCTGTAAGCTTTCCGTCCCGATAAGCCTTGAGTCGTTTTTCCGATTCTTCCGCCCATATCTCATCGAGCTTTTTATCCGGCTCATCCAGGCTCTGTATCAGCCCCTCAACCAAGGTGAACCGTTCCTCCGGTTTCAGTTTCATCGCCTCGTCTAATAAGTCTTTCGTGCTCATTGTATTGACCTCCGATTTTCATGAAGCATAACACTGTCTAGGCCGATCCGCACGAGGACAAGATATGCCTCATTTCCTTCCGTGTAACGTGCCAGAACTATTGAGAGCGATATGCCATTACCATTATAGTTTCCATGAGTTGCGACTACGAGACCATAGAACGCTTCGTCCCAATCGTGGCGATGCGGCGGAGGGCCTGTTCCTTCTTCGCTCTGCCGTAAGGTAATTCCGCGACTTTGCGTCGCCGCGTTCGACGCCAACATCGTCACCTGTGTTCCGACCACATTCAATGCGCGCCCATGCTGATACGGTCTCAAGACAAAGGGTTGAACGCTCATGATCTATTATCTCCTACAAAGATAGTGATTATGTGTCGTGCCGTCTAACACTCAGCATCTGCAGCGTGCAGCGCCGTTCGCTTCATGCGGTTGTTGGGCGGCACGCTTCATGCCCCCACCTGCCTGACCCAATCCCGAATGTTCATCGCCACTCGCTCGACGTCAGCGAGGGAGAGCTGCCCGCTGTGCATAATTACGTTTCGCGATCGAGCGAGGGATCGGAAGATCTCACGTGCCCATTCTACGGTCGGGATGAGGTCGCTGAAGTGGCCGTGATTGTTTTGGATGATAACTGCGAGTTCCTCAAGCTGAACGTAGGATAAGTTTGACATCCCGCGGGAACCGTGCCAGCGGATCTGCTCTTCCTCCTTCTTTCGTCTCTCCGCATCGTTCCTGATAGACGACGACACTGCCGTGTCCCACCAGCTTGCGCCGACTTTCTCAAGCAACCGCTCCTCGATAAAAGAACGAACGCTGTTCTCGAAGGCTGCTATCGCGATGTAAACCCAGGCCATCTTCCTGGCGGCTAGCACCAACGCGTCATCAAGGGTATCCAGCGGCATTCGCCGTTGAATGTCCCTCTCAGGCTGCTTCGCGTCGGAATCAT
This sequence comes from uncultured Nitrospira sp., assembly GCA_964485915.1. Lineage (GTDB taxonomy): Bacteria > Nitrospirota > Nitrospiria > Nitrospirales > Nitrospiraceae > Nitrospira_D. The sequence goes on along the minus strand of CAZAKX010000001.1, from coordinate 1,434 downwards.
CCGTCGATGGAAGAGCCTGGCGAATCGCTTCGCCGGCGAGAACGCCGCGGTAGACGAAAGCGTAGAGATCCACTCGTGAGCCCTTCACTTCAAGAGGTGCTCGCGTGCGCTTCGGAAGATTGCGTCGTACACAGCCTGATCTCGGACGGCTGGCAGTACAATCTCGATTCGATAGACAAGAGAGGCGCCCACAACTGCTGATCCCGGCGACGGTATAGCCCCGACTGACGGCGCCGCGGCGTGCACTTCCTCGGCCGTAACTTCCGCAACCTCCCCGCTTTCCATCTCAGGGGCTGGCGCGGGCGAAATCACGGCGAAGTCTGCGAGCTTGACGAGTTCCAGAAACGTCCTGACGGCATTGTTGAGTACAGCCGTGGAAAGCTTACCCTCCCCAAGGCTCTTCATCTTCCCAGTCAGTTGTTCGCGTGTAAACTCATTGGCCTTTCTGTTTATACGAAACAGATCTGCGTAGGCATCGCGAACGCCTTCCGCCAGCACCGTCTCCCACTCACTGTCGTCGAGAAACGAATGATAGCGCGCGCTCGGCTTCCCGGCGTCATCGGTGAACTTCATCGCTTTTAGCAGCGGTACGAAGAGTCGATCGTTCGTGCTCTTGAAGCCAAGCTGCTCGATGAATCGGACAGTGACCTTTTCAGGCGCCTGCGCATGCCGCAGCGCTTCCAAGAAAGACTTGAGGTTCTTCGCAGCTACGAGATACGGTGGCTGAAACGGCATTCGATCCTCCCCGGCTGGTGAATACTACAACCCCTGCTACGAGTGACCCTTACTTGTCCGCCCAACTACGTTTGGCCGACCTGCATAAGAGCCGGAACTGCCCATTGCTGTCCCTATAGCAAGCACCCAATCGCATTTTTCGAACATAGCGAAGGTAGCAAGAAAACGAACAGGCCTAGAACAGTCCTGCGATGCCGGTGGCGATTTTCTCTTGGACGATTGGAGTGGCTTCGGGAATGTCCAAACTTTTTTGCCGCACGTGACCGACCATTCGCATTAGTTGCACCTTCGCCAGGGGACTGTCGCCCTTCCGATCGGCGGCTGTCCCCATCATGCCGACCGACTGACCGATTGCTCTGCCGATCTTCCGATCGGTAATTTGGACATCGGCCACGCACAGGTAGATCACGCCCTCTTCCTTGGGCGGCGGCTGCATACTGGGAAAACCGGACATCCCGCCGAATCCTCCTCGTCCGCCGCTCATGGCCATGGCTTGCCGCATCATGGCGCCCATGTCCGGCATACCGGCCATGCCCATGCCGGACTCGTCACTCATGGAACCAGCCGAAGCCATCACGGTACCTCCGCTGCTGATACCGGCGCCGGGCCCGGCTTTGGCCACCTGTTCCGGAGTCACCCCATCCGCGGCCTGGTGGCAGTAGATCAGCTTGGCCTGTATCCAGTAGTTCGCTTGCGCCG